>JABGOS010000061.1 GCA_018645265.1 Deltaproteobacteria bacterium
TGGGGTTTTGTTCCGGATGGGGCTATGAAGGGCAAGGCGATGTTCGTATGGCTCTCGATTGACAAGGATCACGGCGGAATACGATGGAATGAATTTGGAAGATGGATTGATTAGAGACGCCCTCTTTTTTAACCCCCCTAGAAGGGGGTTGTCTGCGTGATAGCTTTATAATACTTGACATATTTCGGTGTGGAAACTATAAGCCCACGAAATTCAAAGGAATTTAATATGAAAAGGGTTAAATAACTATGTGAATCAGGCCTTCTTGCCACCGGCAGGGAGGCTTTTTTTTGAGGAGAAGATAAATTATGGAAATAAAAGTAACGGATCTCATGAGTGAAGAAGAGATGGATAGGGCAATCCTCAACGTCGCCAAAGAGATTGTGGGCGATGGTACGAACAATGTCGCCCTTGTTGGGATCAAGACGAGGGGTATTCCTCTTGCGGAGTGGCTTGCAAAGAAGATCGAGGCGGTTCAGCATAAACCGATCGATATAGGCTCAATCGACATCTCCCTCTACAGGGATGATCTTACGGAAATTGAGGATCAAGCGATTGTCAATAAATCGGAGCTTCCCTTCTCAGTTAACGGTCGTGGCATAATACTCGTTGATGATGTGCTCTACACAGGGAGAACTATAAGAGCGGCGATGGATGCACTGATCCGTCAGGGACGACCTAAATTCATCAAGCTTATGGTAATGGTGGATAGGGGATGGCGCGAACTTCCAATTCAAGCCGATTACGTTGGTAAACAACTAAAGACCAAAGCAAATGAAAACGTCAAAGTGCGTTTTATGGATACTGATGAGATCAATCAAGTTGTCGTGAAGGGATAAGATATGTCTCAAGATATTTTTCATGTACTTCGTTCAGATCAGTTTGACAGATCTTTTCTTGATGAGCTCTATGAAATAACTAATAAACTGAGGAAGCTTGCACGT
Organism: Deltaproteobacteria bacterium; assembly: GCA_018645265.1. Taxonomy (GTDB): domain Bacteria; phylum UBA10199; class UBA10199; order 2-02-FULL-44-16; family JAAZCA01; genus JABGOS01. The sequence continues at coordinate 945 of JABGOS010000061.1, forward strand.
ACTAAGAAAGGCAATGATTATCTTCAGACGCTTATTTCTGATAAGAGGGCCATCCTCTACTTTACGCAGCCATCGACGAGGACATTTCTCTCATTCCTTAATGCATGCCAGATTTTAGGTATCCAGACTTCTGAGATTAGAGATCCAAATACATCATCGGAAATAAAGGGTGAAACTGCCGATGATGCTATTAGAACATTTAGCAGCTATGTCGATCTTATCATCATGAGGTCGCCGAGAGCAGGTTTGGCAGATAAAATTGCAAAGCTTCTTGATGAGACTCCACGAAGAGTACCTGTCATAAATGGCGGATCCGGAAAGGATGAACATCCAACTCAGGCGCTTCTCGATATCTATACCCTTCGCAGATCCTTTGGAAAGAGTGGGGGGGATATCGACGGAAAGAGCATTGCCATGGTAGGGGATGTCTGTCGCGGGAGAACTGTAAGGTCATTGAGCCGCCTTATGCGCCACTTTGAAGGTGCAAAAGTTTACTTCGTATCCCCAGACACCTTGAAGATCGGCGATGACCTTAGAGAGGATCTCAAGAAGAATAATGTGGCTTTTGAAGAGACCACCGATTTTGAGAATATCATTCCCGTAGTCGATGCGATTTACATGACGCGCATTCAGGATGAGCACGACAAGGATGGTGAGTCAAAACATATCGATTATTCAAAATTTCATTTCACATATGATCACCTAAAGGTTCTGAAGAAGGATGCTATTATCATGCACCCGTTGCCGAGAAGAAAAGAGATCGATGTTAAGGTCGATGCCGATCCCCGCGCTAAATACTGGAGACAGGAGCGAAATGGAATGTGGACACGTGTCGCACTTATCGCAAAGATCTTTGGAATCGATAAGGATATAACGAAACCATATGGGATCTAAGAATACTCAAGAGAAAGTAACTGTTATCGTTGGCGGAACTGTTATCGATCCGTCTAGCAATCTCCATAAACAAACCAATATATTTATTGAAGATGGAATGATCTCAGAGATTAGCGATAGATCTCCCGTAAATTCAGATGGAGTTCTGAATGCTGAAGGTCTATGCATCGCTCCAGGTTTTATCGATCTACACACACACCTAAGGGATCCTGGATTTGAATATAAAGAGGATATCGAGTCGGGCAGTAGGGCGGCTCTTGCTGGTGGCTTCACAACGATCGTGTGTATGCCAAATACAAATCCAGTCAACGACTGTGCAGAGGTAACGAAGGGGATTATCCGTAGAGCGAAAGATGTTGGATTAATAAACATCCTTCCAGTTGGCGCTATGACGGTAGGGCTTAAGGGTGAGAGAATTCCCGATTACGATGCGATGATTGATGCGGGAATTGTGGCAATATCGGATGATGGTAGCTGCATCCAGGATTCGAGTGTCGCGCGTGAAGTGTTTTCCATAGCCGCAGAAAAGGAGATCCTGATAACGAGCCATCCTGAAATTCATTCTTTGAGTAAGGGGGGAATTATAAACGACGGTGAATATGCCAAGATCAATGCAATTCCTGGTATCCCACGTTCGGCTGAAAATGAAGCTATCGCGAGGGATATCGAACTTGCAAGAGATACGGGTGCGAGGCTTCATCTAGGACATGTAAGTACGAAGGAGGGAATTGCATATGTGAGAAAGGCAAAAGCCGATTCTCTGCATGTGACGTGTGAAGTGACACCACATCATCTTTTATTAACGGAGTATGATGTCGATGAATATGCTGCGAATGCAAAGATGAACCCTCCGCTTCGAACTGATGAGGATCGTATCGCATTGATCAGAGGTCTTCAGGATGGAACAGTGGATGCGATTGCGACGGATCATGCACCGCACTCTCCAGATGAAAAGAGGGATATCCTCACTTCGCCATTCGGCATCATCGGTATGGAAACGGCGTTCCCAGTATGTATGGAACTTGTGGAGGATGAGTATCTTGATATTGATCGCCTGATAGAGCTTTTCACAATATCTCCATCTAAAATATTTCATCTGAATAGGGGGACGATTTCTGTAGGTGCGATTGCTGATCTAGTAATCTTCCAGAAGGATAGCCCATCCAGAATTGAATCCTCAAAATTCCAATCAAAAAGCAGAAATACTCCATTCGATGGTTGGGAAGTGTCCGCAGAAATAAAATCTGTGATCGTGGGTGGCAATATGATTGCAGCTTCTTAATACTCTCGTAATATCAATTAGATAGCACCTATTTCAAAATTGATTTTCAGTGAAAATCAGCGCAACTTATTTCGCAAATCGGCGATAAGTAATCACCATGAAGAATTCTATCTATATTTTAATTTTAGCTCTAATTGTATCACTTGCGGCTTGTGACGGATCATCTGCGTCTAGTTCCGAAGATAGTACTCCCGTTCCAGAACCTTCGAAGACGCTCCCAGGATCGAGTGCTGATGAGTTGGAACAGGTGCCATTTGAGTTGGTTACAGATGGAGACTACGAGGTCGGCAGAACTAGGAGTTGGAAGGTCGATAGAAATATTATTTCGATCAATGCCGATCTTACTGGAGACGGCAAATTGGATCTTCTAGAGATTGGCGTGCTTCTGGCTCCTGAAGCGGAAGAGCCTATTCTAGAGGGTGGCGATGGGATAGCATATATACTTAAGTGGCCATACTCTGAGATACGCGAAATTCTTGTGGGGGATATAGATGCAGATGGCGACGCAGATATTATCCTTGATGAAGAGAGGGGGGTATTCCTCCTTAATATCGATGAGGCGCGCTTCATGCTTCCTGTAGATTCGGATCAGTTCGAAAGAGTTCTTCAAGAATCGAATAAATTTATTTCATCCGGTAATTTAAAGGATGCATTTAAAATCGTATCTTCGTTTGCACTTGGAACGCCGCATAGTTGGACAGTTCCAGGTGAGGGAGTAAACGGCAGGTTCGATCGCGATGATGAATATGACATGACCGTAGGAAATTGCGTTACCTGGGTGGAGAAAATCATCGCTATTCTGGGCAGCGGTGGAACTTATGATGGCTTTAGAGATCGCTTGAGGTCGATCCGTTATTTAGATGGGATTCAGGAGTATCCGATGAGAAATCATTTTCAATCGGTTGATTGGATTCCCAACAACATTGAGGCAGGCTTCATATCTGAAATAGATATGAGTCTCTCCCCAATAGATCTTATCAAAGCAAGTGGCACTATAAATAAGAAAAACTGGTATAAGTCGAAAACTTCACTCGAGGGTGATTTCTCAGATCTTGATGAGGCCGCATATGCCTTAAGGCTGTTGGAGTTTAAGAATCTGGGAATGCTGATGCCCGAAGAGAAAGTCTCACTCAGCTATTATCCATTTGAAAATATGATAGTTGGCCAGAATGGTTATTATACTCTCGATCCTGATTTCGTGGATTCACTCCCTGAAATATCGATATTCAATCTCGTCAATAAGGAGCTTAAGATATCGATGCCTGAGGATGGTGGTGTAGCAGGTGATCTGATTATGATGAATAAAACCCGGATTCCTGCATCGGTCAACGAAGGAAACTGGATGACAGATCTCCTAGTCACTCACGTGGGTTTTCTGGTGAAGGAGGAGGGCGGTCGTGTTATTGTATACAACTCGACGCCGATGACTGATACCGCTTTATCAATCATGGCCGAAGAGGATCTGGTATCCTTTCTTGTACACCACAAATATATCGACAATTCCAACACCACCGCAGTTGGCTTCCACCTTTCCGTACCGATACTCCAATAGAAAAAAGTGTCCGACACCTTTTCCCGAAAATCGCAAAAAAGTGTCCGACACCTTTGAAATTAGAATTATTAGATATGCCCTTGCGTTATAATTTATCTTGCCCATAACGCTCCGAGATTATAGAGATATTCGTCATATGAGCGATAAGAAGAAAGATACACTGAATAAGGGGAGTGCCTCACGCGAACTTGTACGCCGCGATCCACTGCAGACCTATATGCAGGAGGTGAAGAGCTATCCTATGCTCAGTGTGGAAGAGGAGCATGAACTTGCGCGCAAATTTCATGAAGAGGGGGATCTCGAGGCTGCTAAGAAGCTTGTAGCGACACACCTCCGTTTGGTTGCAAAAATTGCGATGGAATACCGGAGCGCATATCACAATGTCCTAGATCTCATTCAAGAGGGGAACATCGGCCTCCTTCAGGCTGTCCGCCATTTCAGCACGGACAAGGGTGCAAGGTTATCAACCTATGCAACTTGGTGGATCAAATCCTATATATTAAAGTACATTCTCGATAACTTTCGTCTTATAAAGTTAGGAACAACGAAGGAGCAGAAAAAGCTATTCTATAATCTCATGCGCGAAAAGGAGCGCATTGAGGCGATGGGTTTTGAAGCAACGCCACTGGAGCTCTCTAGGCGACTAGGTGTAGGTGAAGATACAGTTGTTGAGATGCATCGAAGGCTTACCACACCTGAATATGCCCTTGAAGCACCAATCAAGGGCGAATCAGGCGATAGTGGCGCGATTTTAAAGGATTTTTTACCGATTGATGAAGTCTCAGCGGATGACAGGATTGCTGAGCAGCAAACTCAAGATATTCTGAAGGATAAGTTCAAGGAGTTCTCTGGATCGCTTGATGAAAGAGAGTTGAAAATCTTTCAGGAAAGACTTCTTTCAGAACTTCCATTAACACTTCAGCAGATAGCTAATGAATATGGAATATCAAAGGAAAGGGTAAGGCAGCTCGAGGAGAGACTTATCAAGCGACTCAAGCAGTTCTTCAAGGATAGTGGGATCGGAATAGAGGCGCTTAAATTATAGTGGAATAGTAGGATCGGTATAGATGAAATTGCTAAATCCTGAACCAGACATAATCATGCTACTAAGACATCCAATAATAAAACAGGAGGAGGGGGACTGTGGAGGGATTTTATGGAAGTGAATATCTGGTATTCTTGTGAGAGCCTGTCTTTTTGATCAATCCAAAATTAAGAAGCGGTTTTAAAACATAGTGTGCGCCGGGAACTGTGACGCCTAGGTGTTTGGCAATATCGCTTATCCTGAGACTGCCTTTTTCAGATAGGTGTTTTAAGAGTTTTTCCTGTCTAAGCGTCAGCGCAATAGGTGTATTCGTCTTTGGGGCGATCGAATGGATGCGTTTTTCGACTCGTTTCAATGTTTCGAGAATGGATTCAGCCATGTATTCCAGCCATCCTCCAAGATCCTCACCCTCGACCTGCACGCGCTGTAGATTTTTGATATAGAAATTCCTGTTTTCCAGGAGAACCTCATCAAGGGCGAAGACATGCATCGTATCGAAACCCTTGCGATATAGGTCCCACGTAGCAAGGATCCTAGCGACGCGCCCATTTCCATCGCGAAAAGGGTGGATCTCAGCGAACCTAAGATGCAGGATTGCGGACGAGAAGACTGCCGGCATGGCCTTTGCGGGTCCATTTAGCCATTCCAACAATTCCCTTACAAGACCTGGTGCATTTTTCCAAGGAGCCCCAACATGCAACCCAGCTCGGACATCCTCTTTTCGATATACACCCACCGGGCCTTCGTCCACCGCACCCTGGGCGATGATCTTATGTGCCTTCAATATATCGGCTTCCTTGATAGAGAGAGCTTTTTCTCGTTTGGTAATCCATGAGAGGGCCTTCAAGTAGTTCTTTGCCATTTGAACATGAAGATCCGGATATCCCGTAGCTTCCTTTCCTTCAAGTAGACCTTCAACAGCTTCGAGGGATAGGGTGCATCCTTCGATTGCGGTGGAGCCCCAAGCCATCCTGGCGCGGGCATTTTTGACGAGGGATGGTACCCACGGAAGTTTGACGAGCGAACTCTGAACTCGCTCCTTTGCGGCCCCGATCTCCTCCAGAAGGCGGTATACGCGGGCTGAGACGTTGAATTTGGGATTATATGCTTTCATATCTTACATAAAGTTTACATAAAGTCTTTCATAAAGTCAATTCAAGATAATCCAATAATGAAATATTCGGCCTTGCTAACATTATGATAATATTATCATATATTGAATATCAGTTCGCGCGGCCGAACATGGGTGTGATATTTCAAAAACATGAAAAATCGAGCAACAAATTTGTGGAAAGTGCGATAAGGGAGTCGATACATAATTTATAAGGAGATGATCATGACAGGAACTGCAATCAATCCAGGATTACAATTCATTAGTACCGCGGGTGTTCCAGGGCTTGTTAGTGGTATACGGACCGGTATTATTCAGCCCGCACAAGCGTTAAACGCATTTCAAGCCGTGGGCAGCGCAATCGATACATATGTGACGGCGTTTCCACAGGATACGAATCTTGTGGGTTTGCGCAGCAGCATCAGTGGGTTGCCAGCTACACCACCCATTCCTGCGCAGGCACAACAAGAAATTCTTGGACAGCTCACGGCTCATCAACGGGACGTTGAGTTAGCAGTACGCATGGCGATCAAGGTAGGGAATGTCGGCCAAGTTGCGGTTACAAGTGGTGCAGCTGTAGCAAACATTGAAGCACCTTTTGATCTCGGGGCAGAGTGGAAGTGGATTCCAGCCGGTACATTTCAGATGGGTTCCGCGGATAATGACGAATATGCATATGACGATGAAAAGCCTCTGAGAAGCGTGGCAACGGGTGGCTTTTTCATGTTGGATCATCCTGTGACGAATAGAGAGTGGATCGCATTTCTTGAAGCAACAGGGAACAAGGATCTGCGAGATCTTTCAGAAAAGTTTGCGGGTGCGGATCAGCCAGCAGTCTTAGTGAATCATAGAGAAGCAAGCGCTTATGCACAATGGATCGGTGAGCAAGTAAGCGCGCAGGCAGAACAATCAGTCATAGGACGTCTGCCAACTGAGCAGGAATGGGAAAGGGCGGCTAAAGGACCTGACGGAAATGAATTCATAATTCCAGCAACCAGCAGACAGGCACATTTCGATGCGGATGGAAAAACGGATAGAACGAGGACGGTTACAGATCCCGAAGCATACGTTAATGGATTTGGACTAAAGGATATGATAGGGAATGTGTGGGAGTGGACATCAAGTCCATGGAGAGAGGGATCAGGAACTTTTGTCCTTCGCGGCGCCTCTTGGGTCGTCAATTATCCTCTGCTTCTGCGTGCCGCCTTTCGCTTCGACTGCTATCCGGACGCTCGTGACTTCATTATCGGCTTTCGTCCGGTGCTGGTTCCCCAGGACCCTAAAAAAAGCTGATGTAGACTTTTACCCTTTGTCTTTTTACCCTTTTCCAGATTTTCTGTTCTGCGGGAAGCGGTGAATTCCATTAAGGAGTGTCGAGTCATGAGGCAGGGTGTACTGATCGGTCCAAATGGATTTCGAGTTATCATTATGAATGTATCAATATCTGGGGTGATATTATACCAGACATAATATATCTTATACGTCCTTACGTATGTATTCCAATTTAGAGATATTCAAAAAAGACCTAGAAATCTTCTTTAAAATCCACTATTAAACTCCAATCAACTGGAGGCTTATACATGAAAAAGGCAGCTGCTGAGGTTATCGACATAAATACACACGATAATACAGCTACTTATAGTGACTCGACACGCTCTTCTGAGCTTCAGAAGACTATCTCTCTATTCATGTCTCATCAAAGATCGGACGGATACTGGTGGTATGCCCTTGAAGCAAATGAGACAATTGGAGCGGAGTTTATTTTCCTCATGTATTATCTGGGTATGGTTGATGAGGAGATTCTTGAAGGCATAAAGAACCGGATTTTGGATGTCCAGCGATCCAATGGAACCTGGGCAATCTATCATGATGGGCCACCGGAGCTTTCAACGACGATTGAGTGCTACTGGGCACTTCAAATTGCCGGTATCTCACCGGACGCGGAAAATATGGTCAAGGCACGTCAGTACATCCTTGAACATGGCGGCATAGAAAAGGCCCGCGTATTTACAAAGATTCACCTTGCGATGTTCGGGATCGTACCCTGGAGTGCATGTCCAGAGATGCCCAGCTGTTTCATAAATTTTCCAAGCTGGTTCAAATTCAACATATACGAGTTTTCAAGCTGGGCCAGAGCGAGCATTGTGCCGCTTTTGATTTTCATGTCACTCAAGAATACTACAAAAGCTCCTAAGAACATAATGTTAGAGGAGCTTTTCTGTCATCCACCTGATCACAGATTTTATTCCTATCCTTCAGATCACGACCTTATATCATGGGAAAGCTTCTTTATTTATTCAGATAAAGCTTTAAAGATTCTTGATAAAATACCTTTAAAGCCACTACGTAAGCTATCGATAAATAAGTGTGCTAAGTGGACATGGGATCATGTAGCAAAAACTGAAGATATCTATCCAGCACTTGCATACTGTGCATTTGCCTTTAAAGCCATGGGTTACAGCAATGACACACCGCAAATCAAGAAGCCATTTGAGGCATTAAAGATGTTCCAACAGCGTTATGCGACTATGGATATCCCTGCACTGCCTGATGAGGTTAAGGATGATACTAAGACAGTTCCTTCAAAACTGCGAGAAGTAGGAGTTGATCCGTTCGTAAAGCGCAGTGAGGGACATAAAATTCATCAGCAGTGCTGCATTTCTCCCCTTTGGGATACACCGTGGATGATTATGGCGCTCTTGGAAGCTGGTGTTCCTAATGATGACCCCGCCCTACTTCGCGCTGGCCGTTGGTTGATCGGCAAACAGATACGCGAAACTCGCGGTGACTGGTCGATTAAAAATAGAAAAGCTAAGCCCGGGGGTTGGGCTTTTGAATTTGAAAATGATTATTTTCCTGACGTCGATGATACGATTGAAATATTAAGCGTCATAGATCGATTGGCAATACCGGAGGATGAGAAAAAGGAGTCGATGCAGCTTGGAATAGATTGGCTTCTGTCGATGCAGAATGATGACGGTGGCTGGGGTGCATTTGACAAAAACCAGAAACAGAAACTGGTGAATCGCATTCCGTTTTCTGATCATAAGGCGTGTTTAGATCCATCGACACCTGATATCACTGGAAGGATGATAGAATATCTTTCTACTCAGGGATATGATCGCAATCATCCCGTTATAAAACGTGCGCTGCAATTCATCTGGCAAACTCAGGAGAAGTTCGGCGGATGGTTCGGGCGTTGGGGTGTAAATTACCTCTATGGAACCTGGAATGTTATAATGGGGCTTGGAGCTCTCGGTTTCGATCCGTCCGATGATAGAATATCCAGGGCGCTTAATTGGCTAGAATCCGTACAGCGCTCGGATGGTGGTTGGAGTGAATCCCCTGTTACTTATGACACTGCAAAATTTTCTACATACGGTGTTAGTATTCCATCCCAGACCGCTTGGGCATTGATGGGGCTCGTTGCCGGTGGCCGTATCAAGGGCAAGGCCGCAAGGCGCGGCGCTGAATACCTGTTAAATGCGCGCAACGAGAGCGGTGGATGGGATGAGATGCATCACACAGGGACTGGCTTTCAGGGTCACTTCTATATCAGATACCATGGCTATCGCCATTACTTCCCACTACTAGCACTAGGACGTTACTTCCAAGCAATAAAATAATAACTATTTATATGTAATGTTCGTATCAATAGGAGTCATCTTGTGAATTACGTGCATCGATTATTTGTCATTGCTGCTATGTTGCTTTTATCCACATCGATATACTCATGTGGAGGCGGTACTTCATACGAACCTGTCGCAGTGTCAACACTTCAGAATTATGTAATAACAACTCTTCTTTTTACAGGAAGTCCTAGTGAGGCCTCGCAGATTGAAACTGAGGTTCATATTGTCGATGCGAGTACAAACAAATCGATTCTCTGTTCGGGTGTGGATAATGGATTGCAGGTGGCTCAGAGTCATAGCATAGAATATACTAACTTGGATGCAAATTTCATAAGGTCTGATGATAGCACACAGGAAACGGTCGGCGGTTTTTATATTACAGTTCTGGAACGGGATAATCCTCAATGTCCAGGCCAGCCAGTATTTGAAACCGACACTACAATGGCTAGATCTGGGACGATCGGTTTTGACACCTTTCAACAAGGAACAGTTCAACTCAACAATCATGAAAGCGGGACAATTTCATTCGAGGAGATTCCTGCGGCCCCCGAGTCGATCATTGCCTCCCAGCTTACAGATCTCCTATTTCGCGGCACCTATCTGGATCAGCTAAATACCGGTGATACTTACGATCCGAAGATGGAAGTGCATCTTGTGGATGTACTGAGCAATACGGATATGGCTTGTTTTGGGGGTAACAGCTTTGGTCTTGAAACGATCAATGAGGCTGATACTGATTATACGAGTCTCTACTCTGCCCCGCTTCTTGCTACCGACATCAATGCTTCAGATGCCGCATCCTGGCTTAGAGTGGTTGTTATCGAACGTGCTGACGAGTCGATGTGTCCAGATCCCTTCGAAGTGGGCATCGATAGAATAGTAAGCACATCAGGGCTCAATACGCTGAGTGATTTAACTACTGGTGAGGCTCTAACGCTTGTTTCCGATTCCGGCAATATAACATTTACAACTGAGGAGACCTTTTGGACGGATCCACCGGATGATATAACTGTAGCTGAAGTTCTAACACTAGTAATAGATGACTTGAAATTTGTAGGTGACGATGATGAATCCAGCTCGCCAGAGATAGAGGTCCATATCGAGGATCCATCTACAAATGAAACCATAGCATGTGCCGGAGCGAGCTATTCTCTTTCAAGTGTAACGATGCCTGGCGCAACCTACACAGATCTTGGTGTTGGTTTTGATCAAGTATGGACATCATCGGATGACCCAAAAGGATATGTCCGTATAATAATCGTTGATAGAGATTTGTCAGGATGTCCGACTGCTGCTAGCCGATTCAATGATGACTACCTTGATGAGATAGTGATGCGATTCGAAGATATTACTTCTGGAACAGCGATAGAAATGGCAAATGGTGGATTTATTACGTTTGAATAGTTAATAATTAATTCTTATTTTCAACTCTCACTTTGAAGTGGTTCAGCATCTTTGGAAGGTGGTCATTCAATAGTGATTCAACTACCGAACTCGGTAGCCATATGTTAAAATCGACATTGATTTTATAGTTAACATCTACAATGCCAGGTTCAAGCTCCGTAAGCCCCCAAGATCCCGAATTGTCCTTCAGAATCTCATCACCCTCGACATACTTCCACGTAATTTTATTTGGTTTAATGAGCGCAAAGTCCAAGGTGTAATTTATCGTTTGCATGAGATTCATTCTAAAGGCAACTGTTTTGACTTTCGTAGTCTCTTTCTTGACCTCCGAACTTTCAATTTCAGGCAGAAACTCCTCGTACGATTTAAAGTCGGCAATGACGTCGAAGATCTTTTTAATAGGTGCCTCTATTGCGATAGATTTCTCAGCTGTAACCATATTTATATTTTCTCCTGATAAAACTGTCCGTACGAATTAGTTTAGGTGAACTGTATTGCGAAAATATCGGATAACCTACTTATTCTCTTCTCCAAGATGCAGATATATACTTCCATCCGGCGTTGTGTAGAAAGGCTTGCGTTTGAAGTCGTGTGTTGCTTCGATATAGCGCACAGTGCCAGTTTCTGATCTCATGACGACGGAATGTGTGGAAGCACCACCGCCGTAGAAACGCACTCCCTTGAGAAAGGTGCCGGTAGTAACGCCGGTAGCAGCGAACATAACATTGCCCTTAGCAAGATCTTTGAGACCGTATATTCTATCCAGATCTTCGATCCCCATTTTCTTTGCCCTATCCTGTTCCTCCGCATTGCGCCACATGAGCTTGCCCTGCATATCTCCACCAAGACACCTGAGTGCTGCTGCTGCAAGTACCCCCTCAGGCGCACCACCGCTGCCAAGGAGGACATCGATTCCTGAATCCTCCTCACAGGTGGCAATAGCTGCTGAGACATCCCCATCATCTATCAAACGAATCCTAGCGCCAGCCTGTCTAACCTCGGTGATCAATTTCTCATGGCGAGGACGGTTTAGGATGATTGCAGTAAGATCGCGAACTTCACACCTTTTCCTCTCAGCTATCGCTACAAGATTCTGTGTCGCTGACCTCTTGATATCGATTACATCCCTGGCATCGGGACCTACAGCTATCTTCCACATATAGGTATCAGGTGCATGGAGAAAGTTCCCTGTATCGGCCATCGCTATGACGGTGAGGGAGTTTTCCTTCCCAGTTGCACATACGGTTGTTCCCTCTAGGGGATCGAGGGCGATATCTATTTCAGGACCATCGCCGACGCCTACCTTCTCACCGATGTACAGCATAGGGGCTTCATCTCGTTCACCTTCACCGATAACTACCGTGCCCTTTATGCTCATTGTATTGAGAGCGGTTCTCATGGCATCGACAGCAACTTGATCAGCCTTTTCACTTGATCCGCGACCCATCTGGCGTGCGGCTGCTAGTGCGGCTGCCTCTGTCACCCTCGTCATTTCCAGTGCTAGATTTTTATCCATAACTACCTCCTAGAAAAGCATTTCAAAATAGATCTGATCAGTTAAAATCGGGGTTGTCTCAACCTTCAAGTGTTACTTTATCTGCCAAGTATGAACTCCTTACAAAAGGTCCTGCAAACAACATTTTGAATCCATACTTTAACTGTAAAGTTTGATACCTACGGAAGATTTCCGGGGGAATGTATTCTGCAACCGGGATAGCTTTTTTATTCGGTCTTAGATACTGTCCGATTGTAACGATATCGCAACCGACACTTTTAAGATCTGAAAGGGTCCTCTCGACCTCTTCAAACATCTCTCCCAATCCGACCATAAGACCAGACTTGATCAAACCCTTTGGGAGCCCTTCCCTCGCAGCCCTCAGAACTCCTAAGGATCGGGCGTATTTAGCCTTATTTCTGATATAAGGGGTGAGACGCTCGACAGTTTCAAGGTTATGGTTGAAAATATTAGGTCCAGCGTGACAGACAGTCATTACATCGAGCGCCCTGCCCTCAAAATCCGGTGTCAGCACTTCAATTGCTGTTTCTGGATTCGATTTCTTAGCGGCCTCAATGGTTCGGGCAAAATGTGCCGCGCCACCATCAGGGAGATCATCCCTTGTGACCGATGTGATAACTGCGTGCCGGAGTTCCATCTCCTTTATTTGTTGGGCAACATTCTGAGGTTCATCAGGATCGAGTGGAGTTGGCTCCCCATTCTTAATAGCGCAGAAACCACAGTGTCTTGTGCAGTTCCTGCCCATTATCATGATTGTAGCAGTTCCTCTCTCAAAGCATTCGCACAAATTCGGACACTTTGCCTCTTCACAGACGGAGTGCAGCTTCTTGCTTCTCAACTTTGATTTTATTTCATGAATTTTTGTGGATGTCTGAAGCGTCTTTCTTAGCCAGGAAGGTAGTCTCGATCTGGAAATGCCTGTATAGCGGGATTCCATGCGACATACATAGCACAATAAGTCCCGAACTCAACCAATATCGTATATTATAGGGGACGTTTCCCCATACTTTAACAGCATGTATTTATTAGTAATTTAAGATCAGATGAAATATTTTTAAAGATTAAAGCGTAAAATCTCTTTCATGTGCATCATATTATCTAGTGTATTCATAAGGTTATGAGGGGTAGAAACGTCCCCTAGACTGATTTAGCTGATATCGGCTAGATTTAAACGCCCTTCCCAACGTCCAACAAGGACCTCTTTAACTCGTCGGTGAGAGGGATGTGCGAGCTTTGGGTCATCCTCTATTAATTGAAATGCCGCTTTCCTTGCCTGGCCAAGAATTCCCACATCGCGAGCGAGATTGGCGATTCTGAAAGGGGGTAAGCCTGACTGGCGTGTTCCAAGGAAATCACCGGGCCCTCTCAGAGAGAGATCCTCTTCTGCGATCTTAAATCCATCGGTCGTTTCGACCATCACGCCAAGCCTCGTTCTCGATTCCTCCGTTCTCCTGTAGTCAGCCATAAGAATACAGAAGGATTGATACTCACTCCTACCAACACGCCCGCGAAGCTGATGGAGCTGTGAGAGACCAAACCTCTCCGCATGTTCTATGACCATCACCGATGCGTTCGGCACATCGACACCGACCTCGACCACTGACGTCGCAACCAAGATATCAATCTCTCCAGACTTGAAGAGATCCATTATCCTTTCCTTATCTTCTCCGCTCATCCGTCCATGTAAGAGTGCTACCTTGAACTCCGGTTCGAAGACCCCTGCTATCTCCTTCGACATGCTGGTCGCGTTCTTAAGATCAACTTTCTCGCTCTCCTCTATAAGTGGATAGACCACATATGCTTGTCGCCCACTTTTCAACTCATGGTACATTCCATCATAGAGTTTCTTGCGATTATGTTCCTCATACAATCTGGTAATTATAGGTTTCCTGCCTTTCGGAAGTTCATCAATGACCGAGACATCCAAATCACCATAGAGAGTCATGGCGAGAGTCCTGGGTATTGGCGTTGCCGTCATAATGAGTATGTCAGGCCATCCGGGTTCATCTGCGCTCGGCTGTCCTTTCTCACGGATTGCGGCACGCTGCAAAACTCCAAACCGATGCTGCTCATCAACCGTAACAAAACCAAGTTTTTGAAACTCAACACCATCCTGTATCAGAGCATGCGTTCCAACTATGAGTTTCATTTCTCCGTTTTTCAGATCGGACAGAATCTTATTTCTATCAGCGCCCTTTATCGAACTCGTCAATATGCCAAATTCAAAATTCAGTGAGCGTGCGAATTTATTGATCGTGTCGAAATGCTGTTCAGCAAGAATTTCTGTGGGAGCCATAATGGTCGCTTGATATCCAGCAGCTATGGCTCTTGTTGCCGCAATAAGAGCGACTACAGTCTTACCACTTCCAACGTCACCTTGTAGTAAGCGATTCATAGGACGTGGTGCATCCATATCCTCGAAGATTTCGCCAACCACCCTCTTCTGAGCATCTGTTAGTTCGAATGGTAAAGACTTGAGAAAATAATTATATATTTCATCATTCCTTGGAAAACTGATACCTGGTTTTATCTTGTGATTTTTTCTTCTAAGCGCCAACCCCAGTTCCAGAAAGAAGAATTCATCGAAGATGAGGGTTCGATGTGCTTGAGAACGTCCTATCGTTAAGAGCTCCGGATCGAGATCTGAGGATGGAAAATGCATCTCCTGTAGACAGCTCCAAGGATCTGACAGATTGTATTTTTCCGCAAACTCTTCGGAGAAGATCGGTTTGATGTCCTGGTTAAATTTATCCCATGCATTTCGGATGATCTTCCTCATCGTCTTTTGATAGAGTCCCTCAGTGAGGGGATATACGGGTACGATTTTTCCGATAACGCTGTTCTCTGCATCGATCCCCAGCATTTCAACTTCCGGATGTATGAACTGCGCCTTATTTAGAAAGGCGCTAACATCTCCGGAGAGGAGAAACTTCTGACCGATTTTGAATTTCTCCTCATAGTACTTCTGTTTAAAATGAAAGAACTTTGCTGAAACCTTCCCAGTCCCATCATCGATAATAATTTCGTAAATCCTCTTTCTACGACGCCCCATGAAAGAGACGCCGCTTTTGACTATCTCTCCGACAATCGTTCTATCCTTGCCAGCTGCGAGTTCAGATATCGCGAGGATCTTCCTTCTATCCAGATACCTGGTAGGTGTGACCGCTAGTAGGTCGCCGACCGTCAGAATCCCCATTTTTGACAACTTATCCGCCAAGACAGGACCAACCCCTTTTACGTATTGAACGGGTGTGGCGAGCGGCTTTTCATTTCTATATTGTTGTTTCATAACACATTCCAAAAAAAGGGGACCATTAGGCCCCCTCTTCTTACTTTGTTTTAATCCCTTGTACAAGACAAGGATCCGTAAGCTATTACTGTACCACCGTAAATTCCGTACGACGGTTGCGTGCACGTCCCTTCACGCTGTTGTTATCCGCAATTGGACGGGATTCACCGTAACCCGCTGCCTGCAGACGCTGCGGCGCTATTCCCTTGTTGATCAGATAATTACGCACGGAATTGGCGCGCCTTTCTGAGAGCTGCTGATTATATGTGTCAGAACCTATCCAATCAGTGTGTCCCTCAACCCTGACTAGACCGAGTTGCGGATTCTGCATGAGCAGCATCGCAACATCATCAAGAATAGGATAGGAGATCGGCCTGATGACCGCCCTATCAAATTCAAAGTGGATTTTCTGGGTAATGATGATCTTTTCATCAACCGCGACCTCGACTTCAGCAGGTGGTGGTGGTGGCGGTTCACGATCATAGCGATAGTTGATACCAAGCAGGACCCTGAAATCTGGATCACCTATACCGGTAGTAATCGCACGGCCACCAGCGAGCGTTATACCAAGCCCCTTAACACTCCTGAACTGAGGTGTATATTTACCACCAGCGAGGAACTCCGAGGGATTTTGCAGCTGATTCTTAAAGTAACTGCTCATAACACCTTCACTCCATACTTCACCGAATACCGCCCAATCATCGTTAATCCTTACATTTATAGCACCGGCCAAACCTAGCGTGTCGTCGATTACGGCATTTGCATTTGTGGCGTCATAGCGGGTTTTAGCATAATTTCTATAGCTAACGTTCAATGATAGAAAAACCCTATTTTTTATGTCACCATCAAAGACCAACGTAGCACCAGGAGACCACATGCCGTTGCCGAGATAGGTCTGCCAATAACCGGTTGGAAAGTACATGAAAGGCACTAAGGCAAGGCCTACGTGGTAGCGATCAATATCGAGTAATTGAAATTTCATTTCGACGCGAAGATCGCCGAATTTCAGATTTTTTGTTTCTTTCGTAACTGTAGCTATAGGTACATTTGGATCGTACCAGGTCTCCCAAAAGACAATCGGCATGTTGATACCCATCGTCCACCAATCTGTCCAGCCAATAGCACCAAAGAAATTTCCGACCATAAGATCATCTACGATGCCTACTATGCGAGTACCAGCTGGTGTCGCCCTTTCGTAAGGTTCATAGGCATAATCGAAAGTACCACCAGCGTTAAAACCCCACTGAGGAAGTGTCTTCGATTGATGTACAGTCAGATACTTTCCACTATCCGTAGTAGGATTGAGTGTGATCACATCCGGAGCATGTCTAGCCTCAGCTATGGATACTGAAAAAATCAATGTTAGAAATGAAAGGGTCGCTAAAACCCTTTTAGAATTGAACATATTAACCTCCCCCACAAGATTTTGGTGCGCCGATTTGCACTGATATTATTGAGTATTTATGGAAAGTCAATATTTATAAGGCGTTAGCTTCCGGAGATATATGGCGGGGAGAAAGATGACCTCCTCCCCAGAGTACGCTTCGCTTCTCGGGGGTTCCTGGCACACAAAAAAGGCTCGGTTTTGAGACCGAGCCTTCTCTTCCTGTCTATTCACACGTTTCTAATTTAACTTAACTATTACGTCGTTTCCTCACCGAGCTGATCATGCGAACCCTAACTAGGAAAATGCTGCCTGAGAATATAATCATCAAAAGAAGGAGTGGTAGCATCCCTAAATAGTCAATCCGGTCCCCTGAGGACAAATTGCATTTGCACGAGCCGCCTGCTGACAGGCCACCACCTTGATACGATGGATTCATCGCAACTAATCCGGTTTGATGTCCGGCCACAGCTGCAGCATCCTGGCTGATGACTGTAAATTTATAATGTTGGTTAACTGCCCACGGTACATTGTACATATCGGAGCCTTGCTTTAGGGATGCAAACACATCATCAACCGTTGGTCTATTCTCTACATAAACATCTTCGACGCTAAGTCCCTGTTCTTCAAGATTTGCGATAACTTCCTGAGCACTATCGGTAACCATACTGTAGAGTGCAAAGTCCTCGGGTATTGTAAAATTTGTTACCGTTATACCGTCGGATTCGGCTCCTTCAGATGGAAAGGATGAAGATCCTGATGCAGTCAAATCCTTAGTGATATAATCGGAGTAGTCACTACTGAGTTTGCTTGCGACTACGCGACTCGTCATATGACTTATCATATCGTTGATGATCGTCTGGCCATTTGAACCGTGGACCACATTTTCTGCAGCCATAGGCTGCATGCCACCTTGTATATTATAACTACCAGATAAGTTTAAATCGGCACCTGTAACGCTCGAAGTGTCAGGAAGAGAACTTGCCATCTGAGAATTTGCACCTGCAAGAGGTATGATTCTTAATGGATTTCTAACAACTTTGATTTTCTGCACCCTGCTGTCTTTTACTCGTGGAATTGCCTCTGATCCTCCGTCCTGTGTTATCATGTAGGGGTTTGTAACCCATTCTGTTCCTGAAGTAGTCTTCTGGGCCTTATAAAGATTCTTTATATAGCAGACCATCTCTGCCCTCTGAGTCTCCTGACAGAATCGCTGATCTTTATTCCCGGTAATATCTTGATATTGACTGTTGAGCGATGCAAAGAAATCCTTATAGTCATCATGTGTATATGAATCACATTTTACGAAGCATTGTGTTCGAATCTCAGCTTGCGCATTCGCAGGCATATCAGCAGGGATCTCTGTAGGTTCTGGAACTTCTTCAGCTGGCTTTTCCTTAGTGACTTTCTCACATAAGCAGTTTTTACATACTTCATCATCAGCACATCCAGCAGCTCCTGTTTCACCACAAAGTTCACCATCATCCAAGGTACCATCATTACAGCTGGCATCTACACATATACACCCCTCACATCTTTGCGTTGATGCACAACTGCCATCTATGATTTCACCTCCATCATTGACTTCGCAGTCCTCCCCTGTCTGATTTACAGCACCATCGCCGCATATCTTCGGGTCTTCCACCGGTATGTCCGG
>JABGOS010000128.1 GCA_018645265.1 Deltaproteobacteria bacterium
CAACGGACATCGGCTGATCAAACTTTATTGGAACGACATTCACACCCTTAAGGAGTTCCGCACCATTGATTATTCTATGGGTAGCCTTTTCGGCCATATCGAATAGGGCGGTAAGTGTGGACATCTCATCACCGTCTTTAATCTCTCCATCCCTAATTTTTTTAACATCACCAGGATTTGCATGAATGATAAGATCTGGTTTAGCGGTCAGGTAACGGAGTAAGCGCCATATTCCAGCTACATGATCGAAATGAACGTGCGTTACAATAATCCTCTTCACCCTGCCAAATGGTATTCCAAGTTTGACTAGGTCTTCGATGACGTTGACGTTTGGATCAACGATCGTGACATTGCCCGCCTCATCTATGCTAAGATGACTAGATGCCTCCTCCTGGGTAAGACCGCTTCCTGACCCAAGGGGCACGATCATCGGCTTGCCCTCGAAGAGGGCTTCATATCGAATCTTCGCGAGCTTCCGATCTTTTATCACATCTTCCATGAAGGTGGGCCTAGTCGGCTGCTGTATGGGGTAATCTGCAAGGTCAATATCCCCTATATACTTATGGGATTCATGTATTCTCCACTTTCGATTTCCAAGATGGCGCAGTCTCCAGTTTTCAATCTGAACTTCTCCACCGCGTTCGATGCCTGTGAAACCCCACAGGCCGCCTTCGCCAACTGCGGGAAAGGGTGCTTCAAGCTGTCTGACCTCAGCGTCGAGATCAGGAACGTCGGCACCTTTTGGGAAAGATTTTGCAAGGGTATCCTGTACGAGATTCCAGGTCCTGCCAAGGTAGGATCTATTGACTATACTCGTTGCATCGCCGATTTCATCATTGAAGAGTATGAAGTTTGCTGTCCTCCCCAAGAGAAATTTTAGGAGGTAACCTGGAAATTCAAATTCAGTCTCATGTATTCCTGTCTGAAGGTTCAGCGAGGAACCAGCACCCAAAAACGCTTTGACATCCTGTCCAAAAAGCTTTCTCACCGCCCACTGAGGAGATTGCAATACCAACATCGGACGTTTTTCATCACCGGCTTTACCGCTCATGAGTGCGACAACTCCACTGCCATGTATAAAAAGATTGTCAGGTTTTATCTGCTTGGGATGTAAGATAGAATCATCGGCAGCAAGTCTTGCAGCTGCTGTGCTACTTGCAGGTGCCGCATCGGCATGGAGCAGAGCACTTAACTGTGCATGTGCTTGTCGGAGTGTTTCAAGCTGGCCTTGATCAGTTGTGTTTCGGAGTGCATGGTCAAATCTATCTAGATGAGCTGGAATCTTGCTTGGCTGAATCGATCCTTCCCTTAACGCTGCAGTTAAGAGGCCTATTGCCGTTCTATCGCTCCTGTGTCGCCTATCTTGAGGGAGTGATAATTTTATCGCATCCAAGACTGATATGGCTGCACCGAAATCCGGCCTATTGACGCCCATTGCACCCTCCTTTTATCCGACGCAAAATCTATAGTCCTTATCGCGCACCATGTCAAAAAGTTGCTCTTAAAATACTGTTTAAATTGAGTATTTTCTGAACACACCGCTTCATTAAATTGGCGTTGATTCTAATAGGAGGGATGTTAACTTGTTGATAATAATGATATTATTGTAATTAGTGTTATGCTGATAGTTTTTTCATGACCTTCTGCATGTCCTCCCATACTGGCTTCTTCATATTGGAGTTTCTGAGCAGGAAGGCGGGGTGATAGGTAGGCATTACAGGGATTCCTTGCCATTTTTGAAAGTTACCACGGAGGGCGGAAATTTTTGACTCCGTATTGAGCAAATTTTGTGTAGCCACACTGCCTAGGCAGACTATCACCTTCGGTTTGATAAGTTCGGCTTGTTTGATTAAAAAAGGAATGCACGTTTCAACTTCATCCGGTTCGGGATTTCTATTATTTGGGGGGCGGCACTTTACGATATTAGCAATGTAGACATCCTTTCTTTCAAAGCCCATTGCATTGATGATCTTCGTAAGCAGCTTGCCCGCACGTCCTACGAATGGCTCACCCTGCTTATCTTCATCTCTGCCGGGGCCTTCCCCTATGAACATGATATCTGCGTTAGGATCACCAACGCCGAATACTATCTTGTTCCTGCCATCACAGAGCTTACATCGTTTGCAATCACCTATGGTGTCATTGATATCCTGAAGCGAGTTGGCACCTGCGGCCTCACCGGTGTTCACGATTTTGTGATCGGAGGAGGTGTCTTTGGATACTTCCATAGACTGTGCTTCTGCGGCTGCCACTTCAGTCATTCCGAGGGTTTTGGCATATTCGAGTAAGTTTTTTACATCTTCCAGAACTTCAGACTTGTCGCTCATTATGATACCCCTTCAAATTGGTTGCTCTCAATGCGCGGCGGACTATAATGCGGCGCATGTTCGTTGTCCATGCCCTAATCGCTTTTTTCGTGATTCTCCTTATTCCATCCGATGCGTTTGCATGGGGTCCAGGGATGCACGTAGATGTTGCTATGACTGTGCTTGGAGATCTCAGCAGTGTCGTTCCTGTAATACGAGAACTTATAAAGCGGTTTCCTGAAGCGTATATATACGGAACTGCCAGCCCTGACATCGTTGTGGGGAAGAAATACGCCGGCTATCTTCATCATTGTCATAGCTGGAGGATAGGGTGGCTTATCCTTCATGAGGCGGAAACGGATAGACAGAGAGCGGCTGCTTATGGATATCTCACCCATCTCGCTGCCGATGTCGTAGCGCATAACTATTTCATACCGGTCAAGATAATCAGAAGTTACAATGCAAAATTGCTTACTCACACTTACTGGGAGATGCGCTTTGATCTGGGTGTGACAGATGAGGTTTGGGAGAAGCTTAAGATGGTTACGGAGTTGGATATTAAGGAGTCCGATGAACTGCTTGAGCGCGTATTGAGGAAAACGATTTTCTCCTTTTCGACGAACAAGAAG
>JABGOS010000072.1 GCA_018645265.1 Deltaproteobacteria bacterium
TGTGTGTAAACAGAGTGGCTGGCTTGAAATCCTCGGTTGCGGAATGGTTGATCCGCAAGTCTTTAAGGCTGTGAAGATCAATTCAAAAAAATACAGCGGCTTTGCATTTGGGATGGGTGTGGAACGTATTGCCATGCTTAAGTATGCTATCAATGATATTCGTTTATTTTATGAAAATGATTTAAGATTTTTGGAGCAGTTCTAATGCGCGTAGCCCTTGAATGGATAAAAGAGTTTGTGCCGATACGGCAGAAGGCTGAAAAGCTTGCCGATATTATGACTATGAGCGGTCTTGAGGTCGAGGAGATGGAGTGCGTTGGCGATGATATTATCTTCGAGCTTGGGGTTACTGCTAATAGGGCGGATTGTCTCTCAGTAAAGGGTGTTGCGCGCGATATCTCAGCTCTTACAAACGTTTCCATGAAGATTAAGAAGTCATCCACGCCAAAGGGTAAAGGGAAGATGGATGGATTTGTAAAAATATCCGTAAAACATAAGAGTAGATGTCCTCGTTATGCTGCCAGGGTAATAGATGGAATTAAAATAGGTCCTTCACCTTCTTGGATAGTGAGGAGGTTGGCGGATTGTGGTATTCGTTCAATAAATAATGTCGTGGATGCGACCAATTATGTGATGCTTGAGACTGGCCAGCCACTTCATGCCTTCGATACAAAATTCTTAAAGGGTGATAGGGTAGTCGTTCGAAAGGCGGCCGATGACGGCGAATTTACGACGCTCGATAGTGTGACTAGGAAGCTGATCTCTGAGGATCTCCTCATCTGTGACAATGTAGGGCCTGTGGCTATGGCTGGTATAATGGGTGGTGAGAATTCCGAGGTTAGGGATTCCACGACACGTATACTGCTCGAGAGCGCATACTTTGAGCCTGGTGGGGTAAGGCGGACTTCGAAGCGTTTGGGTCTCTCTTCAGAATCATCGAGACGTTTTGAGAGGGGTGTTGATCCAAATGGCGTGGTTGATGCGCTGCACAGGTTGACCGAAGTCATACTGTCGACGGCTGGTGGAACTCCAACGGCGGACTGGGTCGATATCTATCCCAAAAAAGTTAATGAGAAAATAATTACGATTTCTGCTGAAGAGACAAATAGGATTTTAGGAACTAATTTGAAACTGGAAGAGATTTCCGGAATCATGAAGAGGTTGGGCTTTAAGGTTGCGAAGAGTCAATCGAGAAAACTCAGCGTGACAGTTCCTACGGTGAGGGTCGATATCGTACGTGAGATTGATCTAATCGAAGAGGTGGCAAGGATTCATGGCTATGGGAAAATAGCTGAAACTATGCCCTTTGTCAGAGTATCCTCAATTACGAAGCCGAGATTCAGTGACCAGGAGGACGCCGTTCGTGAATCTCTCGTTGGTTCTGGTCTTTCTGAGATTGCCCTGTACGGTTTTACAAGTGAGAAGAATTTGGAGCCGTTTGCGGAGGTAGGTGGAACGCCTATTATAGTGACGAATCCTTTGTCGAGCGATCAGGCTGTTATGAGGACTATGTTGATTCCAGGATTGCTTGATGTCTATCAGCTCAATGCTAATCGTCAGAGTCCTGATTGTAGATTGTTTTCGATACAATCGGTCTTCAATCGACCACGGCCAATAGGGCCACTTATAGAGTCGAAGTGTGTGGCTGGAGTTATGGCGGGTAAGAAAAATCCAGAGAGGTGGGAGCGGGCATCTGAGGAAGTGGACTTCTACGATATTAAAGGTGTGGTCGAGAATATCATTCTGTCGTTGAATTTGAGGGATGAAGTTATTTACCAGAGAGGCGAGGCTTTTAGATTCTTGCATCCTGGGAGGTTTGCTCACGTACTTTGCCAGGGCAAGAGGGTTGGTTTTATCGGTCAACTTCATCCGGATATTACTGCTCAGTGGGATATCGATAATGATGTTCATGTCTTCGAGCTTAGTTTTGATGACCTGGCAGAGGTGTCGATGGGTGAATTGCCCAGGTTCACTGAGCTGTCCAAATTTCCATATGTCGATAGGGATATTGCACTCCTTCTGCCGGATAAGGTTCCGGCTGTTGAGATCGAAAGGGTTATTCAGGATAGCAGAGAAGAGCTCGTTACTGACGTGAAGATATTTGATGTGTATAAGGGCAAAGGTGTTTCTAGCGGGCAGAAGAGCCTGGCTATAACTATACGCTTTGCCAGAAACGATAGAACTTTGACTGATGATGAGGTTAATAGGGCGCAGCAAAATCTTGTGGATATGTTAAAAACAAGGTTGGGCGCAGCGCTTAGAACATGATAATATAACCGTATTCCCCAGCTCTCATCTCAGCTGCTTGTGAGATGAGAAGCTTACGGGAGAAGGGAGGACGGCATGACGAAGGCGGATATAATAGAGCAGATCTATGAAAAGGTCGGGTTTTCAAAGAAGGAGTCTGCGGAGATAGTGGAGTTGGTATTTGATACGATGAAGGAAACCCTGGAGAAGGGCGAGAAGATCAAAATCTCCGGATTTGGAAATTTCGTCGTTCGCCAGAAGAGACCAAGGATTGGCCGAAATCCTCAGACCGGTGAAGAGATCGAGATTTCTGCAAGGCGTGTTTTGACGTTCCGTCCGAGCCAAGTTTTAAAGTCGGCTCTTAATAAAGATGAAATAGCAGAATTTTAATCTTATTGTGTTATCTTTTGTTCACACAATAACTTGCTTGCTCTGGGGATTATCTACCCAGAGGGAAGGGGGCCTATAAGATGCCCAGCATTCCCAATAAATTATATTTTCGCATTGGCGAAGTAAGCAAGCTTATAGGCGTTGAGCCTTATGTCCTACGATACTGGGAGTCTGAGTTTCAGGACATAAAACCGTCTAAGTCGAAATCGGGACAGCGCCTCTATAAGCGTCGTGATGTTGAGCTGTTGCAGAAGATCAAAGAGTTGCTCTACGAGGAGCGCTATACAATCAATGGG
>JABGOS010000033.1 GCA_018645265.1 Deltaproteobacteria bacterium
AATAGCGCCTTGTATGATAAATTTGCATCGAGGGCCATATCTACCAGCTGGCCTAGGGATATAGCACTCTACTGGAAATCGACTTCGCCCTTGGGCCCCGGAGAGGGTCACGCCGACCCATATGGTGCCACGAACAACGCTGAGGCAGTGGCGACATTCGTTCAATACGTCTATGACAACGGAGAACTCCCGTACTCCTCTAGTGACTTTCGCCACAATCAAATGGTCATAAACTACGCGAGGCTCCTCCGCGACCGCGTATTCATAAGGGCAGACCATCCAGCGTTAGATAATATCTGAAACACTTCTCGTGGATCCTTCAGGTTAGTGACGCATGACTCCATAATCCGATCTATTGATAACTTTCACCATTCAAATACCATACTAATTTCAACACATTGAAGCTTTTATTTAAATTGACGGTTCTCAATGAAACTGTTTGAAATGAAATGTAGACTTTTTTAGTTGGCCGTCCGTCTTATTGCAAACGAGGAAGACCCCCAGGGCAATGCTATGAGGCATATTCGAAAAACGATCTTCACTATACTTCTTATGCTCGCGTGCGCGCCCGCGCTGGCGGGAGATGAAGCTGTTCTAAGTTGGCAGGAGTGCGTGATAGAGGCGGCAAAGGCCAACCCGGAACTTGCTGCCTCTTTGCATGTGGTGGAACAGAGAAAGGCGGAGAAGTGGGTTGAGACAAGCCCCCTTCTTCCTCAGTTCACTACTGAGGCAAGTATCAGCCGTGTCGACAATTTCTCCGGCACAGGCAGAAGAGATAACAACACCTATTCGGTCAGAGGCGAACAGCTGCTGTTCGATGGTTTTAAGGCCTATAGTGATTTTAAATCCGCAGAGCAAGCCCTGAAAGCCTCCGAAGAAACATATACGGTCGCATCATCTGATATTCGCTACAATCTGAGAAAGGCTTTTGTGGAACTTCTGAAATCGCAGACGCTCGTTCCTATTACGGCTGGCATCATCGAGAGAAGAAAGCAGAATTTAGGAATGATCAGGCTCAGATACGAATCAGGAAGGGAGCATGAAGGGTCTTTACTCCTCGCCGAAGCGGATTTCGCTCAGGCCGAGTACGACCATCGTAAGGCTAATCGCGATATTTCGGTTGCACAGTACGAATTGCGAAAGACGATGGGTTGGTATGATGATAGACCCATAAGGGCGAAAGGTAGCTTCAAACTTCATAAGGAAGTCGGTGCAAAACCAAACTTGAGAAAGCTTGCCGAAAATCACCCGATCGTTCAAAGATCGCTCGCGGAAAAAGGGGCCGCCAAGTACGAACTCAAGGCAGCGAAGGCGGAGTTTTTTCCGGAATTCAACGCATATGCGGAAGCGGGAAAGGTAAGGGGTGGGGGTTTTTCGAACAGTAGCAATGGATGGCTGGCTGGGCTTAGCGCCTCTCTACCTATATTGGAAGGCGGCAGACGTATCGCCAACACCGACAGGGCGAGGGCCAAGCTGATGGAGGCAAAGTCCAACGAGGTGAGCGAGTATGACACGGTGCTCACAGGTCTGGAAACCGCATGGCAGAATTTAAAGGACGCGGTGGAGCTTTACCGAGTACGGAATAAATATCTTAAGGCTGACGAGGTCCGTGCAAAGATCTCCAGGGCTCAATATGCTAACGGTCTTCTTATCTTTGATAACTGGATTATAATAGAGGATAATTATGTCAGATCCCAAAAGAGCAATGTCGAGGCCGAGGCAAACATGTTGATAGCGGAGGCGGAGTGGATCAGGGCGAAGGGGGAGACTTTGAATTATGAGTAAAAAACTCAAAATTGGAATCACGATAGCGTGCGGGGCGCTTGTATGCCTGCTTATTATATTGAAGGTTGTCTACAGGAACGGATCTAATGGAGATCTAGTTTTAATCGAACCGACATACGGAGATATCTCTTTCACAGTCTCCACGATCGGAACCATCAAACCTCAGAATAGGTTGGAGATAAAACCGCCGATCACCGGTCGCGTCGAAAGAATCCTCGTAGAGGAGGGGCAAAAGGTTAAGGTTGGTGATGTTCTTGCGTTCATGAGTTCGACCGAACGTGCAACGCTAGTCGATGCGGCAAGGCTAAAAGGAAAGCAAGAACTCAACTACTGGCGGAAAGCCTATAAAGAAACACCTCTCATCGCGCCTATCGATGGCAATGTTATAGTTCGCGACGTGGAGGCCGGCCAGACGGTTACGACGAGCGATGCCGTGCTCGTGCTGTCCGACAGGTTGATCATCGAAGCGGACGTCGACGAGACGGACATCGGCGAACTCAAGGTCGGCCAAAAGGCGATGGTCAGTCTCGATGCGTATCCTGAAATCAAGACCGATTCAATTATAGATCACATCTCCTACGAATCCGAGGTCGTGAACAACGTCACGATATATAAAGTGGACATCCTCCCAAATGAAATTCCTGACTTCTTTCGCTCCGGGATGAGTGCAAATGTCGAAGTTTCAGTGAAGGAGGTAAAGAATGCGATCCTCATTCCATTTCATGCACCGGTGCACGAAGGCGAAAAAATATATGTCATGGTCAAGAATCCGTCGACGGGGAAACTCGTGAAAAAGGAGATTGAAACGGGTTTAGAAAACGACGGTTTCGTCGAGGTTAAATCCGGCATTAAAAAGGGGAATGTCATCTATGCTCCGAAGCAATCCTATGTTGTGCCCAAGAAGAAAAATGGCAGCACACCATTCTTCCCACAGTTTCGAAGAGGGGAGAAGAGATCTGATAAATGATCACGCTCAAGAACATATCGAAAATCTATCGCATGGGCGAAGTCGATGTCGTAGCACTCGATAATGTCTCTCTTACCGTAGAACCCGGCGATTTCATAGCTATCATGGGGCCTTCCGGTTCCGGCAAGTCTACGCTCCTGCACATTTTGGGTTTTCTGGAT
>JABGOS010000009.1 GCA_018645265.1 Deltaproteobacteria bacterium
GCTATTTTCAAAGCACCCTGCTTCCAAGGTACGCGATGTGAGACGCCTGATGCCCCTTCGAAAGACTGAAGATTATCCAGATACCATTGATAGTTTCTGAGCAGTGCATCCTTATTTGAGTATTTCGGCGTGAAACCGAGCTGCCTCTCAGCCTTCTCTATTGATACGAAAGAATCTTCACATGCGGTTTCATAAACCCACTTATAAAGCGGAGAGACCTTCATCTTCTCAAGAATTTTCAAAGCACCTATCACCGGCTTCGCAGGAAAGGGTACTATCTTCTTCCTAAATCCCGCTTTATCCAACACCGCCTGAAAATCTTCCCGCATTGTCGTAAATTTGTTGGCACCAATATTGAAAGTATCGCTTGCAACATCTTCTGACTTCACCATACACAGATAGATGGACTCGCACAGATCCTCAACATCAAGAAGCTGATAACGATTCTTGCCATTGCCGATCATGGGAAAGCCCTTACCATCCTTTGCCCAATCATAGAGCAGCGCAAAAACTCCCAACCTTTCCGGACCTATGAAAGATTTTGGCCTAATAATTGGAACGCACATTCCCTTACCACGATACTCCAGACACAGATCCTCGGCGGCAATCTTCGCCTTTCCATAAGGACCCACTCCCTGCAATTTGTCCTCCTCAACGAGCGGATGATGATCAGGTATGCCATATACAGCGGTAGATGAGATGTGAACGAAGCGACCGATCTTTTGTTTGTCGGCCTCTTCGAGAAGATTTCTTGTGCCGTCGATGTCCGTAGATAAAATCTCCTCTTCAGTGTAGAGAGGAAGGGCGGCTGCTGTATGAACAACAATATCAACCCCATCCATCGCCTCGGCAACTTTATTTTTATCACGAATATCGCCATCGACAATTGTCACCTTATCCAGGCAATCCTTATAATC
Organism: Deltaproteobacteria bacterium; assembly: GCA_018645265.1. Taxonomy (GTDB): domain Bacteria; phylum UBA10199; class UBA10199; order 2-02-FULL-44-16; family JAAZCA01; genus JABGOS01. The sequence continues at coordinate 918 of JABGOS010000009.1, forward strand.
GAAGGGGGCTATATCCAAAGATACAACCTCGTACTCACCTTTACTCAATAGGTAACGAATTAAGTTTATACCCAAAAAACCCGCACCACCTGTCACCAGAACCTTTTTCATCTTCTCCTCCATTTTAGAAATATAGAATCAGTCCAACACTCAATACCCAAAGGACAACCGTAAACAATAGGGGCTTATCGGAGACGATCATGTTCTCAGGATCCCCTCCCTCGCCTTTTTGATGAATCAGATAAAGATATCTAAAAATACCGTACAGCACGAAGGGAACCGTACATACCAAGTTTCTCGTGCCGAATTTTGTCACAGTCTCATCCGATATTGTATATAGCACATACGCAACTACCGTTGCCGCTGTTACGATCATTATCATCTGATCCAGAAAATACGCGCTGTAATGTGCCAAGACCTTCCTGTGATTCACGGCTTCACCCTGGAGAGATGCGAGCTCATGCCTGCGTTTTCCAAATCCCAGAAAGAGTGAAATCATAGTGGTACAGATCAAAAGCCAAGAGGACATGGAGACATTTATAGCCAATGCACCGGCTATAATCCTCAATGCAAATCCCGATGCTATGGAAAACACATCAAGTATAACCTGATGTTTCAAGTAAAGTGAATAAGCGATCTGCAGAACGACGTAACCGACTGACACGAAGAAAAATTGTAATCCGACGATATATGCACCCAAAAGAGACCCAGACACTAAAATCAACATCACCACAACCGCAATCGATTTCGGCAACCTACCCGAAGCCAAAGGTCGCTTGCACTTGACTGGATGAAGCTTATCCTTCTCGATGTCCACCAGATCGTTTAAGAGGTACACCGCACCCGACAAAGCACAAAACAAGCCGAACGCAGAAATGGTCGTAAGTAACATGTCGTAATTCGTTAAGTTCTGCGAAAAGAGCAGCCCAGCAAAGATAAATAAATTCTTGGTCCACTGCTTTGGGCGCAGTGATTTAACAACATAGTAAAGAATTTTTACTGGATTGAGACTGCTCCGTTTTGACGTACAAATTAATTCTTGGCTTTCTGTAGACATATACGTTACCTGTTCCCGCTTACAAACCACTCAGCCATACGTTTCATACCATCTGCAAATTCAACTGTCGTATTCCAATTAAATTCGTTTTTCATCCTTACAGCCTCGATTGAACATCGGGCTTGCTCACCGGATTTGGCAGGAACATGCTGTTCGTCGCATGTGGAATCCGTAAATTCTCTTAATGCCCTAAAAATAGCATTAACATCTGTTTCAACTCCAGTTCCTACATTGTAAGGGCCATAGGCATTATCCTTCAGTGCCAACCTATTAGCCTCAACAACATCACTGACAAAGACGTAGTCACGCGTCTGCTTACCATCACCGTTAATAACCGGCTGTTCACCAGCGAGCATCTTTTTAATAAATATAGCCACTACTCCAGCTTCTCCATGTGGATTCTGACGTGGGCCATATATATTTGCATACCGTAGCGCTACCCACTTCAGACCATATTCCTTTTCGTAAAAGTAGAGGTACTGCTCACTGCCGAGCTTATTTAGACCATATGGACAGATCGGCCTTGTAGGATGATCCTCAGTTGCTGGGAATACATTCTGTTCACCATAGACTGTACCACCAGATGAAGCTAAGATGACCTTTTTCAAACCGTTCTTCCTACCAGCCTCGAGAAGATTAACAAATCCACCCAAATTCACCTTTATATCAAATTGCGGGTCAGCAACGGATGTTCTGACATCGATCTGAGCCGCATGATGACTTAATATCTCAGGTTTTTCACTTTCAAATATGTCAGTAATTTTGGGATCACATATATCCATTGTATAGTACTTCGCCTTAGGGTTCTTATTCTCCTCCTTGCCAGTAGACATATTATCTATGACAACTACTTCATGACCATCAGCGACATAAGCATCAACGATATGAGAAGCTATAAAACCTGCGC
>JABGOS010000069.1 GCA_018645265.1 Deltaproteobacteria bacterium
TTTGTATCTATCGTGCCCACTAGGGATAGTATGTCTTCCCCTGCTACTACCCTAGCATTTCTCAGGTTGAATACGCCATTCTCCCAGGATACACCGGTTGCAATGGTTATGGGGAAATCGGCAGATGCTCCGAATGCGTGCGTTACTCTAATTTCACCCTCTCCATCTGTAGTGGAGGGTATGAATCCCTTTCCGCTCATAGATATATTTCCCGACATCGCCCCTGAGGTATCGAGAGTCTTCAAGGGTCTTACGATATGTGGAAGTGAGATGGGCTTATCGATGTTTATATCGATATCGAAGGTTTCTTCTTTGGTGTCAGCCCTCATCGAACCCACGAGCTTTCTGCCATTTACGATGAGGCTTAAGTCTTTTAGACCTACTATGAAATCCCTGTAAGCTGCTTCCGCTGATATTTCATCTATCATCAGACCTTCCGCATTAACGTCGCTCATCTTTAGCTTGCCGTTAAGATTGTCGGCATACGGAAACTCTGTGTGCCACCTGGATAGCTCTGTTGCTGCATCGAGGTTTAGCATTCCTGCAGAGATTTTTGAGTCGCCATCCTTGGATACAACCAACCCGTCAGTCCTGACGTTAAGTTCAGTTCCTCTGAGTATCCCAGATTCCAGTGACAGACGAATCTCATCTGTAAATAACTTAGTCTGACTTCCAAAGGAGATTGAAAGCTGACTTATCAAGCCTTCATCTATGATGATATTCTTTAGGAGGATGAGCTTTGAAATCTTGAGCCGCTTTCTCTCCCTTTCAACCTTTTTACCTTTTGGTGGAAGGGAGAGGTTTACGCCATTTAATTGAAATTCATCGAATATCAACTTTCCCCTGAGTAGTCCCAGGGGCCTTATCCTTATGCGTAGATCATCTATCGATATCTCTTTATTTTGAACTTCGTTCTTTAGAGATAACTTTACGATACTTAGGCTGGTTCCGAAAGGGTTCAACTCGAACTCACCCACGTCGATGGTCCACGAACTTCTAACGTTGACGATGGAGAGGACATGCGTCCAGACAGCTTTGCTATTTACGATCCAAATAGAAGCGCTGAAAAAGCCGCAAAATAATGATAGGATCGCTATAAAAGTGCGCAGACGATGAGTACCCTCTCGGGATGAAATCATTTAGGCACCCTACTAGGAGATATTGTACTCCTATCGGTTACTATGCGTCGTTTTTTTAAAGCTTCGACAAGTTTATTGCAGAGATTGTCAAAATTTCCGTTCGACATGACCAGAATTATATCCTCGTTGTCGATGCCCCTCATAACGAATTCAACGATGTTTGTGGTTGAATCAATGCAGTGTGCGTCTTTACCGGATTTTAGGATTAAAGCTGCTATGTCATCAACATCCAAGCGTTCATCCTCGTCTATCTGATGTTCGTTGAACGGATGTGATATTATAACTTTATCGGAGAGCGCTAGGGCTTTTACATATTCATCCTTGAAGAAATTTCGCCTTGAGGTGTTGGATCTTGGTTCAAAAATGGCCCACAGCCTTTTGCCTGGGAAGCGAAGCCTCATCGATTCTATCGTTTTCTTAACAGCTGTTGGATGGTGAGCGAAGTCGTCTACGATGGTTATGCCCTTATGGTCAGATACAATCTCCTGTCTTCTGCGCACGTTTTTAAAACTCTCAAGGCCAGAAGCCAGTTTCTCCAAAGGTTGACCGGATTCGATGAGAAGGGACAGCACACCTATTGCATTTGAGAGGTTGTGTTCCCCCCATAGCGGCATCGTGAATTTGGTTTTGTTGTTAGGTAGTGTGAATGATGTACCTTGTTCGGATATTTCAATGTCTATTGGATGGTAATCACATTTTTCATGTATTGCATAACCGACTACGCGACATTTTGCATTCGATACTACCTCAGCTACTCTGGGATCATCCATGTTGGCCGCTATGAGCCCGTCAGGGGGAACTATTTCAACGAGCTTCGAAAATGCGGCGATAATATGATCGATATCGTTATATATATCAGCATGATCGAACTCAATTGATGTGAGCATCAGAGCGTGAGGTTTGTAGTTCAGAAATTTTGGATTTTTATCGAAGAATGCCGTGTCATATTCATCCCCTTCAACTACGAAGAAGGGGTCTCGGCCTAGGGCGTAACTCTTTTGAAAGTTGATACCAATTCCACCGATCAGAAACCCAGGGTTTAAATCACATGAGTTCATGAGCCACGCCATAAGATTCGAAGATGTGGTCTTTCCATGGGTGCCGGCTACTACAAAAGGTGTTCTCCTGCTTAGGAAGAAGCGATAGAGCGCATCCGGCATCGACATAAATTCCAGGCCTCTCTTCATCACCTCCTGTGCTTCAGGATTATCCTTTCTTATGACATTGCCTATTATTGCGAGTTCAGGCTGAGCCTTCTCAATATTTGTTTCGGAATAGCCCTCAAAGGGGACGATGTTTAGCTTTTTCAGCTGATCACTCATGGGGGGATATATAGGTCCATCGCTGCCGGTAACTTTATGTCCTGATTCAACAAGCAGGCCAGCGAGAGATGCCATTCCCGTGCCGCCTATGCCAATAAGATGTATGTTCATTACTCCCCCAAAATAATAAATTTCAAGAACGAAACTTCATATCTGCTATCTTCCAATAATATATTTGTGCGGATCCACCTCTTCGCGAAGTATCCGAAGTGTTTCCTTTGAAGGTGGTTCAGTCTCATGAACATCGCTTTTTATGAGTAGTTCAAAGCCTGTGTTCTCCTGAACTTCCTCTACAGTTACGCCAGGGGATAATGTTTCAATCTCCATCTGTCGTTCAGGGTTATCAAATCCCATGACAGCAAGGTTTGTAACTATTTTGTACGTACCTGTATCGGCAGGCAGACCGGAATCATCTCGTGAACTTCTGCCCTCGAGATATCCTGGTGAAGTTATGAAATCGACCTTTTCGACGAAACGCCGTTTTTCATGTGGTGTTATCACCATGACGCGCCAACAATTGGATGCTAGATCGTTAGCCCCACCACTTCCCGGCAGGCGAACCTTGGGATGTCTGTAATCGTTTCCAATCATGGTGGAGTTGAGGTTGCCATATTTATCTATCTGCGCTCCGCCCAGGAATGCATAATCGACCATCCCGCGAGCGGTGAGAGACATCGTTTCCGTCATTGAACTTGCCATCAGTGCTTTCCACGTGGTTCGTGAATCACCAACCGATACTGGCATCGTAGGTAAAAGTGGTGCTACACCGCCGGCTTCGAAGAGTATGAGCATGTTGGGTGAAGTCGTCTTTTGAGCAAGCATTCCAGCAGCACACGGTGCTCCGGTTCCAACAACAGCGGAACAGCCATCCTCCATGAAGCGCGCTGCTACGCATATCATCATTTCCATTGAATTATATTCGGACATTTTGCCTCCATATGCAGAATTCAGATTTAATAAACATGAATTCCAAATTCTGATCTCTATTCTTCCAAAAACTCCTTCTTCCTAAGCTCTTGCATCTTATCCAGGCCGCCATTCTTTTCCAGGTACTCGTTGAAATTTTTGCAGCTGAAGATATTCTTGTCCAAGAAAGCTTTGAATTTTTCGGGGTCGCGTTCGACGGTCAGCCATTCCTTCAGGTGATCTTCATCTGAGAAGTATTCGAAGGGCATATTCCCAGGATAGCAGCCATGCGGAATCTCACAGACTGCATCGACACAGAAATATGGAATCATTACCTTGTGTGGATCATTTCTGAACTCCTCCGTATCCACTATTCTCTCACATGATATAACGACATGCTTTGCAGCTCTGGCGAGGTCATGATCGGCAATTGATACGCCGCGTATCGTCGCATTTCCATACTTGTCCGCTTCATGAACATGGATTAGCGCTACATCCGGGTAGAGAGCAGGAAAGGTTGCATATTTTTTACTGGTGTATGGACATTCGATAACCTTTGAAGCGCTCCATTTGATACCGTCGGACCCAAGACTCTGTCTCCCAAGCAGGAATGGAATGCCAAGTGCGGCCGCCTTAAATCTCCATGCCATGCCGGCGTTTGTCCATTCCGTCGTCTTCACTTTGCCACTTTCCATATACTTTCTGGCGTTTGAGGATATACCACGGGCTTCGAGTCCAATTATGTATGCGATGTCGCACCTGTTGAAACATTCACCAGCTGCCAATATTTGAAAATCATGCGTTGCAGTATGGCCAGATAATCCGAGCTCCTTCTTACCCTGACGGAGTATTTCGTGCATCAGTGCCGTTGGAACCCTTACACCACCGAAGCCACCGATAGCTATATACTCCCCATCTTTCACGAACTTTCCGATGGCATCCTCTATCTTCATCCTCTTATCAACGAGGGTTTTATTTTTTTTTCTGAAATGTTTTCTGGCGATATCCGGATCGGGGTTTGTAAAGAGCTCTCCTTCGCCTTCAAAATAGACTTTCATTCTTCCTCCAAGTGTTTGAAGTATTTAACCTTTTCTAGTTAAAGCGAACCCTGAAATCAAGATAAAATGGGGGTTTGAGGGGATTGCTCGGATCGTTATCTTTTTATCAATTCACGGTAGATAAGGTCATGAATTTTAGGGCGGAAACCGTTTATCTTCTCATTGGTGATCGATGGGTAGATGCGATTTGAAAGCAGGATGATGTGAAATTCCTGATTAAGATCAATCCATACCGAACACCCCGTATATCCCAGATGACCTATAGAGTTTGGAGAGAATTTGTGGCCGGAGGATGAGTTTTTGGCGGATGGTCTGTTCCAGCCGAGCGCATACTTGTCGCCAGAAGGTTTTTTCTTCCCCTCCGGAATGAACTGGTCGATGACGCGCTTTGGAATCCAGTCGGATTTGCCTTTGTAGCATTCGAAGAGTTTTTTACAAAAAATGTCGATATCGGAGGCGGTTGAAAAAAGGCCTGCTTGTCCCGCTACGCCACCGAGCGCAAAGGTGTTCTGATCGTGGATCTCTCCGTGGATAACCCTTTCCCTCCAGGGGCAGTCCTCGGTGGGTGCAAAGCGTCTGACTATTTTTCTATCCTTCGAGCTAGAGTCCCTTACATGTACGTGCTTTCCTGCAGTTACGTCAGATCTTTTCTTGGGGCTTTCGGATGGTGCTCCGATTTTTCTGACATAGAAGGTATCCTCGAGGCCAAGCGGTCTCGCTATAAACTGTGAGAAGAGGGCGTCCAGCGACGCATCGCCTGCCTGCTCCAATATCTCCCCGAGGAGTATGTATCCTATATCGCTGTATATGGTTTTTTTCCCTGGCTCCGCCTTCAGAGGTTCCGCATAACAGTTTTCGAGGATGACCCTCTTTCCCGCTTCCGTGCCGATGAGGCTCAGTGGCAATTCCTGATAGTAGGGATGCCAGGCTGGAAGCCCCGATGTGTGGTTTAATAGCTGCCTTACTGTTATCAGCTTGTGTTCCGGAAGCCTCGCACCAGCAAGCCATTGGTACACGGTATCTTCAAATTTTATCAGTCCTTCCGCCACCAACATCATCGCGATGGTAGCGGTAGCGAAAGGTTTTGTAATAGAAGCGATATCGAAACAGGTCTGCTCCCTAGCATCCCCGTAGTAGGATTGCATGAGAGTCTCACCCTTCGAAGAGACTAGAATCTCAGCTGAAGGGAAGACTCCATCTTCGATAGCCGTTTTAAATTCTTTATCAATAAGTTTTGTCATTCAAGAAGTCCTGAGGTGTAGATTAAAGAGGGTTGATCGTTTTCGCAAGCATTGAGTGAGACCGATGCTCCAAGTGGTAGCGTTACGAAATCGTCTATGTGACCTGCTGGAAAATCCATAACGATAGGGCCGTTAAAGTCGGACAGGACATCCATTATCATCGTTTCAATGTCATGAGGTTCATCTTCAGGTGGAATCAGGGATCCAAATATTATTCCCCGAACGTCACGCAGCTTATTTCCATTTTTGAGTTGAGTGAGCATTCTATCGAGTACGTAGACCTTCTCACCTATCTCCTCGATGAAGAGCACGCGATCCTTTGTGTCTACCTCGTAGTTCGTGCCAATGCTCGAATTGATAAGCGATAGGCATCCGCCTACGAGCGTTCCTTCCGCATCGCCAGACCTAAGGGTTCTAGCTCCATCAACCGGTATGTTTCCAAGTGCACCTGGCGTTGTGAGTGCTGTTAGAAAAGCTTTGGGTGTTATTTCACTCTTCGATCTGCCAAGCTGTGTAACGACTGGGCCATAGAATGTTGGCACTTCAGCATTTTGATTGAGAAATGATAGAAGTGCTGTCACATCTGAAAAGCCTATTACCGGTTTGGGATGTTTTCTTAGATAATCAGCATCAAGAAGTGGGATGATGCGCTGGCTTCCGTATCCACCGCGTGCAAACATGATTGCCGAAATATTCTTGTCTGTGAAGAGTTCAGTGAATTCCTGCGCGCGCCTCTCATCGGTTCCTGCTAGATACCGATTTTGATCGAAGATATCGTGTCGATAAGAGATGTCGAAACCCATCTTTTCCAGGATATGAACACCCTTCGTGAATCTCTTTCTATCGAATGGGCTGGACGGTGCAGCTATTCCAATAGTATCGCCAGCCTTAAGCGCCCTGGGAGCATCCATGAACTGAGTATAAGTACATTATGAACTATATGCCAAGGGTATATTGGGTCTGTGTTTTCGAAGTTATATTATCTTATAGGCTTTAAATTTATGTGAGATTGCCTTGCAACTGATATTGACCGTTGTTAACTTACATTCTTGGACATTAACTCGTTTTAAGGGGGTTTTAAATGGATGTTATGGAAGCTATAACAAAAAGGCGTTCGATCAGGCAGTACAACGCAGATCGACCCATAGATGATGAAACCGTAAATATGATTTTGGAAGCAGCGATTGCCGCTCCTTCGGCAGGTAATGGGCAGAGCTGGCATTTTGAGGTGGTGCGTGATGCTTCGATAAAACATAAGCTTGCTACGGAAGCGGGTCATCAGCACTTCCTTGAACAGGCACCTGTGACCATCGTGGTGTGCACCGACCTTGAGCGCGCTGAAAAGGGGTATGGCTTGAGGGGTAGAAATACCTATTCGCTACAGGAGACCGCAGCGGCAATCCAGAATATGCTGCTCGTCGTTACATCACTTGGGCTTGGAGCTTGCTGGGTGGGAGCCTTCGACGAAGGTTGCGCTGCAGAGATTCTCGATCTTCCAAAAAACTTTCGACCGATAGCCATGATACCGATTGGCGAACCAGCTGAACCGGCGAATAGGGTGCCAGTAAGAAAAAAGATTTCAGATGTGGTTACTTTTAAATAATCAAGCTTACGATCGAGTGCCTGGAAATGAATAAATTTGTAAAAATGATTTTTGAGGGCGACGGAGAGGTGGCGCCGCCACAACTTGTCTTCCTATCTGTGACGATCGTAGCGCTCCTGCAATTTCCGGCCTACTTCATGATGCGTTCCGGCTGGATGATGAGCGGTATTCTTTCAAATCAGCTGATTGCAATCTTAGGTGTGCCGCTCCTTCTCATCTGGTTGCTCAAATTGAAAAAAAAGAGGCTTATTGCGATTGCCTGGCCAGGGCTTCTTTCTATGTTGCTGTTCGTATTCATTACCTTGAGCGCTGATATATTGATGGAGTATCTTACTTCGTTTAGTGAGTCTTTTATACCGTTGCCGGATAATGTCAGGAGGGCGATACAGGACCTGATAGCGATTGATAGCGCTGACTCGCTTGTTGTAAAGATATCCCTGCTATGTGTTCTTCCCGCGATCTGTGAAGAAATCTTCTTTAGGGGTTATTGCCAGACCTCCCTTGCGGCGCGTTGGGGGAATATTCCTGCTATAATGGCGTCGGCCCTAATCTTTGCAATGCTGCACGGCAATCCATGGTATATCCACCTTTACTTTATTCTGGGGGTATTCCTCGGATGGACATATGCTGTGACTGGTACGCTAGCAGTTCCCATTGCATGCCATATGATCAACAACATATGGACGATAGCTATCAATCACTACAAAATTGAATTTCCTATACACCAGGGGAGTGGAGTAACCAATTATGTGATTATTGCAGGTTGTATTTTGTCGGTGCTTGCCTTATTTAGAATATATAAAATATACAATAATAATAGGGTTTTAGACTTGCCATAACCGATTTATTCTATAAATTATATCACACTTTAAGCCCCGGTATTTTTCGAGCAACAATTTTCAAGCTGAGTCGATAATAGAAACAGTTGGGTTAGCTGTATCGAGGGGATATCTGCATAGATTCCATGGATATCAATAAAGTGAAGGGCTAGGGATAGTGACACAGGACAATTCATTTTTAGCGAAGTGCAGGGCGACATCAGATGCGTCGAATGCTCTCTATTATCTTCTTCAGGATCTAAATATTAGGGATCCTGAGGTGAGGGAGCCGAGCGATATGATGGATACGCAATATGGAAAATTAGTTATCGATGCATTTTTGGCACATCGAACAGATTTTCAGAGGAATGATGTTGTTCCAACGATACCGACTGGTTTTCCATCAACCTACCCAATCATCTCTGACATAGATGCAGCTCAGCTAATCAGAAACACATTGATTGCTCTCAGAAGCGATGTTGTGAATGACAGATTCGAAATAGATACCAGTGCGGGAATGGAAGGGTTTAGCAGATCCGTCGATGCATATTTTGCCGTACAGTTCGGTGCAGTTCCAGCGACAGATTTTGTGGCCGGTGCGATGACGATGTTGCCGCACACCATTGACTGGAATAATCGCCGCGATGCAGGGACCTTTGGTGAATATCTAAAACTCAGAAGATCGTTCGTAACGTTTCATACGCAGCAGCAGATTTATGTGCAGCAACTGAACGCAGCTATTCAAAGGTTGGATGTGGATAGTCTGGATGAAGGGCTCGTGACTGAGCTGCGTTATGTTCAAACTCGAGTTGAGAAGTCGGTTGCAGATCTTCAGGGGTACTTTTTTGAACATGGAACGCTCAGTAAACTGCATACCGAAAATTTGCAAAATTCATTATTTCGTGAAAACCGCAAATACAGGGCATATGCCGGCAGGTTGGTTTTAAATGTATCACAAGCTAATGATTTAGATCATAGCGGAGATTTTGGCAGTCTGCTCCTTGTAGCTGTGAACAATTGGTTTAAGAAGCAGGGGGGGGTTGTTAAAAGCGCGGTTCAGTCAGCTGAGAAAACTTCATTTCAGTTTACGCTCGAGGATCGAGGCGATTTGAAAAGGCTTTTTTCAGATCGTTTCTCTCAAGAGATTCAGCAGGAACTCAGGTTGGAGTATGACAGACGTTACAAGGAGCCTGCTTCCGTAGATGGTAAAGCTAGGGAGCTTTTGAGTTGTATAAATGCTTTTACCGCCAGGGGCGATGCGTCGGTGCTGCCATTGGACACGACGAATCTTCTCGACCTGGTCATTCAAGATGCGAGCGATGTAGAAGCCTTCGGCGAACTTCTGCTGCTTGCGATGCCAAGGCGTATAAAGGGTGAGATAAAAACGATGTTAGCCATGGAAGGCACTGATAGGGAAGATGCTGCCAGAGTTCTTTTTGCCAAAATAAAACCCTTTGTAGAAGGTAGGCCGGTAGACATGCGAATGATGAAGGACTGGGTCAAGGATACCTCTCATGGTGTCGGAGAATCGGAGAGACGCAAGAATGTTCTGCAGGCCTTTGTCTTACAGGGTGTATATTACCATCTGAAATATTTATCAGGCGTTTTGGATTACTTTGAAAAGGAGAGGGCGTCGGTCGGAGCTGTTGGTGTTTATTTTGAATCCGATCTGCCAACGGAATCCGATGTGAGGGAATATGCAAAACTCCAAACATATTTGGCGCGTGATAAATATGTTTCTGATGGAGCCTACGATCCAGGAGTAGAGAAGTACCAACTTTTCGATGAAGCCCTGATGGCACACCTGCCACATCTAAGTGCGCTTCAAGAGCAGGGTGGAGTGGAGGGTTCCGCACAGCTGCATCCTAAAATAGCAAGAATTCTCAGAATATGGGAGCGTAGCCAGAGGTTGTGGGGGCAGCTCGATCATGAAAGACGAGGAAGTGAAGGTGGTGCAAAACAGTTGCTCTACAGGGCGGTAGAGTTGGTTTCAGAGGCTATTGTTGATGATGATGGCGATAAGACTGCAGCTCTAACGGAGCTCAAGGGGACGTCGCAAAAATTTGCGGATGCAATGAGGCATATGTGGGCTAAGTCGATTGCGGATCCCAAAAATCCATATTTCTTAAAAGGGGAAGTTACGGGAACTACGAGCAACGGCACTATTATAAATGTGAATGTATTTAAACAGGAGCTTGCGAGGTTAGGCTGGACCGGCGTCATGGGTGTTGAAGCGGATTCAATGCAGGCATACCTGAGAGCTCACTCGTTGGAGTTTTCACCCGACTTCAATGATGCAGCATTCCTTTCAGCATGGGACATCATTTTAGAGGTAGCGTGGGAATGGAGGATGCCATATCCCCTGATCTATAGACCGGCGGGTGATTTTGTAATGGTCGTCATACCTCCTAAGGATGTCAATGATGTACCTGTAGATATTGAAGCGTTTACGTATGAAGTATGGCGGAGGGTTGCTAGTAAATATGAGGATAAACCATTTCACGACGTGAAAAAAGTGACTATGACGCAATCTATAGTGTCATTTGATGAATCCTATGATGCTGTTAGTCTGAATCTCGCTCTTACTCAAATTGCTGATCAGCTGAACCTTCAAACGGTTCCCTTCATGCTGCCTGAAAAAGATAATACATATATTCTGTATAGAGCAGAGGGTAATGAATGGGGTGAGGATGATATAACGACACGGGTTATTATAGACGAGCTTATGGAAAGAGGAATATCAATTAAGGAATTTGAATTAGATGTTCAGGGTGCTTTTGAGAGGTTGGAGATATATTTCAAAGATGAAGGATCGGAAAGAAAATACAGATATGCAAAGTTTAATCCTGGTGGAGACTGGCAAGAGTTTATGAAGACCCTCACCTTTACAACGGTAGCTGGTAAGTCAGGAAGGGTGATCAATCACGTTACATCAAAGGTTTTTACGAAAATGCAGGATGAGATGGCCGACGATGCCGAGGCGGCTAAGGATGAATTGGCGCCTTATAAGATGGGGTTTGCAATTCATGAGAGTGCAAAGATTACAGAGGGTAACCTTGAAGGTAGGTTGAGCGAACACTGGGGCCGTTTGTCAAAACTTGCGGAGCATGTCGAAATTAGTTTGGGTGAGATTGAGGATCGTCTGTCGACATTGTTTGGGTCCCGCCAGAGCATATCCGTCTATGGGGATGCAACGAGACTCAGCCTTCAGGCTAATTCTGAATTTAGTTGGGTCTCCATATTGAGAATGTCAATGGGCCGAATTGATGCAGATAATATTTCTCTTGGGATGGGCTTGGATAGGTCAGGACTCAAGTTTACAGAAGGCTTTCATCGCAGACATGGAGAACTCTCAGATGTTAGAAATGAAGCGCGAGATATATTGGAGCAGATGATAAAGGCATTTAGTGTCATAACGGGTCACGCCGCAAAGGGTGTCGACAGCTTTTCAGAGAGCGATGTTGAAACAACGATGCTTGCCACCGGGCACCTGATGTCAAAGATAGGTGAGTTCCGCGCTTTGAAAATGAAGCCTGGCAGTGCATCAGGTAGTACGTCAGGTGGAGAGGGGGGAGGACCTGTGAGTGGAGAGGGGTCGGATGTTTCAGGCCTAGGTGGTGCTGCTGATCAGACAGGAACTCCTGAGGGTCCTGGCGTTGATGCTTCGGCTTTCCATGATGAACTGTGGTTTGGAAATGCTTTTGATAGCGGTGGTGAGGTGGTCACTGATTTTGATCGATACGGTGTTGGCGATACAGCTGGGGACGTTGAAGCTTCGTATCAAAATGTATCATCTGCTTCGCATCTATATCCACTGCCTATGGATCCGATGACCACGTCATGGGTTGGGGCGCATACATCTCTTCAGAGCGGCGTTCATTTCCTTGGACAGGCATATTCTGGGTTACCTGCTATTTCAATTGCACCGATGCAGACCATGCACCTTGCCTCAATGGGTAACGGGGTGTTTGGCGCAGTACGAGCAGTCTACTGATCCCATCATTAATTTCGTATAAATACCTATAAGCGTTTGTTTTTGCGGGAAATCTTCATATGACAGCGCTTTCCTGAGATAGTTTTCTTCTATTGCTTTATTCATAGCTATTTGTGAGGCTTGTCAGCCTTAGATGCCGAGTAACACTGAGTCTTAAGGCATGGCTGTTCTTTGAAAAAATGCCTATAAAAAATTCATACAAATCATATAGATATACCGTTATTCGATATATTACTTTTATACGTCATTACAAGGCTCTGTTTTAAAGAGATTTTTTTCTGTCAATAATATTCTGAATAAAACCTAAAAAGCGTTGTTATTTCAACTAATTAGAATCCAAATGGCTTGACGGCTCCTATGGTTTATCGTTATCTTTCCCATATAGTGGGAGAAAGTGGGATAGACCTATAAGGGTTTGAATTAATTATGTTTAGAGGACGTTACCAACATCAGATCGATCAGAAGGGCAGGCTTTCAGTCCCCTCAAAATTCAGGGAGATTTTGGCCTCCAACTATGATGAGCGTCTGATAATAACGAATTTTGACCAATGCCTCTGGGCATATCCGGTTCAAGAGTGGCAAGCCCTTGAGAAGAAGGTCGCTTCCCTTCCACAGTTTTTGGATGAGGTGAAAGCGCTTCAGAGGGTGTTTATATCGGCTGCATATGAGTGTCCACTCGATAAGCCTGGCAGGATACTGATTCCGCAATCCCTCCGTGAATATGCTGAACTGACTACTGAAGTTGTGATTGTCGGTATGACGAAGCGCTTTGAAATCTGGTCGAAGGAACGATGGGAGTCGGTCTTCGACGAAGCACAGAAAAAGCTGGAAGGCCTCGGATCTAAACTTGCGGATCTCGGGCTTTGATCTTTTTATAATTTAACCTTTGGAAAAAGGGGAGCTGTTTCGGTCCTTCTTCCTATTCAGATGACCCGGTTTTTTATCTGCGATCAACTGAATAGGAGGGGGGACCGAAGCTGAAGACAAACATGTTTGAAGTAAGTAGATTTCATGACATATCGGTAGTGGGGTTGCACGGGGAGCTTTCTCAGAAGAACGTTCACGTTCTTGAAAATCTTCTCTCATCGCTTTCACAGTGTTGCCAGAACAACATCGTCCTAAATCTAGAAGGGCTTGAGCATCTCGATTACAAGCTCGTTCGTAGAATTGCGGATAAGATTATAGCCTTCAAGTGTGATGGCGGTGATCTGAAGATGGCGGCAGCCAGCGGATATATCAAGAGCATCATACGAGCTATGGGGCTTGATGAGGAGCTCTATGCTTCTGTGGAGGAGGCGCTGCTCAGTTTTGTAGAGGAGATTCCCGACGGGGGAATTCAATGACCGTTGTCGGTTATCACCTGCCCGTGATGCTACGTGAGGTCGTAGACTATTTGCAACCGAGTTTAGGTAATACCTTTGTTGACGTTACCTTGGGTGGTGCGGGTCACGCAAAAGCCATACTCAAAGCAATAGGGCCTGACGGAACGTTCATTGGAATCGATAGGGATGAGGATGCGTTGGATGAGGTGAAGGAAGTGATTGATTCGTACAGGAACGCAAGCGCGATCCATGGTCGGATGGGGGATATAAAAAACATTCTGAAAGAGATGGAGATTAAATCCGTTGATGGAATATTGGCCGATCTGGGAGTGTCGAGCCATCAGTTTGATGTAATTGAAAGAGGTTTTAGCTTTAGAGGTGATGCGCCGCTAGATATGAGGATGGATCGCTCTAAAGGTGAAAGCGCTTCAGAACTCCTCTCCAGGTTGGATGAGGATGAACTTGTGAAAATTTTAAGTGAGTTAGGCGAGGAACGTTACTCCAAGAGAATAGCCAGGGCGATTGCTTCAAGCGAAGAAATAAAAACTACTGGCGAACTTGCAGGGTTGATTCAAAGGTCGGTTCCACCTCCTGCGAGGTACAAGAGAATCCATCCTGCAACGAGAACGTTTCAGGCTATTAGAATAGCAGTTAATGATGAACTGGGTGAGTTGAGAAATTTTCTGAACGATGCACCACATCTCTTGTCGTCTGGAGGGAGGGTCGCCGTCATAAGTTATCATTCTCTGGAAGACAGAATGGTGAAGTGGGCTTTCAGGGAGCTTGCGATGGACGATGAGTTTTCACTTCCCAAGAGAAAGACGATTAAAGCCAGTGATGATGAGATAGATAGTAATCCAAGGGCGCGCAGCGCAAGGCTGAGAATTTTAGAGAGGAACTGACTAAATGAAATATGCTGCGAAGATGATCCCAGCTTTCAGTGCGGTAAGGCGACAGCCAGTAGCTGAGAGGTCGCTTGAGCTCAGACGTAGACATATAAAGCAGGTTGTAATCCTTCTAGCTATAGTGATGGGTTTTGCCCTTCTCTTCGTATGGACCAGGGTTAGAGTTATACAGCTTGGCTATGAGGTGTCAGAGCTTAGAAAAGAAACAGCTGATCTTACGGAGCAGAAGGATCAACTCGAGGCTGACGTGGCTACGCTTCGCTCGCCTAAGCGTTTGGAGAAAATTGCTCGCGAACATTTCGGGATGAGGTTGCCCCAGGGCGATGAGATAGTTTTTGTAAAACAGGAAATCGGTGAGATCGCGAGATCAGAAGAATTGAAATAGAAGAACTTAAATTAAAATATGCCAAAGTATAGGACAGTTGAAAGAAACGAAAATAGAATGACGGCGAAGAGAATTTTTATCGTCGGAGCTGTAATTGCGTGTAGTTTTGGGGTGCTGTTTAGTAGAGCCGTTGTTTTTAGACTGAAGGATAATGCTCAGCTCGAGAAAGTTGCGCTGAGACAATATCGCACAGCGGTGAAGCAAAGTACGAAGCGGGGAAGGATATTGGATTCCAAGGGTAGGGAGCTTGCGATTGATGTGAAGGTTGATTCGATCTTTGCAAACCCTTTGAAGATATCAGAGCCGGTAAAGGTGGCTAGGCAGCTAGCCGATATTTTAGATGTGGATAGAGGAAGGTTGCTGGATCGCCTGACCTCAAAAAGAAAGTTTATCTGGGTGAAGAGACGTTCCGACGCGAAGAGTGCAAAAAAGGTGAACGACTTGAAGATAGATGGTGTTTACATGATGAAGGAGAGTAGTCGTTTCTATCCGGGACAGACGCTCGCCTCTTCGGTGTTGGGAGCGGTCGGTTTTGATTCGGAACCGCTAGGTGGCGTTGAGCTTTTCTATAATGGAACTCTTTCCTCACAAGGCGGACCAGGTAACTTCAAGAGGGATGCTAGAGGGCACCTCTACCTTTCACCCGCCGATGACGAGGCTGTTCAGCCAGCTGAGATTGAGCTGACTATAGATAGGACACTGCAATACATTACTGAACGCGAACTGGCCAATGCGGTTAAAAAATCAGGGGCCAAGGGTGCTACAGCTTTGGTAGTTGATGTAAGAAGTGGTGCTGTGTTGGCTATGGCCAATCAGCCGACATTCGATCCAAATGAATATTCGAAATATCCGCTATCGCACTGGAGAAACAGGGCAATAGCGGATCCTTACGAACCTGGATCTACCTTCAAGGTTATAGTTGTAGCAGCTGCTATCGACAGGGGGTTTGTGCAGAGCGAGGATATCTTTGACTGCGAGAATGGAAAGATAAAAATAGGTGATCATATAGTCGGTGATGCTCATCCTCATGGTGAACTTTCTGTGGCTGATATCATAAAGGTTTCAAGTAATATTGGTGCGTACAAAGTTGAAAATAGGATGAGCTGGGATGAACTCTACGGTGCTATAACGAGCTTTGGGTTTGGAAGTAAGATGATGATTGATCTGCCTGGAGAATCCTCAGGAATTCTATCTTCACCTGATAGATGGTCGCCGCTTCAGCATGCCACCATCGCATTTGGACAAGGTGTTGCGGCGACGCCGCTTCAGATAACTATGGCTTTTGCCGTGATTGCAAATGGGGGTACGCTCTATAGGCCTTATATTGTGAAGCGTGTGCTTGGGTCAGATGGAGAGGCTATTTTTGAAAATAAGCCTGAGATAATCGGTAATCCTATAAAACCGGCAACCTCGAAGCTCATGACAAAGCTTCTGGAGCGTGTCGTTGGGGAAGGTGGAACCGGGACTTTGGCATCGAGTGTGGAATATCAGGTTGCCGGAAAGACGGGAACGGCGCAAAAGGCTGGAAAGAAATCCAGGGGATATGTCGATGGAAAGTATCACTCCTCCTTCGTGGGCTATGCTCCTACCGACAATCCTAGAATAGCAGTCTATGTCGGTATAGATGAACCGAAGGGGAAGTTTTATTATGGAGGGCAGGTGGCTGCACCGGTTTTTAGAGAGATAGTTGAATCGTCGCTACAATATATGAAGATTCCCGGGAAGAGGCTTACTGCATCTGCTGACATATTGAGGCAGCTACCTCCTAGGGAGGCGGAAGGAGAGCTCGCGTTAGTTGAGCCGCTGCAAGAGGTTCGTGTCGAGACGGTGGTGAATACTGATAACGAGAAAGAGCCTGGGAAACGATTTTGGAAAATTCCTAATTTACGTGGCCTGACCATGAGGGGAGTTTTGGATGCAGCTGGCGATGCAAGTATAGATTGGCGCTTTGAAGGTTCGGGTATTGCTGTGGGTCAATCTATAGATCCTGGCAAAACCGTATCTTCGAATACCATCTGTGAGGTTAAATTTAAACCGCTGATGTATTTTCAAGAGAATTTATGAAGCTAAGTGAGCTTATAAAAAATATTGATCTTGTTGAGTTGAGGGGTGAAATTGATCCTGAGGTGTGCGACCTTGTCTATTCATCTAAGGATGCCAGTTCCGGGAAATGTTTCTTCGCTATAAAAGGATTGAGCTCTGACGGTCACGATTTTGTGGGCGATGCAATTTCAAATGGTGCTGCAGTAGTCGTGACGGAGAAGGCTATATCGAACGTTGGCGAATGTGTGAATGTCATAGTTCGAGATACAAGGGTTGCTATGGCTGAGATGGCCTCTAGGTTTTTTGGCGAACCTACTAAATCCATGAAGTTGATCGGAATTACCGGTACCAACGGCAAGACTACCACGACATATATCCTGGAGGGAATATTCTGTGAAGCGGGTTTCAATCCCGGCATTATAGGTACGATAAACTACAGATATAATGGGAAAATTATCAAAGCTCCACGCACTACCCCCGAATCAATTGACCTTCAAAGGCTCCTCGCAGAAATGCGGGATTCGGGAGTTGATCTTTGCATAATGGAGGTCAGTTCGCATGCTCTCGCCCAGAAAAGGGTTTTTGGATGTCACTTTGATGTGGCGGTATTTACAAATCTTACTCCGGAGCATCTCGATTATCATCGTGATATGGAGGAATATTTTGAGGCGAAGGCTATCCTATTCAATTCCCTTCTGGAGGTCAGTTGTAAGGATAGGGCTTTTTCCGTTATCAACGGCGATGATCCTTATGGAAGAAGGTTGTCTGCAAATTCCAAACGTCCCTGTATGAGCTATGGATTAAAGAATGAATCCACAATAACAGCGGAAGGGTTGGAGTTCAATTCGAATGGATTAAAGTTGCGGGTAAAGACGCCTGATGAAGTTTTTGAATGTAGATCTAAACTCTGTGGAAGGTTCAATGCCCTGAATATTCTTTCTGCGATAACTGCAGCCTGCGGCATGGGTTTAAACTCAGGAGTTATAAGCGATGCTATAGAGAAGCTTGAAGTTGTGCCTGGAAGGTTTGAATCGATAGATAATGACAGGGGTATCTTAGCTTTAGTCGATTATGCCCATACACCTGACGCGCTCGAGAATCTTTTGAAAAATGCCCGCGAACTATGCGATGGCAATGGTGGTAAACTCATCACCGTATTTGGTTGTGGAGGTGATAGGGATAGAGCGAAGAGGCCTCTCATGGGCCGAGCGGTTGGCAGCTTGTCGGATATATCATTCGTGACGAGTGATAACCCTAGGACCGAAAAACCGGAGTCAATCATAGATGAAATTATACCGGGTATGGATGAGGTTGCTAAACCCTTGAGGGATGGAATGGGTTATGAGGTCGTAGTCGATCGAAGGGCGGCTATACAGAGAGCTGTCGATATTGCCGATCAAGGAGACGTTGTTGTTGTGGCTGGAAAAGGTCATGAAGATTATCAGATTTTGGGATCGGACAGGATTCATTTTGACGATCGCGAAATTTTAAAGGGGTTTTTAAAGGAATGAAATTTTGCATCGACGACATAGTTAAGGCCACACGTGGCGACCTTTCGATGGGAGATGGAAGCTCCATTTGCAATGGCATCAGCATAGATAGCCGAGCTATCGAGAAAGGGAATCTATTTGTTGCAATCAAGGGGGCCCATTTCGATGGTCATAACTTCATCGATGATGCCCTCTCGAAGGGTGCTGCTGCGGTTCTGCTTCAAAGGGAATCATCCTTTTCAAGTGATCTTCCGTGCGTGCAGGTTGATGACGCTGAAAGGTCGCTCGGTGACATCGCTGCGTGGTGGCGATCTCAATTCAATGTGCCATGCGTTGCGATTACTGGAAGTAACGGTAAATCAACTACGAAGGAGATGATAGCAGCGATTGCCGGTGTAAACGGTGATGTGTTAAAGACCGAGGGCAACTTCAATAACTTAATAGGTTTGCCACTTACGATCTTTCGTTGGAATGAAAGCCATAAGGTGGCGATATTGGAAATGGGAATGAATGCCCCAGGCGAGATCGAGAGGCTTACTGAAATAGCAAAACCAAAGGTTGGGCTCATAACAAACGTTACCTCTGCACATCTTGAAAAGTTGCACACATTGGAGGCCGTAGCCAGGGCAAAGGGGGAGCTTTTCTCGGCCATGGACGCCGACGGTATAGCAGTTGTTAATGAAGAGGATCCATGGGTCATGAAGGTAGTCGAATCGTATGCCGGTAAAAGGATTACCTTCGGGATGAAGAATGAGTCCAATGTGAGATTTCTCG
>JABGOS010000008.1 GCA_018645265.1 Deltaproteobacteria bacterium
CAATCATCTCGTGGGTAAGCGACTTCTTGCCAACACCGATAGTCACGCGCGGTGGCATATTTGTTACCTGCATAAGAGCATCCAGACACTGTCCATTGTGCTTACCATTCATAGTTGATGTCAGGATATAGAGCCCATGCGTCACTTGAAACAACGTCTGATTTAGTTCTGCATTATCATTTGTAACCTTAAAATCCATTTAGTACCTCCAACAGATAAAAACTGTATAGTCTAAGCCCTAAGGTCCAACAAGCTGAATATCAGGATTGTTTGAATACCAATCCTTATCATTAAGGTATGCCTTCAGTTCCTCCTTCAGCATAACCTCATGTCCATGCTCGATACCAGCTAGATATTCCAGCGTTCGCTTACCGTTGTTATCCTTAGCCTTCTTAGCAGCATCCCTATAAAACATATTAGCACTATGCTCGCGCGAAATCGCTAACTCAAGGAGCCCTTCAATATTATCAACACCAACAGGAATTCCACCACCCTCCGCCGTATTCGGACTGCCTGGAATTTTAGGAGGCGCCGATTCACCGGTCATCCTCTTATAGAGGGCTGAAAGTACCTGTTTATGACCAACCTCTTCACGGGCGAGACTTTCAAACTTCGCCTTCACGAGATCATTTTTAATCATCTTCGCAATCGTTCCATAAAACTCGGCAGCATCCTCTTCACTCCTGATGCCCAGCCCAACAACCTCCACCGGTGTAAGATCGGCGTCCATATAGACCTCCAATATCGGATCTTTCATGTGATGTAATTAATATCTACGCACCCTCTCCACCCACTGGCGGAAGGGTAAACGTTCTTGTCCCTAGCTCGCGATCCAACATGATGATGCCATCGCCTGAATCACCAATCCGCTTGAGCTCCTGAGCAACCTTAGATGTGGATGCCTCCTCTTCGATCTGCTCATCAACAAACCAATGCAGCATCGGCATCGCCCCATAGTCATTCTCCTCCTGGGCGATCTTCATTATATTATTTACCATACCTGTAACCTTCTGCTCATGCTCATACGCTACCTGAAAAACCTCTGCCGGCGATGACCACTCTGAAGGAGGTTGATCTATAGCTAACAGTTCAACACGCCCATCGCGATCCTTGATGTGATTGAAGAACTTCATAGCATGAAGGACTTCCTCCTGCGCCTGAGAGCGCATCCACTGTCCCATCCCATCCAGCCCCTGCGAATCAAAATATGCCGCCATAGCCAGATAAAGGTAGGATGAATAGAGTTCCCACTTTATCTGTTCATTCATGATGTCGCGCACCTTTTGGTTTATCATCACGACCCTCCCTTCCAAAGACCATGGAGGTTGCAATATTCACGCACCGTGAAGGCACCATCTGGCCTGCAGAATGACACTTCCGGTGTTCCCCCAGGCTTTAAGAACTTTCGAAAAGCCCTCTCTTCAGTGACGAGTTCAACCCATTCAATGTAATGTTTATCTTCCATGGGATGAAGGGTGCTGCCAACTTTCACATCAATCCTATTATCAACTACCTCAACCACGGGAACATGCTTTTCGGTTGCCGCATCTGTGCTGTTTTCATCGTAGTGTTTCATCGGCTGATTACAACATACAAGTTCACCAGCGCCATCATGAATCATCTCAACGATATTACCACACACTTCACATTTATAAATTTCCAATCTCTTTGTCATATCGTCTCCTTATCATCCCTAAGGATGAATTATAGAAGTTTTTTAACTTCATTCATAACTTCATCGTAATTTGGTTCCTGCGTCATCTCCTTCACGAGCTGCACATATCTGATTGCCCCTTCACGATCGACTAGCATAACCGCCCTTGCTAAGAGATGGAGCTCCTTAATCAAGAGACCATATGCCGTTCCAAAAGCAGCCGCGCGATAATCGGACAACGTCTGTACAGACTTAATATCAGCTGCACCGCACCACCTAGCCTGCGCAAAGGGAAGATCCATACTCACCGTCAGACAATGGACATCCGATTCCAGATTTTCAATCTCCTGATTGAAACGCCTTGTCTCGGTATCGCACACCGGCGTATCAAGCGAAGGTACGGAT
Source organism: Deltaproteobacteria bacterium (assembly GCA_018645265.1). Taxonomy (GTDB): domain Bacteria; phylum UBA10199; class UBA10199; order 2-02-FULL-44-16; family JAAZCA01; genus JABGOS01. Next base: position 2,060 of record JABGOS010000008.1, read on the forward strand.
GACAGAATGCACACCTTACCCCTTAGCGAGGAAAGATTGAATGGTTTAAGTTCATTATCGGTAAGCTCTACATCTGGTGCATTCTGTCCAACCTGGACTAAATCACCTACTAACGTAAGAGGATTACCCTGAAAAGTTATACCACCTTTATATTCGTTCATAGTTACCCCCCTCTCTAAAATTACCAATTTTCAGCCAACACCTCAAAATGAGCTTGCGGATGATTACATGCGGGACACTTGTCTATGGCTGCGTTTCCCTCGTGAACATATCCGCAGTTCTGACATTGCCATGTGACTGTACTGTCTTTTTTGAAGACCTTATCATTATCTATGTTGTTCTTCAGAGCTAGGTAGCGCTTCTCATGTTGTTTCTCAGCAACTGCAATAGCTTCAAATACATCAGCGATATCGCCAAAACCCTCTTCACGCGCCATCTTTGCAAAGCTAGGATACATCTCTGACCACTCATGATTCTCACCACCAGCTGAAGCTGCGAGATTATCTGTAGTTTTACCTACCACCCCAGCTGGAAAGGCACCGCTGATCTCAACATCGCCGCCCTCTAGAAACTTGAAGAGACGTTTGGCATGCTCCTTCTCCTGATTCGCCGTCTCCTCAAAAATCTTTGAGATCTGGACAAACCCTTCCTTCTTCGCTGCACTGGCAAAATAGGTATAACGATTTCTCGCCTGCGACTCTCCTGCAAACGCTGTTAGTAGAT
>JABGOS010000120.1 GCA_018645265.1 Deltaproteobacteria bacterium
GACCGGACTCTTCTCAGGAAACTCCGGTATACCGCATATTCAAAGATTTGACCGTGAAAAGTGGCGCGCGATAGATTACCTGAGCGTCTCTGATTATCGAATAATCAACGATGATCTCATCAACCTTCGAGCGCTTTCAAACCCAAGCGTTGCAAATTTGGACGCTCCAACATCGATCTTCGAACTGCTCAAGGGCTACCCAACGGCTGCAGTCTACAGCAGCTTCTACAAGGGGGCAAAGACAGTGCTTCCCGGTGTTCCGATCAAGGCGCTTTGGTCGGCATATATCTCCGGCAGGGAGGAACACGTCGACGTTCTGGCATACAAGGAGTTATCAAAACTCTTCAAGGCAGATAGATATGACATCCCAAGATATACGATGGTCGGGCTCTATTCCTCGGATATCAGCGGACACAAGTACGGGCCTGACAGCAAGCAGGTTCAAGAGGTGCTCGTGCAGTTCGACATCTTTCTCAAGGATTTTGTCGATCAACTGAAAAAACAGGGTCTAGCTGATAAGACATACATCATCGTAACAGCTGACCACGGAATGCATAAGACCGGAAAACTTTTCAAATTACAGAAGGGACTGGAAGATAAGGGCTTCACATTAAAACCCAAGAGCCCAAATGACAACAAGTATACGATCTTCGCAGCTGGCCGCGGCGTTGCATCTTCACATCTATATATAAAACGCGATGGAGTTTTCAAGCCTCTGGACAAAGCTGAGCTGCTGAGAAAGGTCCCGGCAAGATGGGGAGAGCCCACCGACTTGATTAACACCATCCTCGCCATGGATGCTACTGAATTTCTGGTGGTGAGAAATGGGGAAAGAAATGCTCGTCTCTTTAATCACGATGGAAAGAGTGCGGATATCAACTGCTTCAATATAGATTACACGGAGTACTGCAGTTACATCTTTGATCCGCTCCTAGGCGATCCGCTCGGCTATTCATCGAACGAAAAACTTCGGCACCTCCTCGATGGCAGACCGCATTCCTCACTTGAATGGAAGAAGGCTACGGCAGATGAGGTATACCCTGATGCTGTAGTAAATTTTGCACAGATCTTCTTCGACAGCAGGGGCGGCGATGCATTCATGACGATCAGGGCGCCTTATGGCCTTCGCACTATGAAAAAGGGGAATCACGGAGGCATAATAGACCAGGATATGCGCGTCCCCTTCATGGTCTCCGGACCTACAGTGCCTAAGGGTAAATTCAACACTGCACGCCCAATGGATATCTACGCCCTGCTCGTGGAATGGTTCGGCTTTCATATCTCCAGCAAGAGCCATGATGGCGTCAATCCATTCAGAACTATCGGTCATGAAAATATGGATCAGATGAGACTCGCAAGCATGGAACAGATTTTTTCAAAAAACCCTCCGATCTTTAAGATGATCGATGTTCCAAGGTTTGTAATCAAGGAAGTCTCACCAACTGTATCGACATCTCACTTCGGTCGTCTGATACCTCTCGCAAAGAAAGAGATGAAGAGACGCCTCGACGTATTGAACGGCATCAGCGGCTACCTAGACTCGCTGATGAAACAAAAGAATGATGAAGCTGCACCATACGTAGTCGATAAACGTTACCTCAACGACCACATAGATATTGCGAAGAGAAATCAGGAACACGTAAGACGCGGCATGATGGTCATGGAGGATATCCATAAGATTCTCAGGAATTGTAGAGCCCCGCATTCCCATACATGCCAAGGACTATAAGCCGATGTTGAAATTCTTCTTTTATAGATTCAGCAAAATGGTGATCTTGATGGAAGCCTTAGGCGTCCTGCTCCTGGGCCCGTTACTCTACAAAATATTTTTTATGACGAACGAAGGTTGGTTGGACAAGTCACTCTTCTGTACAATGTTCCTCCTCTACGCCTTCATACGCTTCTGCGCTACGAAGAAATGGTACCCCCCCGAAGCTCCAAGGTATTCAGGGATTGAACTTCATTTTAAAAAAGCGCTCGTCCCTGTAGGATATATCCTAGCAATCTTTGGAATTTTCGGCATACTTTTCGATCCCACACCTTTTTTAATCTCAGAGGTCATACTGTTCATCATCATAGGACATGTTGACGTCATCCTGATATACATTCACAGAAAGGATAACGATCCAACACCTGTGAATGCCTTCAGCGGTCACTGAGTATGACGCAACATTTGTCGCGGCATATTTTTCATAAGATATAACTCGTTGATATTACAATATTTATATGGAGGGCAAATTAATAATCGCTAGACATCCATGACGCAAGTTGATAGTACCCCCCCATGCCTACTTTAAATGAATTTTTAATGAATTTCGGCTGGAAGGATTGGACCTTACTCCTAGCCACAATCTTCTCAATAGTGCTCATAAGGGAGGGAAAGAACCTCTTCAAGCGGAGGAATAGATGACACCGCGAAAGTCCCCACCCGGACAAAGCACAAGAAAGGATCCGATCGATAAGGATGAAACGATTCATCATATCATGGCGGCTGGTAAGGAGCTCCTTCTCGCCGCACAGGGCGCCCTGAGGTTCTGCAAAGATTATGTTGAGAATACACCGGACTCGAAATCAAAACCAAATCTGCTTAAGTTTTTTCAAAATGCTATCAAGGTTGCTGATGATCTAGGTGGAAGCATCATCAAAACTTCACCTGTAGCCACAGCGGCAAAGGGTATGGCAAAAAATATTTTTGATTCTATGGAAAGCGAAATGTCTTCTCGAAAGAAGCCCGGCAAGAAAAAAAGAACACCTCGAAAAACTGGTGGAAGCACAAAAAGTACAAGAGGTAAGAAATAATGGGTTCACTAAACCACAATACACGTTTTCCGCTTCATTATTAGTAAAAATCGGAGGTTCGATGAATGACAAACATTTAAAAGTTATCAAGAGATATCAGAACAGGAAATTATATGACACATCAGACTCCTGCTACGTAACTCTTGAGGATATTGGTGAGATGATCAAGCTTGGCGATGAAGTTCAGATAATCGACAACACTACCAAGGAGGATCTCACCGCAGTTACGCTTGCACAAATCATATTTGAGGAACAGAAAAAAAAGACAAACGTTCAGCCACTCGACACATTCAGAGAAATAATTCAGGGAGGCGGCGAAGCGCTGAAAGACCTTGTCACAATCGGCGCTCGTGAAATCGGCAACGTGAAGGAGTTCGTTGACGGAAAGGTCCGTCCTGCGGTATCAAATCTTCAGGAATTGCCCAGTGTCAAGGAGGAGATTGAATCCTTAAAGAAGAGAATATCAACACTTGAAAAAAAGTTATCGAAGAAGTAATAATCAATTTAGAAATATGAAATACGCGTCACTCATACTACTATTCCTTTCAATCCTTGGTTTCACCTGCCGGGCCGAGGCGTACTTGCTTCCGAAGCATGAAATATCAAAAACTCAGATGGCTATGCATGCAGAGCAGGTTTTGGCCAGCTTTCAATCACAGATGGATGAGGTAATGGGCTCCGTACGACCTGGTAAACTGGATGAACATGAGCGCAACAAGAAAATTCGCCTTAGCAGAAAAGAACGTGCTGTCATAGAGAGGTATCGCGAACTCCAAATTCCAATCCGCTTCTGGAAATACATTGTCGACTTAAAAACATCACTCATAGAGCTGCTCGATGTCAAAAGTGAAAAAGCCATATGGGAAGCGGATTTGTTGGCAAAACTTATCATTGATGCAGTATACAAGATTTCGCAGGAATACAGAGTTGACTTCACCGCCCTCTTTAGAAATTTCGAGATCAATACTGGGGATAGCAAAAAAGGGTTTTGCTATCACTACGTCACCGATATTCTAGACATCCTCACGCAGCATACATGGAAATACTTTAGCCTGCATTGGGGTGAAGCAAATGCAAAAACGTGGCTCGAAAACAACGCCCTCGTAATAACCGCAAAGAGAAAACCGTTCGACAGTGGAATCGTTTTTGATGCTTGGCGCACTGGGGGAAAACCTCTCTGGAAGGGGGTTAAGGAGGACAGCTTTCAGTGGAAGGAAGCTCCTACGATGCTATACGAATGATCGAAATTTCTTTACGGGTTTTTGCTATTGCTGTTTAAAAACTCCTCCAACCTTCTTTTAGCCATCTCAGATAATCCAAGAAATCTAACCCCTATCCCTGAAGAGGTCTCTTTCGCGCGCGCTGTCATCCTGACAACCTGGCCTGTAACCCTTACAGGACGTTTGTGATCTGGAAGGACGAAGGAAAGCAGGAGCATCGTCCCAACCTTTACAGGGATATCCGATTCCAGGAATACCCCTCCCAAGCTGACATCCGTGGAATTCACGTAGAAGAGACCATCCCCCAATTCATCCTCGAAGATGACCTTGGTCATATGCTGTTTTCTGTGGTGCAATCTTCTGTCCACCGGTGATTTGCTCATGGGTTACACCAACAACTTTCCGACGAGTTTAAAAAAATCGTCCGGATGAAATGGCCTGACCATGATGGACGAGTTGTCTACCCTTGAGAGCCTATCCCTCATTTTAGCCTCCGCGATATTGTCCTTGCAGAGAAAAATTTTTGGCGTATTCGCGATCGGCTCCGCTTCACCCATCCTCCTATAGATCTCCTCAAACTTTTTCCCAAATATGTTCGAGTTGAATATTCCAAGATCGGTCTTCTCACGACGAAAGAAATGAGGTCTCGCCTCCTCAAATCTTTTTCTTATAATCAGGTTTGCACCAAGCGAATCCAGGAGAAGCTTATACATATTTCCGGCGAGCTCGGAGCGGTCTGCAATTATTATACGTCTCTGTCTTCCCATGTCCAAGATCATAGCCTACCAAAAAAAAGGTAGCAAGCCGCGTAAAGATACGACGCACCGATGCTTACGTTCAGACTTGACTTTTTAGGGGTGCTCACGTACACATGATGATACATAGATATAGGTTTTTATAAGGTTTTTTCGCTTTCAAAATTTTAACCAGCTTTAAGGAGGGGAGTTATGAAAAGATTTACATTGGTAGTTTTGACAGTAGCATGTGCCGCGATGCTCTTCGGCTGTGCCCAACAGCAGAAGAAGCCGGTCACGCCAACCGCTAACCTGCAGAGAGTTCACTTTGACTTAGACAGGTCGAACATCAAGCCAGAGTATGAACCAGTTCTTCGCGGAAATGCTGCGTGGATGCAGTCAAACCAGAACGCAGTCGTAACGGTCGAAGGCCATTGCGATGAGCGCGGATCTGTCGAGTACAACATCGCTCTTGGCGATCGTCGTGCGAATTCGGCCAAGAACTACATGATGAACCTCGGCGTTCCTGGTGGCCGTCTCAACACGATCAGCTATGGCAAAGAACGTCCCCTCTGCACACAGCACACAGAAAGCTGCTGGTGGCAGAACCGTCGTGATGAATTTGTAGCACACTAAGGGATCTCGAATCACTTAGTCAGTAGGAATTATTGATGTATGTCTTGCTCCTTTTGTCGGAGCTATGATGACAGCGCGCCTCAGGGATGGGGCGCGCTGTTTTGCTTTCAAACTGAGAACACTGAAAATATATGCAGCATCGCCATTGACAACACCGGCCACCTGCGTCTTTAATCACCCACTGAATGAGCAGTGGACGCTTTTTACGGAGGAATATCTATGAGAAGGATCTTGAGTCTGTCTTTGATAGCTGCAACGGTGATGGTAGCAAGTCTCGCACACGCCAAAAGTTCTGACGATCGTATACGCGATCTAGAACATCAGCTCACAAACCTTCAGAGGACTTACATGTCTAACAACCAGAGCACAGCCTCAGCGATCGCTGGTGCTCAAGCGGTAAGGGAGGAATGGAATATTCTGAAGGGTCAGGTCGATGCGAACAGGCATCTGATTAAATCTGAAAATGAAGGTCTGATGCGCGTCATGAGTGGCCTTGATCATCGCATTACAGCAATAGAGGACAGGATGGCGATATTCTCCAGCCAGCTCTCTAAAGCTTTATCGACAGTTGCCCCACAGGCGGCAGAGGAAGGCGACTTATATCAGAAGGGTTTGGATCTAGTTAACAAATCCAAATATCTTGAAGCCGCGTCAACGTTTCAGAAGTTTATAAAAAAATATAAAAAGAGCCCCTTCGCGGCAAGCGCCATGATGTGGGTTGGTGAATGCTATTATTCCATGCGCGATAACCAACGCGCCATCAAAGAGTATCAGAAATTTATTGAAAGATATCCACGTGACAAAAACATTCCAACCGCCATCTTTAAGCAGGGAAGCGCATTCTTCAACCTCGGCCTGATCGATGAAGCCACAGCCTTCTATCAGAAAGTTATCCAAAGCTACCCATCAAGCTCAGCAGCTAGCCTGGCGAAGGCTAAACTGAGCAGCATCAAGGAGAGAAAACAGAAGAAAAGCGCATCGAAATCAAACAACGACTTAGGTTCATATCCTGCGGAAACTGTTCAGCAGAGAAATCAGCGGTTGAGGGGCAATACTCCGGCGCCCAACAACAAGAACAACAAAAACAATAACAAAAACAACAGTCGTAGATGGGAAGGGTTCTGATCTTTTCATGAAGATATTAGGCATCGAATCATCATGCGATGAAACAGCAGTTGCTATCATCGACTCCGGAAAAATATTATCCAGCCTCATCGCCACACAGCATGACGTGCATGAGCGTTTTGGCGGAGTAGTTCCCGAACTAGCATCCAGAAGACATATGGAGAATATCGTTCCACTCGTCTCGGGAGCACTTCAAGAAGCCTCCATGGATTTGGATGACATAGAGGGTATCGCTGTAACGAATGCACCAGGACTTGTCGGTTCACTACTTGTAGGCATTTCGATGGCGAAGGGAATTGCATATTCAAAGAATCTCCCCCTCATAGGCGTGAATCATCTTGAAGGCCATCTCAATGCAGCCATGCTTGAATTCGGAAATGTACCGACCCCCTACGTCGGGCTGGTGGTATCCGGTGGACACACGAGCCTCTACTTCGTGGAAGGCTTTGGTAAATATAGGCTGTTAGGGGCGACGCGGGATGATGCCGCCGGAGAAGCATTCGATAAAGTTGCAAAACTTTTGGAACTCGGCTACCCGGGCGGACCTGCAATAGACAAAGTCTCCGTAAATGGAAATGCAAAGGCGTTTAGCTTCACCAAACCACAATTTTCAAATCGAACGCTCAAAGGGGTAACCCCCAGGGAGTTTGATTTCAGCTTCTCTGGAATCAAAACCGCCGTCCTACACCTCTATAAAAAACAGAATGATCTATCGAAGAAATTCATATCGGATCTCGCAGCTAGTTTTCAGGAATCTGTAGCAAAGATTCTGGTGGATCAACTGATTGCGGCAGCAAAAACGTCCGGTGCGGAGGCTGTCGTAATTTCAGGTGGGGTTGCTGCAAACCGAAGGCTTCGCTCCCTACTCAAGGAACGCGCAGACACTGAAAAACTCAAGTCATTTATCCCATCGATGGAGTTCTGCACAGATAATGCAGCGATGATAGCATATATCGGTGAGAGGCGGCTTGAGCTGGGTGATAAAAGTGATTTTACTTTGAACGCAGTGGGAAATCAGGAAATTGGAATTTAAAACAGTGATCAATGATTAGCGATCAGTGATCAGTCGATATGGTCGACCATGACATCAACCCATGCACTTTTAAAAAAATATAACATCAGGCCAAAGAAACGACTTGGGCAGCATTTTCTTCATGCCGATCCAACTATAAAGAAAATCGTAAGTTCTCTCGAGATAGACGATGATTTCATAATCGAAATCGGTCCTGGACCGGGAATAATGACAAAATATATCGCAGAGAAAGCCAAACACCTCTATGCGATTGATACTGACTCAGCAATGATCGACGTGGCATCAGAAGAACTCTCGGAATATAAAAACATAGAATGGGTAAATGACGACATTTTAAATGTCGACCTTGCGAAACTCTTACCAAAGAAAAAGATAGTAAAAATCATCGGCAACCTGCCATATAATATCTCGTCACAGATAATATTCTGGATGATCGATAATCGTGATAAGATTTCCAGCGCAGTGATTATGTTACAGAAGGAAGTGGCGCTTAGAATATGCGCAAAATCAGGCGGCAGGGATTACGGAATCCTCTCGGTAATCTCCCAAGCATTTTCAAGCTGCAAGAAACTCTTCGATGTTTCAGCTGGAAACTTCATTCCACCACCCGAGGTAACCTCATCAGTAATTATGATGGATTTTCAGAATGTTGATTACGACATCGATGATGAGGCGCATTTTAAAAAAGTTGTAAAAGCAGCTTTTGGAAAACGTCGAAAGACGATCCGCAATTCGCTCCTTGGGGCTAAGTTCAAAGCGGAGGTCATCGATGCCTCCCTTTTCTCCTCCGACATCGATCCCAAAAGAAGGGCCGAAACCCTATCTATCAATGAATTCATAGAGTTATCCAGGCATATCTCCTAAACACAATCAATACTGCGTTGTAGTTCGCTTCATTTCGGCTCCGATAATAATCGAAGATCTTACCTACCCAAAATTTCTCGCAAAAGTGGAAATGATGATCAAAAAGTGTCCGACACTTAATTGAAAATTTCCCCAAAAGTGTCCGACACTTATTGATGATCGGCCCTAGACAAAGCAATTTCAGCCTGTTATACGCCGACTATGCAACAAAATGGCACCATTAGATACATAGCGGTGGACGGACCAATCGGTTCCGGTACGACAACGCTGGCCAAGATGCTCTCAGAGGAACTCAAAGGTCATCTCTGCCTCGAACCGACGCAGACGAATCCATTCCTCCCTGAATTCTACAAAGATCGTAAGAAGAATGCCTTCAAAACCCAACTCTACTATCTTTTAAACCGCTATCAGCAGCAATTGGAGCTGAAGCAGCAGGATCTGTTCCGCCCGACAGTGGTAACGGATTACACATTCGCAAAGGATGCTATCTTCGCTGAGACCAATCTCTCCGATGATGAGCTCAGCCTATATAACACTATCTTCGGCCTGTTGAATGAACGCCTTCCAAAACCAGACATGGTGGTCTATTTGAGGGCGGAATCGAACGTGCTCCTTCAAAGAGTTCGTAAGCGCGGAATAGATTATGAGCGTAGCATCGACGAGAAATATCTGGCGAGCCTGACAGAATCTTACAATAAATATTTCTTAAACTATGATGAGACACCGCTGCTCGTCGTTGACACCACAAACCAAAATTATATTGAAAAACCTGAGGACTTTGAGACCATCAGGAAGGAAATTCTTTCACACAAGGGCGGAACGGTTCACCTTATCGCACGGTAAATGAAAAGAATAACAATCCCAAAATTGCTTGAAAAGTATCGCAAGGGCGAAAAGCTCACGATGATCACTGCATATGATGCTACGATTGCTTCGCTAGTGGATGAAGCAGGTATCGATATGATTCTGATAGGTGACTCTCTTGGAATGGTAATCCAGGGTCACGACACGACGATACCCGTAACGATGGAAGATATTATATATCACACCAGGTGTGTCTCGCGCGGCTCGAAGAAGGCACTCATCGTAGCCGACCTTCCCTTCATGAGCTACCAGGTCTCCAAGACCAAAGCGATGCTCGCCGCAGGCCGCGCCCTAAAGGAAGGATGTGCAAATGCGGTGAAGCTCGAAGGTAGCATGGAGATGGTTGAAACTACGAAACTCTTAACAGCCGCTGGAATACCAGTAATCTCTCATATCGGACTTAAGCCTCAGAACATAAATGTTATGGGTGGATATAAGATTCATGGAAAATCTGCTGAAGATGCCAAAAAGATGATCGAGGAAGCAAAAGCGTTCGAAGAGGCTGGCGCATTTGCGCTCCTGCTCGAAGGTGTCGCTGTCGAAACCGCTCGTGAGATTACCGAGACAGTTTCAATCCCTACCATAGGAATATCTTCTGGCTTAAACTGTTCTGGTCAAGTTCTCGTCATCTATGATTTGCTTGGTTTCAATCCATCGTTTAACCCAAAATTTCTAAAGGTATACGCCGATGGTCATCGTTTTATAACCGATGCCGTCAGGGACTACATTGAAGAAGTTAAACTAGAAAAGTTCCCATCGGATGAACATTCTTTTCACAGAAAATAGATTAACACCTTAACCATTGCGCACTATGAAATTATTTAAAACCATCGATGCAATGCAGAAGTGGTCGCTGCAGGAGAAACGCGATGGCAAGAGAATATCGTTCGTCCCCACCATGGGAGCATTGCATGAGGGGCATCTTTCACTGATCCGAGAAGCGAAAAAGCACGGCGATGTGGTTGTTCTATCCATCTACGTAAATCCAGCACAGTTCGGGCCTAATGAAGACCTGCAGAATTATCCTAAGACGTTAGATGCAGATCTGGATCATGCAAAAAAACTATTCGTGGATGCAACCTTTCTCCCTACGGATGACATGATCTATCCTGACGGATACCAGACCTATATCAACGTAGAAAATATGACGAAGAATCTTTGCGGCGCATCCAGGCCAGAACATTTCAGAGGAGTCACTACCGTGGTCGCAAAGCTCTTCAACATAGTGATGCCAGATAGCGCCATCTTTGGAGAGAAGGATTTTCAACAGCTCGTCACAATAAAAAGAATGGTAAAGGATCTGAATATGCCGGTCGAAATTATTGGGCACCCAATAGTTCGCGAACCGGATGGCGTGGCGATGAGTTCAAGAAACAAATATCTCTCTGATGAAGAGAGGGTTGCAGCAAGGTCTCTGAATCAGTCTCTGGAATTTGCAAATGAAATGATCGATGCTGGTGAAACTGATATAAAGAAGATACTCCTTAAAGTTAAGGAGAGAATCAAATCTGAATCTATTTCCAAGGTAGATTACATAAATCTTGTAAATGCGAATACGTTGGAAGATCTGAAGGAGTTTCGCCGCCCTGCCCTCCTGGCCATCGCGGCTGTTATCGGAAAAACCAGATTGATCGATAACCACCTCTTTGAATGAAGCATAATAACTTACAGCTTCACAAAGTAGATTTTTTATAAATCTAAAACATCCCCGACATACTAAAGGCCAAACCCTTCTCTGAAGACATTGGAGATACCATAATATTATATTTCTGTATCTCCTGAGGTCCATGAAACAGATAAGGAATGGCAAAACCAATAGCCGATCCTATTACGGCACCTCCCAGAACATCGGTGATATAATGTTTGTCTGCTGCAATACGCAAATACCCTGTTACAGAAGCCACAGTTAAACCTGCGCCCCAAACAATCGGAGCAAATCTATATTGTCGAATACTTGCAACTGTACCGCTCGACACTGCCAAAGCAAAAGCCATATTTGTATGTCCGGAATAGAACGACGTATTAGGTGATCCCCCACTAACACTACCGCCATAATGTGCATAAGGTCGCTGACGTCCAACAGATATTTTGATTATTTGATTTAGCAAACCCGATAAAGAGACCGCTTCAGCGATTATCAAGGCATCTATTTTAAAGTTATTTAATTGATCATCATGATTAGCGGCAAGAGCATCTAAACCAAAAGCTACCAGGGGGGCTAACCCATAAGCCGTAACATCACTTGCGATATTAGCGGCACTACTATTAGCCCATTTGAGTTCCTGGTGGCCCCAATTATCCAAATCATTGACACCACACCAGCGGCACGATGCAGGAGCGATGTCATCGTTTATGACTTCCATTATTATCCAGCCAGCGGATGCTATGGCGGTAATAGCTAAATCCGTTTTAAAATGATGTTTCAGTGGAACTGTATTTGCTCTCAATGATGGCTCTTCAGCAGCATCAACCTTGCCAGAAAAAACGACCAACAAACTAAGCGTAAATACGCAAATATATTTAGAAAAAACCTTTCCCGTTATAATAATTTTCATTTTTGAAATCTAAATTCAGGTTTGAAACCAGTAAGAGTATAAGATTTTTAGCATTTTGACCTTTTAAATTGGCTCGTCGAATACTCGAATAATGGAAGTTAGTAAACCCAATATCAGCATTGCAGTTGGCTATTGCCCGATCGGCTCTCATTTGCTAAATTGTGGCGCATAAATAATCGAACAACAGAAAGCGGGTGACTTAACCTATGGAAATCATTACATCTTCTATAGCCCTACCGATGACAAACGGGGGGCCGGTCATTGAAAATGGCGCAATTGCAGTCGAACTTGGTAAAATTCATGAGTTCGGTAACTTCAAGGATCTGCGAGAAAAGTATCCGGATGCCGAGGTAAAAGAGCATAGCGGCGTACTGATGCCAGGCCTCGTCAATGCACACTGCCATCTAGACCTCGTTAGCCTCTATGAAACGACGATGCCGAAGGAGGATCCCTTAAACGACCAGATCGACTTCATAGACAACCTCATATCATCGATAGATTTCAAACAGGATACGGATTCAAAGATCATAATCGACGGGATTCAGAGGGGAGTCCAAAGGCTCATCGAAACCGGTGCAACCTGTATCGGCGACATGACTCATTTCGAGGGAACCTTTAAGATCCTTCGCGAGATGGGACTTCGCGCCCTAGTTTATCCTGAGATTCTCGCAGGACGAGGTGAGATTGCACAGCAGAGTTTCGAAGTAGCAATAGCCCTTCTCGAGAAATACACGGATGCAACCCACGATAGAATAAGGGTAGGCTTAGGACCGTATTCCCCGTATCTGCTATCAAAAAACCTTTTAAAGATTATCAGTCAGCACGCTAAAGATTCTTCGATACCTCTTGTGATTCATGCGGCGGAGTCATTCGCTGAAATGGAGTTCTTCTTCGATTCAGAAGGCCCTATCGCTACGGACGTATTCCCCGTCATGGGATGGAAGGAGCTACCGCCAGCGCACAGAAAGACTCCGATCTCATTCCTCTCTGAAATTGACTTCTTCGAAGCTCCTACGACGATAGTCGGAGGGCTTCATTTATCAGGAACTGATTTTTCACATTTAGCGAGAAATCTCGTAAAGGTTGTATACTGCCCCACATCCAACAAGGCTATGAAACACGGAACCTTTCCCTTGGGAAAACTCGCCGAACACGGAATACCAGTAGGACTTGGAACTGAGTGTTGGCACTCGAAGCTCGGTTTCAATATGTGGGAGGAGATGCGATTAGCCATAGTCAGGGGATCCGAACCACTTCCCATGCCGAAGGATATGCTGAAGATGGCAACGATAGGCAGCGCAAGGGCCCTAGGCCTGGATCACATTATCGGCACGCTCGAAAAGGGTAAGAAGGCCGACTACATCGTCGTTCATCTTCCTGAGTACGACATGGATAACCCGGATTCGCTCTACGCAAAGCTGGTCGAATTAACTGATCCACAGCATGTAAAACAGGTGGTAGTAAACGGAAATATATTGAAATCGATTTAATTGACGGAAATTGGGGTTAGATATGCAGCTGGTTCAAGGCGTAAAGAGGGTCTTCAAGAAATATATGTTAGCAGGTACAGTCGTTCTTGTACCACTGATCGGCACATATCTTATTCTAAAGTTCATTATAACCTCAGCGGATAACCTCTTCATATCAATGTTGCCAGAGAAATTTCAGCCACAGGCAGTGTTAGGCTATGACATTCCTGGGTTGGGCCTAATCGCTACGATCGTACTTATAATGATCGTGGGAGTGGTAACCCGCCTATATATAGGCCGATTTCTTGTAAACGTGGGGGATAAAATCATATCAAAAATTCCTCTCGGAAGAGGGATTTATAACGCTATAAAGAAATTTATGTCCGCAATCCTCACAAACAGGGAGGAAAAGTTCAGAAGTGTCGTTGCTGTAGAATATCCCAGACGCGACTGCTGGGTCATAGGATTCGTAACTAGCGATGCCACGGCCGAATTTCAAGCGCAGACGGAGAAACATCTCGTAAATGTTTTCGTGCCGACGACGCCAAACCCCACCTCAGGCTTCCTAATAATGGTCCCCAGGGATGAAATAAAGAAGCTCTCCATGGACATCGATGAGGCCTTTAAACTCCTCATAAGTGGCGGAATAATACAGGATGAAGCCAAAACCGAGCTATCACCGGCTCAACCTTCTTGACGCTGAAACGCTCACCAGATAGGCTTTTGCTGAACAGGAGAAATCCCTTATGAAGAACTTTATCGATCTCGCCTCGGCAAGACGAAGCGTACGGAAGTATAAAAGCGATCCTATACCGGGAGACGTCTTGGATAAAATCCTGAGAACCGGTCAACTGGCGCCCTCCGGAAACAATTCGCAACCATGGAGATTTATAATAATCGACGATGAGGAGGTTAAAAGAAACCTCTGCGAAGTTTCAGGAAAACAGAAGTGGATAATCGAATCCCCGATAACGATAGCCATCGTCGCTGACATGAAGTCTAAGATTAAGCCGGAGTTCAGGGATAATGACATATCAATAGATGATCAAGAGCACAGGGAAGTTCTGCTGAAAACAGTTCGTGATGCCACAATTGCAGCCGATCACATGGTGATGGCGGCTACTGACGAAGGTCTTGGAACCTGTTGGATAGCCCTCTTCGAGCAGGATGATATAAGGCCAGTGTTAAATGTTCCGCAACACTGTTACGTAGTAGCAATCATTACCATCGGCTATCCCGATGAAGCGCCAAGCGCAAAGCCCAGGAAGCCACTTTCAGATATAGCCTCCAGGAATAGCTTCGATAGAGAGCCATGGAGCTGTTAGATGAACAAGAAAGAGAAAACAGGCATTAAGATAATCGCGAAGAACAAGAAGGCCTTCTTCCAATATCATATCGATGAAAAGTTTGAGGCTGGAGTTGTCCTTAGGGGCAGCGAAGTGAAAAGCCTCCGCGATGGAAAGGGTAGCCTCGCAGATGCCTACGCTATCATTAAAAGTGGAGAGATATATCTCATTCACGCTCATATAGCACAGTATGCACCTGCTACCTATTTGAACCACGAGCCGAGGAGGGAAAGAAAGCTCCTCCTACATGCGAAAGAAATTGGTAAGCTCGAGGGAAGGCTAAAACAGAGCGGCCTGACTCTTATTCCCACAATGCTCTATTTCAAAAGAGGAAAAGTGAAGGTCGAACTCGCTCTAGCTAGTGGCAAGAAGCAATTCGATAAGCGCGATGCAATAAAGAAGCGCGAAACGAATATAGATATACGTAGGGCTTTTAAGAAGTAACCGATCTTTGACAGGTATGACTATAAAAAACATAGGGGGGCGAAATAGATTTCGACGTGGACACTGGAGTACGTGTGGCATGCCGACCCGTCAGCAAGTCGTAAAACTGTTGGCAAAACACTAATTGGCAACTCTATGCCTATGGCTGCTTAATTAAGTAGTCACGTCAAACGGTCAACGCCTGCTAGGCCGCGAGACGACAGCAGCAGGCTAGCCACCTTAAGACCTCCCCTTCGACAGGTGGCAAAACCCAGTGGGGATAAGTTGACCGAAATCCTTTCCATGGGAGTTCGTTCGAACGAAAATCAAAACATGGACTAAGCATGTAGAGGCACGTATGAAATGTTTGCGGACTCGGGTGCGATTCCCGACGCCTCCACACACAGCAAATAGCCCCCTCTATGGGGGCTATTTTGTTGTTAGGTAGACGCGTCAAAACGAAGCAAGAACACGACGCCTTTCAAAAACATTACAATTGAACAGAAATGGCTTAAACAAAAAATGGGCCACCCTCTCGGATGGCCCAAAAAACATTCCCCCAAAGTTTTTACTACCAGTCAGTATATCCTGGAGTAGTACTCTTTACCCAACCATTGGTGGGATTATATTTGTATGCATTTCCAAACGGATCGATGACAGTGCTGTTATCACCTATTTCAACCATCTGCACGTACTTATAACGTGCATTCTCTCCAGGTATTTCGTAGGTGGCCATTGCAAGTTCGATTAAACTCTTAGGATGTCTTTTCTCAATGATCTGAAAGGTTCCCACACCCTGACGCAATATCGCCAGCTCATGATACAAGCTTTTCTGCTTCGTTACTGTTCTCTCTTTCATAAAGGTAACTGTAACGAGCGCCAACATGCCCAGGAACAAAATCAAAAGAACTACCTTCTCTATACTGGTTCTATTTTTTTCACCCATTGTACTCTCCCCCTCCTAATTCATCATTAATTATAACAGGTTAGGTATTTCTAGCATATTATCTTCGCTGTTACCAGCTCAATATTGAACATCAGCAAACCATGATCAAAAGGTCAATAGCGCCATTTTCATCACCCGTGATTTTCCCTTGGCATTTAAAAGTCCGTAGGTGATGATCTATTATAAACATAAAAGGAGGGGACGATGAAGCTTTCCGAAAGAGGTGCAATAAAGTCAGCAATCGCCGATGGTGGATTTCACCTTTATCCAGCGGGTGGGTTGGTGCAGATAATATCTAAAGGTTTGGAGGGGGATAACCTTCAAGGTGATTTTGATACGAACGTCACCGTTGAAAAATTGAAACGGGTTAGCGGACCTGCGGATTCCGATGGAAAGGAGATATTCGATAAGGATATGTCGCTTCTTGTAGATCGCATGTCGAAGATGGACTCTAACTACGACATTGAAGAGGTCTTCGAGCGAATGGCGACATCGCTTCCCGCTTTAGCTAAGCGCTATTATGGCATTGAAAATTTTGAACCCACTAAGCCGGAAATTGTTGAATACTTTTTCGAAGGTCACACCGATATATACAAGGATGCCGATTGGTCCGCCTTCAACGTTAGCACTTCAGAATCGAAGGAGCTCGGCGTCCCAGTAGGCATATACTTCAAACGAAGCCAGGTGATTCCAGGCATTCCGGAGTACGTAACTATGCATGAGGCGAATCACATGATGCAGGAGGCCGTAGCTCTTCCAAAGGGGTATCATAGCTACGTGCCTTGGATGGACGAAGGTTTCGCAGATGCAATTGGAAAGATGATGCTCTTTAGGGCTACCGAGAATGAAGCCTTGATCAGGAAGGTTAAAAACTTAAGAACCGATCTCGATGTCACCGATCCGAGAAAGGTGACATATCACTATGGTGAGGAAACAGCTATACTCACACTTCTCAGGGGAAGGCTTCCATTCGCAAGGGCCCTCATGGCGATAAGACAGCGCGAACCTTTTTCAGTCGATTGGAATAGCTATGCAAATCTCATCAAGGAGGGACATGATCCGCACGTCGCTATTATAAAATCATACACAGGAAAGAAGCTCGATATATTTCGAAAGAAGCTTGATAGTGATGAAAAGAAATTCAGAGGGGAAAAGGATTTGGATCAGATGGATCTCAGGGTGCTAACGACATTCGCAGCTACTGAAGCCCCGGCAAGGCTACCGGCAGCTGAGTACAAGACTTCGCTTTGGCTTATAGACGAGATAAACAAACGTCCCAATCCACACTACGTAGATCCTGAAATCATCCCCACAAATTTTAGAGGTAAAATAGAAGGATGGAATCAGAACGAGGCTATACCAGCCAGCAAGATTCCTGCTGAAATTTGGGAGAAGGCACCTGAAACGAAGATAAAGATACTTATCGCCGAATCGGATATACCGGAGAATTTTAAAGCTGGAATCGATAAGCTGGCACCGATGTATTTCATCATCAAGAGACAGATCGGTGAAAAGATATACTACGAACCTTATGGCGGCGGGCTCCCCCATCGCATAGGAACTGGCGAAGTAAGATGTGAATATTAGCCACAGAAGATTCTAACTATTATAACAAAAAAGTGTCGGACACTATTTGGAAAAGGTGTCCGACACTTTTTTAGCTGGCGCTGTACAGTGCTTCTATTTCGGGAGGGAAAGGAACCGGCTGACCATCTTTGCCCACCATCTCTATTCTTTGAGCAGGCAACCTACCATCATCCAATGCATCAACCGCCCTCTCCCAAGCTATGGGAACCTGTCGCGGATCATCAATCAGCTCTCCATTCATAAATATACTTTTAGGAGAACTTCCGCCGTAGTAGCCGACAGCAGCAAGAAAAATAGGCATCGGTTTTACAGCTCCACCGGGTCGCATCACCCTCACCACCGTATGATAAGGTGCTCCATCCGACAACTTTTCTACAGCTGTCTGCCAGTAGTGACGCACGACAACATCCATATCCTTAACCCCGCCATTCACTGACATCATTTCCGGAATCACTTCCCCAAAATAATCCCTAACCTCAGTTCGTACACCCTCCATCCTATAATCTGTAAGACTACGTCTTAACCCTCTAAGGGTGGCATCGTGGAGCGCCTGACTCCTGCGGGCCTGAAGCGCTTGCTCAGCTTCCCTAACCGTTTCAGCCGCCCTTTCCCTCATAGCTGCCACTTCACCTTCATATAACTCCTCGTAGTATTCGGCAGGCCTGGCACTAGTGTAGGCTCCCCTTCTCGTAGAGAGCACATTTCCCACCGTCTCAATGAGCATTGGATCTATCCTCAACTCTTCAGGTATATCCCTACCCAGGAGCTCGTAAGCAAAGACGAGAACCTCCGTTTTCATTCGCAGGGCTTCACTCGTTCCCCCC
>JABGOS010000075.1 GCA_018645265.1 Deltaproteobacteria bacterium
TGGGCCAGAGGCTGTTCTTACGCGACCAGCTGAGTAATTTTTCTATTTGGGTTGTTAGAAACATATTTTTTGAATCTTTACTCCCAAGTCAGGCTTTCAATTTAAACACATAACTCACAAATCCAACGCCCGCATCTTCCACGCATAAAGAAGAGCTAGCGCCATAAGTGCCAGAAAAATTATTAATTCCACCATGACAAAGACACCCGCCCCACCTGCAACGGCGTATCTAAAGAGCAATGCTATCGGAAAAAGGAACATTATCTGAATGCTGAAGATTATGAACAGGGCTGCTATCAGGAAAAAATTTATGGAAATGCTGTGCCTCGGCTCACCGATAGGATCCATCCCACATTCATAGGGAAGCGACCTCTCCTTTGGAGCCTTATTCCTTCCTATGAAGGAGGAGAGCAATATCAGGCCCACCGCAATACTTGCGGATAAGACGAATAGGACTACCAATGATGATCCCCCAAAAATCATAAAAAGCCCAATATTGTTAATAGGTTAGTCTGGCCGATTTTATCAGGGTGTGGATTATATGACAACAGAAACCGGGCCTCAAAAGGCCTGTGTTTACAAGTAAATACGGCAATGTGAGATCCTAAACGCATATCCGCACATTCCAACCTTTCTGGCATCAAAGACGCCAGGGATATAAAATATGCTATATACTAGCAATTATTGACTATTCCTGTTAGTAACCTCCCCCTCATATGGATAGAAAAGACTATCATCTCGGCATTGATCTCGGCTCTGTCTCGCTAAAGGTGGTTCTCCTCAATTCAAAGAATGAGATCCTCTTCGAGCGATGGGTTCGTGTATCCGGAGATCCACTCACGGCAGTATCGAGGGTATTGCTTGAATTAAACTCAGAACACCCTGAAAAGAATATATCCAGCATAGGAGTTACCGGAAGCGGCAGAGGGCTCATTGCAGGAGCGATAGAGGCTAAGCTGGTCAACGAGATATCTGCCCATGCCGCAGCTGCCTCCAAACTTTATTCAAATGTTCGAACGATTATTGAAATCGGTGGCCAGGATTCGAAGCTCGTCATATTGAACGATACAGGCGACATCAAAGATTTCCGTATGAATGAATTATGCGCTGCCGGAACCGGGGCATTCCTGGATCAGCAGGCAGCAAGGCTGAACATAGGAATCTCAGAATTTGCAAAATTAGCGGATAATTCCACAGATCCAGTTCCTATCGCTGGAAGATGTGCTGTCTTTGCGAAAACCGATATGACCCACCATCAACAAGAGGGAAGGCCACTTCCAGATATAGTAGCCGGCCTAAATGAAGCGTTGGTGAGGAGCTATATTTCGAATCTCGTCCGTGGAAAGGAGCTGCCACGCCCAATCGCCTTCCAGGGAGGTGTGGCTTCAAATCCCGGCCTGGTTCGTGCGTTCAAAAAAATCCTAAACCTACAGGATGAAGATCTTTTCGTTCCAAAGAACCATCTAACCATGGGCGCAATCGGCGCATCACTTATATCGAAAAACAACTTAAGCCTTAAAACAGTGCGAATCGATGAACTTGTGGATAAAATATCAACGCATGTATGCACCGATGGCACTGCGACTGATAAAGAAGCCAAAATTCTAAAAAAATGTTTAGTTAAATCGCTTCCACCAGATTTTAAAGTTTTGAATTTGAATGATAACTATCTTGGGATTGATGTTGGATCCGTATCCGTTAAACTTGCACTAATAGGTGGCGAGGGTCTGATCTACAGTGATTATAGATTCTCGGACGGAAAACCGCTCGACCTTCTTAAAACAATGCTCTCCGGGATGAACTCAAAAATCAACTCCTGCAGCATAGGAGGTGTGGGAATAACTGGAAGCGGAAGAAACTTCATAGGAAAACTACTTCGCACTGATGTTATATTGAATGAAATAACAGCACAAATCCGCGCAGCAAAGTTTATCATGCCCGATGCCGACACAATAATAGAGATCGGCGGCCAGGACGCAAAGTTCATGCGGATTGAGAATGGTCACGCATCACATTTTGAGATGAATCGAGTATGCGCAGCTGGCACTGGAGCATTCCTGCAGGAGCAATCTGATCGATTGAAGTTGGATCTAAAAAAAGATTTTGCGGATCATGCCTTCTCAAGCAAAAGGCCTGCTGATCTGGGTTCACGCTGCACAGTATTCATGGAATCAGACATCGTATCGCACCAGCAGATGGGATTTTCAAAGCCTGACCTCGTAGCAGGACTATCGCACAGCGTTATAACGAACTATCTGGAGAAAGTCGTCTCTGGAAGTCCTATCGGGGATAAGATACTTTTCCTGGGTGGGGTCGCAGAGAACAGGGCAATCGTATCAGCGCTTGAGGCTCAACTTTCCAAAACTATCAACACATCTACGGTTGGAACACTCTCTGGCGCTATAGGTGCGGCACTTACAGCACACGATGAAAGATGCGCTGTAAAGTTTATCGAAAGCAAATTTCTGGCATCAGCTGATTCACTCAAATTCGAGCAGTTTCACTGCGAGGACTGCCCTAACAGCTGTCTCATTACCAGGGAATCAAGTCAGGACGGCGTAACAATCGGTGGACGCTGTGGCAAATGGGATTCAGCAACTAAGCCTAAGAAATTAGGCCACACCTCATATATCAAGAAGCGTACAGATCTGCTAGGACTTAAAGAGATTTTGCACCACGCAGAATGTACCGCACAAAACGCACCACGAATTGGTATTCCACGCGCACTCCTTGCATTTGACCGTCTACCATCGTGGCGAACGTTCTTTAAGGAGTTGGGATGTAAGGTCGTGCTATCCCCCCCTACGGACACAGAACTCCTTGAGACTGGAACGAAGCGCCTTGCCGTTGAAACCTGCCTACCCATCAAAGCCTTCTGCGCACATATAGAGTGGCTACAGAGGAGCGGCGAAGTAGATTATCTTTTCATTCCTTCAATAATATATTCATCGAAGGACAAGCATAATCGCGACACCTCGCAATGTCCCTATGTTCAAGCAGCAAGACAGTTTGCTAACAATGTAGCTACGATGCCAATCCTCAATCCTGTCATAAGCTGGAAATGGCATCCTAATGATGAAGAGCGCTCGATGGTTGAAGTTGCAAAAACACTTAGGTTTTCGAAAAAGGTAGCGCGGGGGGCGTGGAATACAGCATGCTCCGTACAGGATAATTTTAGAAAAGAACTCCTATCGATGGGCGACGAAGTTCTGCGCTCCCTTAATGATGGCACCCTAAACAGGGCATTTGTTTTACTGGGCAAGGACTACAACGTTTGTGACTCCAGACTGAATTCCAACATCGTGAAGACCTTTGAGGCGTTTGGAGAGACCCTCATCACCCAAGATATGCTGACAGATGATTCCGGAAACTATACCCCAACATTTAAGAGCATGCTCTGGACACATGGTAAGGAGATAATTGCGGCATCGGAGATAGCATCTCGGATCGACCACCTCTATCCCGTAATGATCACCAATTTCGGATGTGGTCCGGATTCATTTACAACAAAATTTGCTCAGGATAGCGCTTCTAACAAACCTTTTCTAACTCTTGAAGTGGATGAACACAGCTCCTCAGTTGGGATGGAAACGAGAATAGAGGCCTTTCTCGATTCACTGCCGGAAAGGGAAAGTTTGTTGGAGCAAAAGCAGACAAAGACCCCTGCGATCAAGGAGAGTATTAAGAAAATATATTTACCTAACTTTTCGGATCACGGATTCGCTTTTGCAGCAACGTTCCGCTCGTTAGGATTTGAGGCTGTCCTTACAGACCTACCTGATGACGAATCCCTACAGCTGGGATCAAAACATTCAACGTCGGGAGAATGTCATCCTTATACTTTGATGCTTGGTGATTACATAAAAGTAGCCAAATCTGGAGATGATTTCTCAAATTCCTGTTACTTCATGCCTGATTCGGGATTGTGCCGAGTGGGACAATTTGGAAACCAGATGCGGCTAGTTGCGGAAAAAGAGAATCTCAAACTCCCCATAAATACAAATATTGAAGAGATACTGAGTTTAAACCCCGAGTCTAAAACTGCCTCAAGGACTGGGGCTGCGCTAGTCTATTGGGAGATGATGCGCGGTATGGACTTTCTCTCTCAGAAATTTTTTGAGACCAGGGCTTATGAGGTTAATGCCGGTGACTCTGATCGTGTTCGCGCAAATTGCCGAAAAATGATGATGGATTTTATTAACGATAACAGGCCCCACGATGGATTAAAAAACGCGATCACGCTTTTAGATACCGTCAAAACCGACAGGTCAAAACCTAAATTTAAAATCGGCATCACCGGAGACTACTATACGAGGATATGCGATTACGCCAACTCCGATATCTTTCGTGATATCGAACGTCTCGGAGGCGTCGTCATGCTTCCACCAACAATGTGTGAGTTTGTGAAATACGATTCTCATCAGAAGCCTGTATGGGCATTTAATCACAAAAACCCATCTGCCTTCATGCAGCAAATGCTGGCTAGGGTCGTCGTTAAGAGGAAGGAAAAGAAAATTCGAAAGCTCTTTGGCGATGGAATCGACTACCAGATCCCACTTGAGTATCGCAGGGCTATTGAGCGCCTAAAACCCTACATGGATGAAAAGCTCCCTTCGGGAATGACATCATCAGTAGCTGCAATTTTAGAGCAGATTCATTCCGGCGCGGATGGCATTTTAAACCTCATCACATTTCATTGTACATACGGATTGATATTGGGATCTACGCTTGCATCCATAGATAAGGACCACCCCGATATCCCGAAATTAACACTGATATTCGAGGGCATTAAACCCAACCACAATAAATTGAGACTTGAAGCATTCATGGAAAGAATCAAGTGCAGACCAAAGAGTAGACCTTAGAGCTAATTGGAAATTGTTTAATTCTTTTTTAGATCTATAGTCTACCCCTATAAGCTCAATAGGAGGTTGTTATGTTGGCAAAATTCATTCTCTTCGGAATGATTGGAATCTGCGGATCGCTCGCAATAACCGCCTTTAAAAAAACTGTCATAAGCAGAAAGCTGGAACTCACGGGCGAAACCTCGGTAATACTTTTTCCAATCTATGGGCTGATAGGCCTCATATACCCATTAATAGCTATACACCTTGGCGACCTCACATGGTATCTCAGGGGCGTTATCTACACTATAGTATTCTATATCTTTCAATATGTATCCGGATTGCTTCTCACAAAAATTAAACTCTGCCCATGGAGTTATTCCTCCAGATGGTCTTTTCAAGGATTGATCAGAATAGAGGATGCTCCGATATGGTTCTTTGCTGGACTAGCAGTGGAGTGGATATACCCTTATGTGAAGGCTGTTGCTGGCGTTCTCTAGGTTGCCATGCGAGCATCACCTATTAAATACTCTATGACCTGCTCGGAACATTTCTTTGCATTCACGATGGTACTATTGACGGAAATTCCGGTGAAGTAATTCCCCGTTAAAAATACACCTGGTAATTTTTCCAAATAATTATCTATCTCCTCAAGTCTATCCCTATGACCAATATTATATTGCGGCATAGCCTGCTGCCAGCGTTTAATATGAACGAAGGTGGGATCTGCCTTTATCCCCATTACCTTTTCCAATGCTGAGGTCGTATAGTTGCGAATATCATCATCTGAAAGATCTACACAGCTGGGGTCAGTAGCTCCTCCCAAATAACTCGTAATAAGTACCTCATCTTTGGCACATCTTCCTTTAAATAACGACGAACTGAACATCGAACCCAGAACCCGAAAACCTTCATTTCTAGGTATTAGAAAACCCATCCCATCCATCTTTCTTTTTATATCACTCCTATTGAACGCCATATACGAAACCGCCATAGAGGCGTATGGGATAGCCATAAGTGGCGTTAGCATCTCAGGACTTAGGGACATTAAAATCTCACCCGCCTCAGGTGCAGAGGTAGCAATTATAACTGCATCCGCGTCAACATTACGTGCTGCCACATCTATCTTAACCGATACCCTCTTTGGAGGAAGGAGCGAAATTTCATTTACCGTAACACCAGGCATCAGATCTTTTCGAAGTTCTTCCTCAAGGCGAGCTGTCAGCGTTCCCATTCCCCATCTAAAGGAAAGTGCTTTTCTGCAAAAAATTCGTTGCATCAGACTACTGACCTTCGGAAGGATCTTTCCGTTTCGCCTCTCAAGATCTGAAAGGAATGAAAAGGAACTCTTTACCTCCAGCTGATATGGCTCTCCTGCCGACCTCCACGATACTAGGGGATCTATATACGATGTAAGCGCAGCACGGCCAAGTCGCCTTATCGCAAATTCGGCAAATGATTCCTGTTCGAAAACCTTCTGCTTCCGAAATGGCTCCGTTAATAGTCTAAATTTTCCTGGAATAGATATTAAACCACTCATGATGAGGGACGCACTACCCCTAGGAACTCGATATAGCGAACCCTTCTTATATATATAGCATTTTCTTGGATCCACCTTGCAATCGATCATCTGAGAATCTATCGACAGCTCCCTTGATAGCTTAATCAATGATTCCGATTCCGCTGAGAAAAAGTGGGGGCCGTACTCTATAAGATACCTATCTTCCTTGAGGGCACTCCTGAGATTACCCCCTACACCCTTCGCCCTTTCAATAATATCTACATCCACACCCCTCTTGCGAAGGTAGTATGCGGCACTAAGGCCCGCAACGCCCGCGCCTATGATAATCACCCTCTTATTTGTTAAACTATCTTTCATATTAAGCACGCGATCCTATGAAATATTAGGATTAAAATGCATAGCCTTCGGATCCACCGAAATGATGGCCGAAGTTGAATGTTCCGGAATAAACATGCATGTTTTTGTAAGGCTAACCCCTATTCTCTTGGCGTCCAACAACTCAACTACCTTTCTCTGATCCAGAAGATCTGGAAAGCTAGGATATCCGGGGCTGAACCTCTCTCCATGATCATCCGAAGCCCCAAGCTCCTTCCTGATTTTACGATGATTTAACGATGCCAGCGCCTCCGCAGCCTCTGCAGCAAACCCCTTGAGATAAAAGGAATCGCTGTAAGCATCGTTCTTAAATAACCTAACCGCCTCCTTGTTCACACCTTCACCAACCGTAACTATTTGAAAGGCTGCTATTCCACCTGAGAACAAGTCAGCTATACACCTATGAGGTACTACCCTCTCCCTTGGAAAATCAAATTTATATGTCTTACGTTCACCTTCGACAAACAGATGCACTTCAGAATTTCTACATTTGAAATAGCCATAAGCTATTCTAGGTATGATAATATCCTTGGCTCTGCACTTGGCCACTATTCTTTCATAGATTGGTAACACCTTGGAAGCTTTTAAATCTTCCCATTCGTTTTTTTTCATCCCCTTCCTAAACTGCCAACGACTGGAAAACAGCATCTCCCTGTCAATCAAAGGTTCAATATCACACATAGAGATATCGTCAGTAACCTTTGTTCCCATAAAGGGTGGTTCAGTCATTTCAACCTCGTTGTAAATTCCAAACCCCTATGGATAGGGATTTAAGACACTATTTGCTGCATCGCTCTAAAACCTGCAAAAGCATCTTCACAATAGAAGACATCGGATCCATATGCGGGATGTAAAAATTCCTTCACGAATGATAATGATAACGCCGCGCCACCACATAGCACAGGAATTGAGAGCCCCTCTTCACGAAACTCTTTTAGATCATCAAGCATCACCTCTGTAGAGCTAACCAAAAGTCCGGAGAGGCCAATAGCATCTGCGGAGTTAGCACGAACCGCATCTACAATAGACTTTGCCGGCTGCCTGATACCTAAATTGATAACCTTAAACCCATTATTCCTGAGAATAGCATCCACCAGATTCTTTCCAATATCATGAACATCCCCTCTTACCGTAGCAAGCACAATCGTTCCTTTAGATACCACCTCTCCATCCTTCATCCTAGGAGTAAGGATATCAATTGCAGCCTTCATCGTTTCTGCAGATTCCAGCACAAAGGGAAGTGGCATTCCGCCATCCCCAAAGCTCACCCCCACCTCCTGCATAGAAGGGAGGAGGATCTCGTTAATAATTTGACTTGGTTCGCGTCCTCCAGCAATGACATTGTCGATTATCGAAGCGAGTCCTTCCTTGGTACCTTCAAGAATATTTTCTCTAAGAGCTTCCTCAGGTGAGAGCGATTTCCTATTCACAGTGGTAACAAATTGTTCTTCATCGCCATCGGAGTACCCCAAGAGCTCCTTCAGCGGATCCCCTCTATCTCGGTCGTTATCTATTAGGCGCGAGCATATATCCTCCAGATCTTCGGATATGCCGTCATAGGGGACTATTCTCTGAGGGTTGACTATTGCTGCATCCAATCCAGCATCCAATGCCTTATGAAGGAATACGCTGGTCAAAGCTTTTCGAAATCTAGGAGGCAAACCGAAGGATATATTGCTTACACCCAACATCGTCCCCACATTTGGAAAATTCGCCTTTGACTGCGTTATTGCTTCAAACGTCTGAAGACCGGCATCGTTGAGACTGGCATCCCCACTTGCCAGTGTGAAGGTAAGATAATCAATCAGTATGTCTTCATCTCCAAGCCCTTCTGAGTTAACCAGATCAATAATGCGCTTGGCGACTTTTATTTTTCTATCTGCGGTTTTCGCCATTCCATCTTCATCAATAACGAGACCTACAATCGCGGCACCGTATTTCTTTGCAAAGCCGATTATCGTTTTTGCTTTCTTACCTCCATCCTCAAGATTTATGGAGTTTATTATCGCTCTACCGGGAACCAGCTTCAACGCAGCTTCGATAGCCCCAACATTCGTTGAATCAATCATAATTGGAGAATCAACTTTAAGCGCTATAGACCTGATGAGCTCTGTATAATCAACAGGCTCATCTCTCCCGGGCTGTGCCAGGCAGATATCGAGAACATGGCTCGATGCCGATGCGCTCTTTGCGACCTCTGCCATCGATTCGTAATCGTTCGCCAGTAGTAATTTTTTAAATTTTCTCGATCCATTTACGTTCGTCTGCTCGGCTATAATGAGCGGCTTTGGTTCCTGATCGAGGGATACAGAAGTAAAGAGACTCGATACTGAAGGAATAATCGCTCCCCTATCCTTGAGTTTGGTTCCATCCTGTTTCCCAAGTATTTTATGTAATGCCTTTATATACTCAGGAGTAGTCCCGCAGCACCCCCCGACAAATGAAATCCCAAATCTCTCTACGAAACCTGCTACTATCTCAGAAAACTCCTCAGGGCCCATATCATATTTTGTCTGTCCTCCCTCCATACGTGGGATCCCAGCATTCGGTTCACAGAGCAGATGGAACGGGGACTCATTTGAAAGCATATTAAGATGTTCGCGCATAGCCTCCGGGCCGGTTGCACAATTTAGTCCAAACGCAAACGGCTTATAAGGAGCCGCGACTGATAGCGCGGCATCCAATTCCGTTCCGAGCAACATCGTTCCTATGCGCTCAATTGTAATGGATAGGAGAACTGGGACTTCAAAGCCTACCTTAATAAATGATGACTGTGCGGCGGAGAGAGCAGCCTTTATTTGAAGTGGGTCTTGGCATGTCTCAATGAGAATCAAGTCAGCGCCACAATCCAACATGGCGTACATCTGTTCGAAGTATGCACCAAACAGAACATCAAATGAAGTATGTAAAAGGGTAGGAAGCTTTGAAGTTGGACCAATGTCACCTGCCACAAAGGCTTGCTTCCCGCATGACGTAATGGCTGATTTAGCTATCTCCACAGCCCTTCTGTTTATTTCAATCGACCGATCCGCAAGGTCATGATCGCCAAGCGATATACTCGATGCTCCAAACGTATTGGCAAGAATTACATCAGAGCCAGCACTCAGATATTCAAGATGGATATCGCGTATCAAATCTGGATTGCTGAGGTTTAGCTCCTCATTGCAGGAGGGACTGACACCCTTAGCTTGGATAGTCGTGCCCATAGCACCATCCAAAACTATCGGTCGTCTCTTCAGAATCTCCTGAATTTCGTCAAATGTTCTTCTCTTCATTGAGCGCCAACCCTATCACGCGTTTGATGGCGGGGCAAGAAGTGGAAAAGCAGTCCGCCTAGAAAAATAAAAAGGCCGGCCATCATGCAAGGCCGGCCCTATAATCATATTTTCAAACAACTTAAGAGCGAATTTTTCTTACAAAGACCATTGAAGCAAGGGTCATGAAGATCGCTAAGAAGGCAGATGCATTCGTGCTGGCACCTGTAAAACTACAGCCACCGTTACCCTGTGTTCTATCCGGTCCAAACTGATAATCTGATCCGGTATTGCCTCCCCCTCCAATGCCGGGCGACTCACTGCCCGCAGGTGTATCGTTCGGTAAATCGGGACAGAGATTCCCAAATCCATCATCATCATCATCGGCCTGATCTGGATTATATTTCAGTATACAGTTATCACATGCATTACCAATATCATCTTCATCACTGTCTATCTGTGGGGTATTGTATGTCTCCGGGCAGTTGTCCGATTCATCGTCGAACATATCGTTATCGGTGTCGTCACAGTAGCCGGAATCCTGATCAGGATTGCTGACGCTCTTACAATTATCTATATAGTCCAAGACGCCATCGCCATCCGCATCATCGCAGGCATCACCTATCCCATTTCCATTCCAGTCCATCTGAAATCCGGCCCTTCTTGCCGCATCACTTAAGGTGCTAGGATCGCTTCCGTCATAGCTTCCATCAAGATTGCAATATGCAGGGCTCGTATCACAGTTGCCATTCCTCGCGTTTGGACAGTTGTCTATCTCCGTCCCCTCCGGAAGCCCCGCGATTTCATAATCTACGATACAATCACCATCGCCATCCGGAGCGCCGACGCCGTTAAACTCAACACACTCCCCAGCCGCAATAGCTCCGCCGATCGTCAAAAATGTCGTGAATATAAAAGCGACAGCGATAAAAAGGCATTTACATGATTCCTTCATAATCGACCCCTCCTCAATCGCCCACCTCTGAAGGCAACAATTGCCAACAAAAAAAGGGCATAACACCACTTGAGTGGTGCTGCTACCCTTTTATCGAAGGATCGTCAGAAAAGTTGCGTACTATTTTTGTAAGTATTTACGCCTTGTTAGAGATGTAATAACACCTGGAATCGCCAACATAAGGGCTATAAGCAGTGAACCCTGGCCGGCTGCCTGACTACCCACCAGCGTACATCCATCGCTATACCCTGCATATCTATTATTAGTCGGTGTAGGTGTTACATTTCCACCAGCATTACTGGGAGTGTCACATGCGTCGCCGCGTAGATCGTTGTCTTCATTGGCCTGATCCGCGTTGGAAACGTATGGGCAGTTATCCTCTTTATCGGTGATACCGTCGCCATCATAATCCTTTTTGCAAGCATCGCCTATTCCATCATCATCGCTATCGAGCTGGTCCTCGTTACTGACCATCATGCAGTTGTCACACCAGTCGCCATAATTATCACCATCGTTATCGCTCTGTGATGGGTTATACTGGGTTGGACAATTGTCTATGAGGTCTGAAACATCATCCCCGTCCGAATCTGGGCCCAATTCAACAGATAAGTAATATAATGATACCATACCAGTCTCAAAATCTAAGGTGGTAGACTCATGCGTATAACTGATCACCACCGCGACATGTCCATTTTGTACACCAGCTTTTACCTTTCCGTTGATATCGAAGAGCGTACTCATAGGAAGATCGCACTCAACCGTGCTACCCACAATATCGCACGAAATATCAGCCTGTGAAATTTGAGTGCCGTCGTTTGAGTAGACAAAAAATGTCTTGGTGGAGTATTCAAAGACAGGAACTCCAGATACGTGAGGCAAACCAAGGAAACTCAAGTAACCAGGCTGGATACCTTCGATGGTCATCGTACAGTCATAGTTATTAGCGCCAATCTCAGAGCATTCAATGTCGTGATCGTCTCCAAACTGAAATTGAGTGACGCCGCCGTAGGCGGTTCCTGCCGAAAGAATAAAGGCAAGAGCCATCATTATAAAGGTTATAGTAAACTTCTTCATGACATTTTCCCCTTGTGCCATGCCTCCCCCGAAAAACCTTTATTGCAACTGCCTCCATTAATATTATCGGCAGATTTCGAAAAATGTTTCGGGAAAAATGATGTTATTTTTATCTATTTTATAGAGATATAAGGTATTGAATATATTAAGATATATTAACAGACACACCACCAAATGGACACCACTGGAAATATTGTTTCATGAATGTTCAGGGATTGAACGGTACTATATTACATTAATTATAGTATCTTCTGCCGCCGCTTTTCTGTTTATTCCGCCCCCTTCTCCTAGCCCTCGCCGGCACACCCGCATAACCTAGAATCAAGGCAATGATGGGAATCAATACGAAAAGAACGCTTGCGAATGTCATCCTAGAGTTCTCAATCAACGTACACGCACCCTCTCCAGAACTAAAATTATCTGATGGATAGTAACCGGTTCCAGCTGGGTTTTGATTATAAGGATTTCCTCCCGATCCGTACTTCTGAGAACCACCTCCACCGGTTTGACCGCTACTCTCTGGACAACCATCATTTATGCCATCAAGTGGCGTCTTACCATCTGAAGAAAACTCCTCTGGTTCTTCAATACATGGATCGAGGCGGTTCGAAACTCCGTCACCATCATAATCACAATCTCCATGAGTTGGCTGTGTCTCGCATAGCTTCTTATGGGTCTCCTCGGCCTCCTGACTATCATCAAAAACATAGTCAGCCTTTGCAAAATCAAATTCCAGCTTAATCATACAGGCTTCACCGGGGAGCTTCATAGCGACGTTTGTAACGTTACCATCAAATGCACTACCGGGTTTACCCCCGGTATCAGCGTAATAACACATATCCCCGCCATCCAAATCCAAGCCAACATCATCAGCGAGAAATCCATCGAGCACTTCCAATAATTTTCCAGAAAGGGGGGTCATTGAAAGCAAGTCTGAATTGATATACATTGAGGGCTCTTTTTCACCAATATTCTTAAAACATACGACATAGCTCTCCTCATTGTTTCCAGATATGTATTTTATTTCAAGATATGAAAATGAGGATGGCGGAACATAATTATCACATTCGCTCTCAACGTTTCTTCTATTGGGTGCAAACAATTCACCTGAAATTCCAACTATCAGAACTGCAAGAGCAAACCCGGTGATAAACTTTTTGATAAACATCCTCACCCCCCTATCGGCTATCGTTTTTTTTCAGAACTCTTCTCTGAATAGACTCTTTCACCCTACCTGGAACACGCATGTATCCAAGCGAGATGACTATAAGTGGCATCAACATCAGAATCACCTCAGCCAGACTAAACGTAGAACCCTGCACAAAACTACATTTACTACCTCCCGATGAAAGATATCCACCCTTGGGATAGGCGGAACCTCCACCCCCTCCAGCCTGATCAAATGAGTTATTCGATTTTGAATACTTCTGACCTGTCTGACCACCTAGACTGCTATTCGGACAACCGTCATTTATGCCATCAAGTGGTGTACGACTTCCCTCCTCAAAGGCCTCCGGCGTATCGATACATGGATCGAGGCGGTTTACTACACCATCTTTATCGAAGTCACAATTTAATCCTTTAGGATCTGCTGCACACTTCAACTCCTCCAACTTGTCCTTCTGTTTTTTAACATCCGCCGTCAGCTCATCCATATCACAATACTTATCATCCATGACTAACTTCTTTGGATATTCATCGTCGTATTTGAGGCTACATTCAAACCCCATTCCACCATCCGTGACCACACATTGCGATTCATGCTCTGATATAAATATTTTATTGAATGGACCTAAATCCACTGCGGTAATGCTTCCGGCAATCTGTATCGACTCAACATCTCCACCACAGGTTAAATCAGCTATTTCCTCACACTTTCCAATGTCGCACTCACCCTCATATTTGACCTTCATATCGTTAAGGTTGTGGTAATTGGA
This sequence comes from Deltaproteobacteria bacterium, assembly GCA_018645265.1. GTDB lineage: Bacteria > UBA10199 > UBA10199 > 2-02-FULL-44-16 > JAAZCA01 > JABGOS01. The sequence continues at coordinate 13,962 of JABGOS010000075.1, forward strand.
AGTATAATATTTTGTCTCCGCGTCCACTTGAAATTCTAACCTTGCTTCAGCGGGATTATATTTAGAGTCCAAACCACGACAGCTGAACAACCTCTCTATGTCAAACTCACATACTATTCGCTTTAACTGCGAGTCATGACTACATTCTGAAATAGGTGGGTACTGTTGGTCGATCCATTGTGGAAGATCTTTTTTGGAATATCTCAAGGCCAGCTTAACATCTGCATCACTTATATTATCGATTAAGGAAGCGACTTCACTGGAAGGATGGTTGCCATATCCCATATCAAATTTAAGTTTGTTGCTGATATCGTCAACAAGAACCTCCGCTTCATGGTCCCAGAAATAGTTTTGACGTTCTACGACTACAGTCTCACCCTCTTCATTCTCACCGATACCTACAAGAACGGCATCGCTTGCAAATAAAGTTGGACTATTTAAAAATGTGGCTAGTACAAAAACAGCGGACGCAAGAACGTGCCACATTTTTATTCTTAATATGGAAGTTGTATTATTCATAATCTCCTCAATTCTATACCTGTTTATCCCTCTCCATCTCATCCTTTCGCAGGCAACACCCAACTCTTTTCAGAATGCTTGCGTATCCAAGCGAGATGACTATAAGTGGCATCAACATCAGAATCACCTCAGCCAGACTAAACGTAGAACCCTGCACAAAACTACATTTACTACCTCCCGATGAAAGATATCCGCCCTGGGGATAGGCTGAACCTCCCCCAGTCTGATCAAATGAGTTGTTTGAGTTTGAATACTTCTGACCTGTCTGCCCACCTGCACTACTATTCGGACAACCATCATTTATGCCATCAAGTGGTGTCTTACCATCTGAAGAAAACTCCTCCGGTTCTTCAACGCATGGATCGAGACGATTCGAAACTCCATCTTTATCATAATCACAATCACCATGCATCGGGCTGTCCGCACATATCGTTCCATAATCACCAGACAACAAGGGACTGTCCTCTTGGTAGACTGTTTCATCTGAAACGTCTTGACCTGCCGTGCTCACATCAACAACTTCGTTTCCAGATGTTAGCAGGTGCGGAGTTGTAGCTGTGCAAATGTTAGCCCCCGCTTCCGCCATGAAGTCGTCGCATTTACTATCGTTGATTGATAGACTTATCGTTATTTCTAGGCTTTCATCTGCTGAAAATGGGGACATGCCCATAACTACAATTGAGCATTTTGAATCCCTCGTATTTACATCCAACACCTCACATTGAACATTTTGCTGATACTGCTGTTCCGTTTCACCGTCTACCTGAGCCCCATATGTGATGTGTTCCTGATATTTTTCATACACTGGGACAAAATCTTTGTTTAGTTGAAAGTATACGTTGATATAATCAAAGTTCCCTGTCTTCTTGAGCTCTATGCTGTAATCTTCCGGATTTTGTGGAAACGGATTTTTGCATCCCGCAAACAGAATCGACATCACAGCTAGCGATAGAAATATAATTATTCTCATGTTCTTCATCTGTTAGCTCCTCTTCGAATAAGTAAGTTAGATATTTGCAATCTTCATGCCGTAGCTAAGGTTTTTAATAGTATTTCAACTTCCACTAACTAGCTGATATAATTAAATAATTTATTTCGGGTCGTAATGGCTATTTTGGACTTGCAGTAGAAATTCTCAAACTGATACTAAATATATCATTAATATCAAATGTGCCGTTAAAATGGCTGGAAATGTCAAAAAATCTGCTATAGGAGAGCGGCATGAATATAAGGAATAAAAGGGTTCTCATCACCGGAGCCACCGGAGCAATTGGCACCGCCATCACCGGAGCACTGGCGAAGCATGAAAATAATCTCCTCCTCCATTTCCATAATTCCTGCGATAAAGCGGAAATTTTAAAAAAAGAATCGATTGCAGCTGGTTCTAAAGCAAAAATACTGAGTATCGACCTCTCGAATGCAGAAAATGCCGCAAAATTAGCAGAAATGGCCCACGATCTTTTGGGGAAAATAGATCTACTGATCGATACATCATCAACATTCAATAAAACCCCGTTTGGAAGTGTTTCGGAGTCAGATTGGGATGAAGCTATAAATACAAATCTAAAATCTAAATTCTTTCTTTCACAGGCGATTGCAGAACATATGGATGATGCGGTGGGTAGAATTATTCTCTTTTCAGATATAGCTGCAAATAAACCATACGGGAATTACCTACCATATTGTATATCCAAAGCCGGTATCGATGCTCTAGTAAGAGGGCTTTCAAAGATTTTAGCGCCAACCGTTCTGGTAAATGGCATTGCCCCATACATCGTAACCAGGCCTCGGGACATGAGTGATGAGAAGTGGAATAATCTACTGAGCAGAACTCCTGCCAATCGACCTACAAGCACCGATGAAATTCTGGACCTCATTGACTCACTTTGTTCCAAAGAATGCAAAATAACAGGTAGAATTCTAACCTTAGACGGCAAAGACTTTTGAAATAATCCCTCACCAAATGGAGAATCAATATGTATACAGTATCAAAAACTTTTTCATTCTGCTACGGACATAGGCTTCTTAGAGATAAGGGAAAGTGCAGACACCTACACGGCCATTCAGCAAAGGTTACTATCAATTTGGGTAGTAATAATTTGGATGAAAATGGCATGGTCGTTCATTTCGATGCACTCAAAAATAGCATTGGAAATTGGATATCAGAGAGCCTCGATCACAACCTGATAATATCAAACGACGACCCAATAAAAAGTGCCCTCGATGAGCTTGGTGAGAGACATCTCGCTATCGCGACAAACCCAACTGCTGAAAATATCGCTCAAATAATTTTTAATAAGTCCAAGGAGCTGGGCCTTCCGGTTATAGGGGTGGAGATGTGGGAATCTGAAACATCTAAGGCTACATACAAAGAATGATGTAATATATCTATATTAAAAAAGCAAAAGGGCGCGATCTCAATGATCACGCCCTTATTTTCGTCATACTTACAGAAAATATCCGATTACGCCGCAACAACTTCCTTGATCTCTGGAAACGCCGCTTTCAACTCAGCCTCAACGCCTGCCTTTAAAGTCATCTGTGAAAAGGGACACCCTCCGCAGGCACCTGTGAGTTTCACAACAACGGTATTGTCATCCTTCACTTCAATCAGATCGACACCTCCGCCATCGGCAGCCAGTCTCGGCCTAACTTTTTCATTTAATACCTTCTCTATCGCTTCTTTATCCATATCTCCTCCTAGTTTGACTTCCTTGCATCTCCTAGCATCATAGAAACTATATGTGCAAGTCAAAAGCTTGTTGATCGAACACCCCATAATAGTATATAGCCGTCCCGACAGGAGGGTTATGAAAAGCATTTCAACAAAGGAAAAGATAAATTGGTTTCTGCTGATGCTCGGGTACTTCACCGCAGGGTATATGACCATCAACTGGATCACCTCTCAGAAAACATTCTTCTACGATCTCTCCCTTCCCTTTGAGCACGGCATACCGTTCATTCCGGCTTTTATATTGGGATATGCCTGCGTATACGGAGGTATGGCTGTTGCTTGTGCTATAATTGATAATGTAAGTGATTGGCAGAGAGCTATAGTCGGTTTCTTTATAGCAACAACTGTCTGCTATCTATTCTTCATGCTTGTTCCCGTAAAGATGACCATGCGACCAGATGTTTCCGCAATGACGGGTTTCCATGCATCCCTGACGAACCTGATTTTTCATGTAGATCTTCCGTATAATTGTTTTCCATCCCTCCACGTGACCTATCCGACCTTCGCCACACTAATCGTTTGGAAAAACCATAAAGTGGCCAGGTGGGCCGTTTTGGCTATGGCCGTAATCGTTGCGATCTCGGTAATATTCGTAAAACAACACTATGTAGCTGATGTCATTGCAGGACTATGCGTCGCCCTTGGAAGCTTCTGGGTTACCGTAAAAACTGAAGGGGTGTGGGGAAGATTATTCAAAAAAGCGTAGAACGCTTTTTGATCATACCTTTGAGTGAACCACGGCTACCGTTTCAATGCCATCCTCCAAAACAACATTCACATCTGCCATGATGTTTGGAGATTCCTCTTTAATGAGTCGACACATCGTAACTGCAAGCTCGCGTATTTCTGCATCAGCATGAAGCGATCCACGCATCTCAAAGAAATGGCGAAGAGCCCTAGCATTTGCTGTTATGAAAACTTTAGTCTCACATGCGTTAGGAAGAACGGAACGCGCCGACTGTCTGATAATCTTTCTTCGATCGGTCGCCGTCATACTTGGATGAAGTTCAGCTACAAAGGGCTCCGATGCCTCGACCAAACCTAAAT
>JABGOS010000007.1 GCA_018645265.1 Deltaproteobacteria bacterium
ATGAGGTAACACAGAGAACCAAAAAGATGTTGTTGGAGGCCATCCGTGAGAAAGCTCAGAAGAAACTTGATGATAGCATCGAGTCGAAGAAAACGATCGATCCCTTCCTAAATGGGACTGCTGCAATTGTTGAAGGATTAAAGACAGGTAAAATTGAATGCAGGGTCTATAATCGGGATAAATTTCATGCGAAAGCCTATATCACTCACGCTAAGCTTGAGGTGGTGGGTTCCAAGGCCTTGGTTGGATCAAGCAATTTCACCTATCCGGGTCTAAATCAAAATATCGAGCTGAATATTCAGATACAAAGTAACCAGGAAGTTGCTGAGCTACAGAATTGGTACAATGAGCATTGGGATGTTGCTGAGGACATTACAGAAGATATCCTGAAAGTTATTACTCGCCATACAAAGCTTTACACGCCGTTTGATGTCTACACAAAAGCTTTGTTTGAATACTTCCAGGGGCACGAAATGACATCCGGAGAATGGGAGCAAAAGCAATCTAAGATGTTCCCCGTTCTGGACAGGTATCAAAAGGAAGGCTACTGGGCATTGATGAAGATTGCCCAACAACACAATGGTGCTTTCCTTTGTGACGGAGTTGGACTTGGTAAGACATTCGTTGGATTGATGCTAATCGAAAGATTGATCCTAATGGAGAATAAACGGGTAGTTCTCTTCGCACCAAAAGCAGCTAAGGAAGGTGTCTGGGAACCGCACATCAAGGATTATCTGCCACATATAGGTGGCGTGGGTGGCGGAGTTGACTTTAGTAACCTGGCTGTTTTTAGCCATACTGATCTTGGTCGAGAGGGTGAATACCCTGAGCGCTTTAGGCATATCGCCAGGCTTGCCGATGTAATCATTATTGATGAGGCACATCATTTTAGAAACACAGGCAAAAAAGGTGATTCAGATTCTGGCGAGGGTCGCTCCAGGTATTACAAACTGTTTGATTTGATGGATAATACGGATCGGGATAAGCAGCTGTTCATGCTTACAGCAACGCCGATTAATAATCGGATAGCAGATATGCGGAATATGATTGAACTCTTTAGCCGCAGCGACGAAGCCTATTTCCAGAAGACTCTCGGGATCCCTCATCTACGTGGCTATTTCATAGCACGTGAACGTGCACTTCGACAGGAATTAGGTGATGAAGAAGTCGCCCTTAATGAGATTATCCCGCAAGTGAATGCAATTATGAGTCGGGATAAGATCTTTGAAGAAATGGTCGTTCAGCGAAGTAGGACCTATGTTAGGGAGAGCCAACTTAAAGAGGATGAGAAATCAGCCATCTTTCCTACGCGGAGTACACCTCAGGTAGCCGAATATTCAATCAGCAAGACTTACGGAGCCCTGCTTACTCTGATTGAGAACGCCTTTGAGAAAACGGACCCTTTGTTCATTCTGACCATGTACTACCCATACAAATACTACATTGGACCTGAGGACAAGAAAGATCTCTTCGAAGAAGGCCGCCAAAAACAAGTTGTTGGCTTGATTCGTACTCTGTTTTTGAAGCGCTTTGAAAGCTCAGTGAGAGCATTTGAATTATCATGTGACAGATTAATTCGGAAGATGATGACCTTTATTGACGTGAATAGCAATTCCGAATCAGAGAAAAAACGCCTGGAAGTGTGGAAGCGTAGAAATGCTGAGGTTCTGGATTATGCATATCACCAGCAACTTGATCTATGGGGCAATAACCCTGTTGATGAGGAGGAGGATATCGAATCTGAAGAAACTAAGATTGATATCGAGCCATTGGATCGAGCAGAGTTCGAGGTTGACCAGATCATTCAGGATACTTTCCAAGATCTCGACCAGGTGGTTACATTTATTGGAGAGACCAAGAAATTCAACCCTGAAAAAGATGATAAACTAAAGAAGCTAATCCGGCTATTGAAAAGCCAAGACCTCATCAATAAAAAGGTTATCGTTTTCACTGAATATGCAGATACCGCGAGGTATTTATACCAACAGTTAAAGAAAAATGGAATCACCGGCTTAACGGAAGTTGACGGCTCAACTAAACGCTCCCGTGCTGAAATCATCCGATGCTTTGCCCCCTATTATAATCGATCATCTAGTGAAGAAATTATAGCCGAGGGCAAGCATGAAATTAAGGTCCTCATTTCTACAGATGTGCTTTCAGAGGGTCTGAATCTCCAAGACTCAGGGCGCCTCATCAACTATGATATTCACTGGAATCCAGTTCGACTCATGCAGAGGATTGGCCGTGTGGACAGAAGGATGAACCCGGGTACTGAAATTCGTATCGTGGCTGATCACCCTGAGGAGGCGAAGTGGCGTGGGAAAATCGCCTATTGGAATTTCCTGCCCCCTGATGAATTGAACAAGCTTCTTTCACTTTACAAGCGAGTGACTCAGAAAACGCTACTCATCTCTAAAACGCTAGGGATAGAGGGCAAAAAGCTGCTCACACCTGATGATGACTACGAAGCCTTGAAAGAATTCAACGAAGGCTACGAGGGTCACAAAACACTGATAGAAGAGATGCATCTGGAATATCAGGATTTACTCAAAGAGGATCCTGACCTTGGGGACTACTTGCATCAGCTACCTGGCGCAATTTACAGTGGCCGAGAACATCGAGGTGGGTATACAAGTGGAGTATTCTTCTGCTATGCACTACCCCAGTATGATCGTCAGCAAGAGGCCTTTACCCTGGCAGCTGGAAAGACCCG
>JABGOS010000035.1 GCA_018645265.1 Deltaproteobacteria bacterium
ATCCACCTTTTGTGATAATTGCCTATACCCTCCAATCCTCTTGCGAATCAAAAAAGCGTCAATCTCTTGATGATGCAGGGTTAGATTATACCCACCCTTACAACCTTACATTATTTACCAGCACTATAAAGCAATGATATCAGATAGTTACATCGGCCTATTAAAAAACAAAAAGGCACAATATTTGCTATATAAGGAGAGCGAAGCAAAGGAGGGGGATATGTCCAGAAGATCTCCATATTGCCTGCTTATTATTTTGGCCTTTTTCGTCGGCTGTGGCGGGGCTGCATCCGGCCCGTCCACGCCAACGGATATTCCAATCGCACTCGAAGGCGTAGAGGGCGCAACTGATGTCGATGTGTCGAGTTCCTTTGCATACACCTTCAGCAAGGCGGTTGATACTGAAACAGTAACTACGGACACATTTTATATTGTGGCTGGTGACGGGGAAGACTCATGTGACTCAGATGACGCAATCGATGCTTCAGTTGAATGCTCCTCAAACACTGAATGCACATTAGACCCAACTGAAGACCTTACAGAAAGTGTTCAGTACACAGTATGCCTCGAAGCTGGCTCAGCTTCCGCAAGTATCTCGCCCACAAAGGAGAGCACGACGAGTGGCATATTCTATGCGGATGGAGAAGCGTTCGAAGGTGATAGCATAACATTCATCACAGCAACGACGATGACGCTTACACTCTGTAGCGAGATATACTCCAGTGATACCTGCAGTTGGGATGGCATGTCTGAGCCTGATGAAGGTGACACATTCAGCTATAGCGATATGGAATTCATTGCCGATAACTATGGTATGAACGAAACTCATATGACTTGTATTTGTCAGTTGAGCAACAGCCTCGGATATTCTGGATGCACACCGTTCACAAGTACTTTCTATGACACATGCATCGCAGGGAGCAGCGAGCCAACATATAATTACAACGACAGTCAAATGGCTCTCATTGCAGATGACGGGGGCCTTGAAAATTTCCGCGCCAAGGCTTTTTCTACCGATGCGGACAGTTCAAAAAAAACTATCTTGGAACACGCAATAGCATGCAGAAATGATTCTGGAGAATATTTGGGAGCTGCGGTTCACGGATGGGATACGGATCAGGAGATAGATGAATCCAGCGCATGCAGTTCAGTTTACGATATGTACGGACCGGATTCTCCTGCTGATTATGATGGTCTACAGATCCGAATGGAAGATGAGAATCAGGAAGAAGGACACTTCGGCCTATTCCTCTCAAGTTATTATGATGGATCCTTGCCTTTTTTTGATACCGACATAGATCCGGATGACATGGTTCAGTTTGACGACACATCGATCATCATATCTTACGACAAAAACGATGCGAGCTATTTGGTTATGGAGAATCCAGATAATGGAGCCCGTGTTTCTGCCTCAGTGACAATATATCGAATAGCCGACGATGAGACTGCCAGCGATGGCACACCTTACCACTTCCTTCTTCTCATTAAACTAATAAAACCACTGGATGGTAATGGCAATGAAACAGGCAACTACTGCAACACAAAGGATGATAGACCGTTCTCTATAGCATATGTAATCGACGGCCGGTGTGAGGCCTAGCTAACATCGCACGTAGGAGCTGCGGATATGTTTAAAAACACTTTATGGTCCCTGATAGTTACGCTAGCACTTTTCTCAGGCTGTGGAGGGGCCGCATCCGGCCCGTCCACACCAACTGATATTCCAATCGCACTTGAGGGTGTGGAGGGTTCAACAGATGTCAATGTATCGAGCTCTTTTTCATACACCTTCAGCAAGGCGGTTGAAACCTCAACCGTCACAACCACTACATTCTACATGGTGAAGGGCGATAGCGATGATTGTGACCCAGACGATGCGATAGACGCATCCGTCGAATGTGAATCAGAAACGGTATGTACTTTGGATCCGACCGATGACCTCACAAAGAGTGTCGAGTATACGGCATGTCTTGAAGCAGGAACAAGTTCAGCCAGCATCTCACCTGCGAAGCAGAGTTCAATGAGCGGAATTTTTTACGCCGATGGAGAGGCGTTTGCAGGTGATACGATAACATTTACAACAGCAGCGGATGTAACAGCAGTAGAATGTTCTGAAGTATATAGCAGCGATGATTGCACCTATGAGGGTAATCTGGAGGAGGGGGTTACGATTACTTATACCGATTTTGAGACACTAGCTGCTGAGTATTTGGACGACACTGGATTTTTATTATGCCTATGCCAATTGGCAAGCGATGCCGGCGAAACAGGATGCATGACGATAGGAGCCGAAAATAATGCAACATGCAATATTGTCACCTCACCCAATGAAGATCTCTCTTGGGGTGCCGGTATTGCGGATGGAGATAGCATAACGCTCGATTCTTTGAATTCTACAACAATCGCCTTCACATCATCAGTAACCATGTATGACTCATCACAATATTCGGATATTTCGAATGGATATTATGTTCTTCTTGCATCAGAGACCGATGATTCAGGTGTGAGCCCTGCAGTAGGTGGCAATATCTGCGATGGCCTTGACAGCTGCACATATGTTTTTAGCGAAGGTATAGTTGGAGTTGCTATAACTCAGATTTACACAAACATCACCGCAGACAATTGGAACGATACAAGCAGATGCGTTGAAGTAGTCCTACAATGGGTTAATTATATTGATGGAGATCAAACTAGCG
>JABGOS010000056.1 GCA_018645265.1 Deltaproteobacteria bacterium
AACGCTGTTAGTAGATTTTTTTCTGTTTGTGATCCTTTTAACTGCATCTTAAATCTCCTTTCTGCCCTCTAAGGCATAAACAATTATTTATCGCATCTATGGCATACGCCACAAAATGCTAAATTGTATCCCGTTAAGGTATACTCTCCACATTTTCCCATACACCCCTCCAACTCCTCCAGCTTTTGAACTGGAAGATCATAGACCGATTTGCAAATGTTGCAACGCATATGATGGTGTGGCTCTACGATGGGATCGAACCGCCTCTGCGAACCGCAGATATCAATACGTCTGATACTGCCGTCCTCTGAAAGCTGTTCAAGATTTCTATAAACGGTAGCCAAACTGATCTTTGGAAGCCGGCTGCGAACCAATTGATAGACCTCATTCGCTGTCGGATGTGTGCGCATCCCTGCCAGCTCCTCTACTATCACCCGCTTCTGTTTAGTCATCCTCGTATGAATTTGCATGCCCAGACCTTAAATAATAACAAGAATTGTTATTGTTAAGAACACACAGATTGGAGAAGGTCAAGAGAATTGATAACTGTTTAACTTGTGTATAGCCAGGGGACGTTTCCTATATGCTTAACATATTGTTATCATTGACACTATAAGGGGACATGCAGTTTTTTTAAGCTGCTGTAACTATTCATGCGTTGGATGGTTGGCAGGTGAGTTAAATACCTAAATATTTACAACTAGTTATACCATGGAGAAACGTCCCCTACGTTATCCGCAGGTTTCATAACTTTTTATTTTTTCAATAGTTCGCTTACCAAGTGTAAAGCACTGATTGAGATCTTCGTCAGTCGGTGAACAGTGCGCCTCCACTATTGGATCCACCAAATCCCAATTTCCCTCTTCAGCAAACTCCTTAAGAGTGGAAACACCGCCACCACTCCAACCATAGGTGCCAAAGAGTCCCAAGATACGGTTTTTTAGCTGTTTATGTTTAAGGAACTTTATAAATTGATCCATAAGCGGAAAAAGACGCGTGTCATAAGTGGGGCTGCCGAGAATCAGCGCCTTGAAGCGCCAAGCATCCCGAATCAAGTAGGAAACATGGGTTCTGGAAACATCGTGAATCCGAATACGGTTGATATCATGCTCCGCCATTCCCCTCGCCACCGCCTCCATCATCGTTTCCGTATTCCCATACATCGATGCATAGACGATGACCACGCCAGCCTCAGCTTCATGCTTACTCCATCTATCGTAGCGTTTTATTATGCTCGCAGGATCGCTTCTCCAAATAGGTCCATGCGTTGGAGCAATGATCTGTATATCTATCCCCTGCAGTTTCTGGATCGCCTTCTGAACCATCACACAATACTTGCCAACTATGTTTGAAAAATATCTGAGAATCTCATCTTCGAAGTATGCAATATCCACTTCATCATCAAATATACCACCGGTGAGCGCACCGAAACCGCCAAAAGCATCAGCCGAAAAGAGAATCTTTTCTGTAGTTTCGTATGTAACCATCGTCTCGGGCCAGTGGACCATGGGAGTTAGATGAAACGTAAGCTTATGACGGCCGAGGTTCAGAACTCCAGCATCATCCACGACTTCAATGTTCGAGGTAATCCCAAAAAAGTTTTCAAGAAAGCCGACCGTCTTTTTATTGCCTATGATCTTCATCTCCGGATATTCGTTCAACAGCAACTTTATAGATCCAGAATGATCCGGTTCCATATGATTGACGATCAGATAATCGACCTTTTTATCACCTATCACAGACTTAATTTTACCCAGGAAGCGTTCATAGGAGTTATGCTTAACAGTATCGAGAATGGCTACCTTATCATCATCTATTATATATGAATTATAGGATACGCCCTTAGGCAGCGGCCACATACCTTCGAAGATATCGGTCGAACGATCATTGACGCCTATCCAGTGAATACCCTCTTTGATTTTTACAGATAACTCCATCGATCCTCCTTACAATACTATCCAGAAAAGTACCTCGACAGGATACGTTTTTGTCTCATTAGTGATTCAGGCCCAGTGCCTCCCAACACATCGCGAAGCTTAACCGCTTCTTTAGGATCTAATATTTTTTCGGCATCATCCTCGAAGAGAGGCGACGCAGCTTTCAAATCCTTCATAGTCAGAGTTCCACCCAGAGATAACGATTTAAAAAGATTCGCAATCACCTCGTGCGACTCCCTGAAGGCCACTCCCTTCTTCACAAGATAATCTGCAAGATCTGTTGCAATGAGTTCAGAACTCAATGAACCTTCCATCACCTCCACATTGACCTTGATAGTGGCAATCACTTCGGTGAACATCTCGAGAGATATTTCAGTATTCTCTATCATATCAAAGAGGGCTGGCTTATCCTCTTGGAGATCCCTGGCATAGGTAAGCGGTAAACCCTTATGAAGTGTAAAGAGCGTTTGCAGATCACCTATAATACGTGCAGCCTTGCCTCTGATGAGCTCCAACGAATCTGGGTTCTTCTTCTGCGGCATCATGGAGCTTCCGGTAGTAACGCTGTCATCCAGTTCGACAAAGTTGAACTCCCTGGTCGACCAAATGATCAAATCCTCCGCATAGCGGCTAAGATGGACCATGACCATAGCCAACGCACTACCCAGTTCCAAAAATTCATCGCGGCTGGAAATAGTTTGTATGCTATTTTCAGATACCCCCTTGAAGCCAAGCCTTCTCGCCATGAGTTCCCTGTCTATTGGGAAACCCGAACCTGCTATCGCACCCGCCCCGAGAGGAAAGAGCGCGAGCTGCCCTTCCAAAACTGTATCGATCCTCTTGGCATCCTCATATAGGTAGAAACAGAATGAATACAGGTAATGAGCAAGGCTGATCGGCTGTGCTCTCTGCATATGCGTGTATCCAGGAAGAACTGTGCCCATATGTTTATCAGCCTGTCTAAGAAGAGCGCGTCCCAGATCACCGATCTGCTTCTTCATCAGCTGACACTGATCCCGAAGGTAAAGATGGACATCGGCAAGCATAAGATCGTTGCGGCTGCGTCCGGTGTGAATCTTCGCGCCAGCTGGGCCTGCCTTTGTTGTTAGTCGTCTTTCGATCAGGGAATGAACATCCTCGTCAGTATATTTTCTTGTCGTATATTCCCCAGCCTCATATTCATTCAACATCTCATCCAATGCGACGTGAATTTTCTGCACATCCTCTTCATTCAAAACGCCTACCTTCTGAAGGGCGATGGAATATGCACGATTCACCTCAATCTCATAAGGGAAAAGCCGCATATCCGTTACAAGCGACTGACCGATCTTAGCCATAGCCTGGCTCATCGGTTTTTCAAATCTACCTTTCCAGAGTGTCATCTTTGACTCCTAAATGAGAAGTCAGATGACAGATGTCAGAAGTCAGATCATTATATATTCTGTCCTCTGTTTTCTGTCATCTCCTAGTCCCGTTTGATTTTACTATAGTTAGGTGCCTGATATCCGGTAAGATCCCTATCCTTGCTCATCTCCATGAGAGCTCTGACCTTCACAGACAATCCGTATAAGTTGATAAAACCTTCGGCATCCTTCTGGTTGTAGACATCCTCTTTTCCGAAGGTCGCAAACTCCTCATGGTACAATGAATATGGTGAGCGACGACCGAGAACCATACAATTACCCTTATAGAGTTTGATCCTTACATCACCCGTAACGTTCTTCTGTGTTTCCTTCATAAAGGCATCTATCGCTTCCCGGAGTGGTGCAAACCAAAGTCCATTGTAGACGAGCTCCGCATACTTCGGCGCCATCGAATTCTTGTAGTGCATCGTATCAAAATCAAGGACAAGGCTTTCAACCTCACGATGAGCCGTATAGAGAATCGTACCACCAGGAGTCTCATAGACACCTCTTGATTTCATTCCTACGAAGCGGTTCTCCACCATGTCGATTCTGCCGACGCCGTGCTTGCCGCCCAGTTCATTCAACTCTGTGAGCAGCGAAACTGGATCCATATCATTACCATCGATGCCGGTAGGTATGCCACTCTTGAAGGAAATTGTAATCGTATCCGGCGTATCCGGAGCTTCTTCTGGATCGACTGTCAGTGAGTGAACCTTCTTTGAAGGCTCCTGCCATGGATCTTCAAGCTCAGCGCCCTCACTTGAAAGATGCCAGAGATTCTTGTCATGACTGTAAATCTTCTCCCTCGTGACGGTCAGCGGTATATTGCGATCCTCCGCATATTTGATTGCATCCTCTCTCGATCGGATATCCCACTCGCGCCACGGAGCTATCACCCGAAGCGTCGGATTGAACGCCTTAAAAGTGAATTCGAAACGTACCTGATCGTTGCCCTTACCTGTACAGCCGTGCGCTACGGCATCAGCACCTTCCTTCTCAGCAACTTCCATCATCCTTTTGGCGATCAGTGGCCGTGCTATTGACGTGCCGAGGAGATACTTCCCCTCATAAATTGCCCCCGATTGAATCATAGGGAAGACATAGTCCGTCATGAATACCTGTCGGAGATCATCAATATATACCTTATCGGCGCCGGAGAGCTTCGCTCGTTCCTCAAGACCGTTCAATTCATCACCCTGTCCCACATCCGCTGCGTAGGCGATCACTTCACACCCATAATTCTCCTTGAGCCATGGCACGATTATCGTCGTGTCGAGGCCACCTGAATACGCCAGCACCACCTTCTTCACTTTACCCTTTGTCATCTTCTTCTACCCCTTTCATTATATTGATCCAAGCCCCGCTAATTACGCCATAGCAACCTTTTACACAAGAGATAATGTGCTGTTTTTAGATTAAGTTTAAGGCTAAGGTTGAGGAAAAATTAACATTGATATAAAGGTTAAAAATATGGCTAATTTGCCCAAACGCACTCAACCTAAATCTGAATCTCAATCTGGAGGTTTTATGGACTATTCACCCAAATCTCGTTTCGTCGCTCTTCTGCTCTGCTGGTTTCTAGGCCTCTTCGGTGCCCATCGATACTACACAGGGAAAATTTGGACAGGCATCATAATGCTCCTCACCGGTGGCGGATTTGTCATCTGGTGGATCATAGATCTTGTCATGATTTTAGTGGGAGAATTCGACGATAAGCAGAAGCGCAGACTATTTCGCTGGTTCGAACCGGATTCAGTATAAACACACTATCATAAAAAAGGCGGCCAAACAGGCCGCCTTTCAATGTATAAGTATATTACCTGCACTTATGCATGGGCCTCGCTCTCCCTTTCAATCTTCACACCAACTGTTTTGTGATAGATGAAGAGCAGGAAGGCACAGAAAACCGACAGCCCAGCAAAGATGAACCACATGATATCAGGCCTACCTAAATCCCTAGCGAGCCATCCGTACAGACGACCAGAAAGAATCCCACCGAACAGATTTCCAAGGGCGTTACACCACATGTAGTATCCCATATAGAGGCCCACCTTATCCGGCGGTGCCACAGCATGTGCTGTGTATTCCTTCGCTTTCGGTGATGCCATCATCTCACCGAAGGAGAAGATAAATACACCTAGGATAACGAACAACGGATTAACACCAAATGCCAGCATTACGAAACTGATAGCGCTAACACCAATACCCAGCATAATTGCAACGAGCGCTTTCAGACGCGTCAGAAAAAATGAGACGATTATCTGAAAGAAAATAATAGCTAGCGCGTTAATATTGACTATCTGTTCCGGTTTTATTTTTCCATCTGACGTAGCAAGGATACTGCGAACAGTATCCACGGCACCCTGGCTGAAACCAATTCTCGACAACCAATCTGCGAACTGGCTCATCAGTGGTGCCGTATTTGAAAAGTCTCTGATGTATTCAGGAAGCGTGATGAAAATCTGATTGAAAGCCACCCAAAAGCTTGAAAGTAGAAGCAAGAAAACCAGGAATCGGGTATTACCTACCTTCATCCAACCACTCTTCGCACCTGACAGCCTGAGTAAAAAATCCACCAGCAGATTAAGTCCAATCCAAATACCTGCGTATGTGAAGACCTCACCCACCGACAACCACTTTGACCCGAGAACAAATATGAAGAGAACGACAAAGATCGTCACAAAAAAACGCCCGTTGCCAAGCACCTCCATCATATCGACCATGACCTGCTTAAAGCTTCGCTTCGTATCCGATGTGGATTCATGCGTCGGCTCCTTGTAGAAGAGGAGAAGGATCGGAATATTCAGTGCGATCCAGATCGAAGATGCGATGAAGACGTAGTTCCATCCCGTATTACGAATAGCCGCAGCGATAAACGGGCCAGCAAACCCACCTATATTGACCATCATGTAAAAAATTCCGAACCCGAGCGATCCGGTCTTCTTAGTGGTAGTTTTACCAATCGTCCCAACAATCAGTGGTTTGAAAATAGCAGCACCGATACCTACGAGAAAGAATGCACCGAAAAATGCCGGGAAGCTCTTCATCTGTCCCAAGAGATAGTATGCCGGAGAAAGTACACAGTATGCAATTAGCAGCATCTTCTTGAAACCATACCTGTCACCAAGAGCACCTGTAAAAAATGGAAAGAGATATATGAAAAATGTGACAACACCCTGTAGAAGCCCCCTGTCCTCAGAGCTAAAGCCCAAGCCGCCACTCGCTACAGAACCCGTTATATATAATGATGATAGCGCGAAGAAACCATACCACGACATCCGCTCAAAGATTTCCATACAATTGCCAATCCAGAATGTCCCTGGAAATTGTTTGAAAACCGACTGTTTTCCGTTATCCATGATTTCTCCTTTTCGAAATAATTTCGATCACACTATATGAAAAGGATTTGAAGTCAACGCAGTGAACCTTGTGATGATTTTCCTTGTCATAACAGCCGACATGCAAGATTCTGCACACATGAATCAGACCCTGACCGATATTTTGAACACACTGAGCGATGATTGCAAGGTAAGCGATGTAAGAGTTTGCCAGAAATCGACAATCGTTTCGAGCAAGCATCTTGGGATTGCATACAACTTTCCACGAACACTCAATACCCCGGGAAATCATGATCCTATAAACAATTGCGGACATCTTACTGAATCAACATCTTTAGAACTCGCGCAATATTCGTTATCCGACAATTGGACCGAAGCCTCAATCGGTGTTGCCGCAATCAACTCTATGATCTCACGAGATCCATCTGAAGTGCATCGTATCAACGGAAAAAAAATTCTATTCGAGCTATGTAACAATAAACGCGTCGCGATGGTCGGACATTTTAACTTCACTGACAAACTCAGAAAGATCTGCTCGCACCTGGATGTGTTGGAACTCATCCCCCAGCCAGGCGATCTTCCCGCAGACAAGGCATCGGAAGTAATCCCCGAGGCCGATATTGTAATTATAACAGGTACAACACTCGTCAATCACACATTCGATAAAATTGCTTCACTAGCGAAAGATGCATACTCAATGGTACTTGGCCCCACCACAATCATGTCGCCTGTGCTGTTCGATTATGGTATAGACGACATCTGCGGCGTCAGAATCACAGATCCTGAAACAGCAATTCGATTCTTAAGCCAGGGCGGAAGTTTTAGGGATATCGTGGGTACGGAACAAATAGTGATGTCACGACACTAAAAAGGTGTCGGACACTTTTTGGTGAAATTATACAAAAGGTGTCGGACACTTTTTTTGAAATGGGGGTAGTTATGAAAATTACGGCATTCAACGGCAGTCCTAAAGGAAAAAACGGAAATACATTCATAATGGTCGATGAATTTTTAAAAGGTGCCATAAGCGTGGGGGCCGAAGCTGAACAGGTCCTATTGTCAGAAAAAAAGATTCATCATTGTATAGGTTGCCTAGCATGCTGGACGAAGACCCCAGGCAAATGCATCTTTGAAGATGACATGAGGGAGCTGCTTCCTAAATTCGACACTGACTTTATCGTATTCGCCTGCCCAGTCTATGTGGACAATGTCACCGGCCTCATGAAGAACTTCATGGATAGGATGATACCTATTGCCGATCCTCACTTCACAACGGATGAAAGAGGTGAGAGCAGACATGTCATGCCTCCCAACTATAAATTCCCAAAGCTTGTAATCATCTCCAATTGCGGTTTCCCGGAGCAATCGCACTTTGAGGTCTTCAAAGTTCTCTTCAAGAGAGTCGCGAGAAATATGCACACCGAGGTCGCAGCAGAAATTTACCGTGGAGAGGGCGAACTCATGAAGATGAAGAGTCTTCTATTGAAACCATTCCAGTACAAATATAAAAAACTCCTTCAGAGATGCGGCAAGGAAGTCATGACGGATGGAAGACTCTCCGATGAAACAATTGAGAAACTCGAGAAGCCTATCGTTCCACCCGATCAATACTCAAAACACGCTAACAAGCACTGGGATCGAGAGTTGGCGAAACTCAAATAGTTCAGTTATTTTCAAACAAGAGCTTCTCATTCTATTCATAAATAACCCTGCAATTCAGGTAGTTATTTGGACTTTACTTGTATTATACGACGATATATACCCCCCTTTAAGTATCACCTAATAAGGAGGCATATATGCCCTGGGCATGTTCCGAGACCACACGAGAAGAATTGTATAATAAGGCGCACGTTCCAAACCGGATCTATCAGATTGAATATGCATACCGTCATTTAGAAAATGATGCTGCCAAAGTTGATTTCATCCAGAATAGACCTGTCGCCAGCATGACTGTTCAAGAAAAGGGAATGTACGTTGAACTCCTCCGCGAACTCTTTCCTAAGGTCCAACCATATGTGGCGGTGAGAAATGCAGTACAGTTCCTAAATGAAAGATTTGGAGGCTTTAGAGACAACCTAAGAGACGCCGAAAGGGCACTCCATACGCGGGCGCTACTCAGTACAAGATTTTCCGATGCTATAAACAAGATCGGTTTTTGCAAGGTCACTGACAGCGATGCAAGTTCCTGCCCAAGATCTTATGAAATGTCATGTTCTTATTACGGCCCAAAGGGGAACAAGAAGGCACTTCCGAAGTTCACCACGTATAGAAACTGTGAGTAAAACCATCTAAGATAGATATACAAGTAGCGTTCACACGGTATCCGAAAGCCTTAATAACAACATTTGCAAACAACTCCAGAATTCCGGTCAAGCTAGTGCGTTGGCATTAAAAATAAAGGGTTGAGCTACACCCCGAACGAAGTGCCGACGGATTTAGCTGCTTTAATAAGTTCCATATCCGGCGTGACGAGCTTTAGGCCTTCAGTCGCCGCCTCGATGCTCGCGGAAACGATATCGGTTCCACGAAGAGCAACCATCTTTCCAAAATCGTTTTCCTTTGCAAGTCTGGCTGCCGCAACACCATAACGCGTAGCAAGTATGCGATCGAAGAATGAAGGGGAGCCACCTCTTTGCAGGTGTCCGAGAACTGTGTATCGCGATTCGTGGCCAGTCTCCTTTTCAATACGATCTGCCACCATCTCCCCTATTCCGCCAAGGCGTAGAGGGTCAGGGCTATCTTTAATAACTTCGCGCACCACCATATCCTCACCATCAGGGTGAGCACCTTCAGAAACAACAACTATACTGAAACGTTTACCAAGCTTTGAGCGCACCTTCACGGACTCTACAACCTTCTTCCAACTAAAAGGCATCTCAGGTATGAGAATTATATCACCGCCACCGGCGATGCCACCCTCGAGCGCAATCCACCCGGCATAGCGCCCCATCACCTCAATCACCATCACCCGGTGATGCGATTGCGCGGTCGAATGGATCCTATCAAGAGACTCCGTCACGAAGCTGCATGCGGTATCAAATCCAAAGGTCTGCTCGGTGCACATCAGGTCGTTATCTATCGTCTTTGGAACACCAATTATGTTCGGATATTTTTTAGAAAGCTGATGTGCAATCGCATGCGTTCCATCACCACCTATACAAAAGAGTGCGTCGATATTCCACTTTTCCAAATTTTCTACGACGCGATCCGAAACGTCGATCGGTTTTTTCCCCTCTTCCAGAGAAGCAAAGGGATTGGCTTTATTTGACGTTCCAAGGATCGTTCCACCTAGTGGAAGGATATTCGACACATCTTTAAAAGTGAGCTCCCTCTTCAGATCGTTCATAAGTCCATAGTATCCATCTTGAATACCTATTACGTTCCAACCATAATCGAGTATCGATGTTTTTGCGATGCCGCGTATCGCAGCATTGAGCCCCGGACAATCGCCGCCTCCAGTTAAAATACCAATCGTTCGCTTAGACATAAGTTGTTCCTCCGAAATAAATGCTATTCGACTACATGTTCTTCCCTTATGGATTCTTCAACGATTTCTGCCTGCTCAGCAACCGCTTCCGCATGTTCCCTATCACCTACCGGACCCTTCTGTCGTCTATCTAACTCTTCAAAGGCTGATGCACGACCATATATAATGAGTGTATCACCGGCCAAAAGTTTCATCGCACCATTTGGCCCACCTATATATTTTCCATCTTTACGGGTAATACCCAAAACCAGAAAACCCTCCGCTGCCAAATCTGAACCTTCGAGCGTTTTATCATCGAGCCAGTCGTTTTCCTCAATATAAAGTTCTACAACTTTATACTCACCGGCCATATGCAAAAGATCTGCGTAATCCTGAACATCCAGTTTTGTATGTTTCTTGAGCATCGATCCAATTATCTTCGACAATTTACGATCTACCCATTTGCTTGTAGCGATAACCCATACAAATGCGAGACCAACGATGAGAAATACCATACGAAGCAGCATCGAACCGCCGACGACCTCCAAACTTATAAAGGTCATAACGACCGATGCGATGACGGTGACGATTCCAGCATTTCCGAAAAGCATAAGAAGTAAAACTATCCTTCTTCTAACTGGATGATTAACTACTTTTTCAGCTTCGCCTGTCGTAAAACCAACACCGGTAAATGCAGATCTCGATTGAAACCTCGCGACCTCCCGAGACAAACCTGTATAGGTAAGGGCAACCGTAGCTACCCTCGTAATTACAATCGATAAACTTAAAACCAAGATCAGCGTAATAATTGGAACCATCTATATCCCCCGTAGTCATTCAAATATCATAGTCATACTTTCTCAAACATCCCTTACCTCAACGAGTCGCAATATATCATCCTCCCTACCATGTGCACCACTCGTAATAACGATCTTATCGCCTTTCTTTATGAATTTTGACTTTAAAGCCATATTCTCAGCATATCTAAGAAGCTCATCGACCGTATTAAAGTGCGGCATCTTGATCGGCCTAACACCCCAGTACAGGGTCATACGCCTCGCAGTTTGCTCATTTTCAGTGGGTGCAATCACCTGCGTGCAAGGACGAGTACTGCTGACAAAGAGCGCCGACTTTCCAGTACGCGTTGGTGTAACAACGGCCTTGGCTCCCAGCTCATCGGCAAGAACCCCAGCGGCAAAACTCATCACCTGTGCTTGAAGTTCATTCGCATCACTCTTTCTCTCCGGTGTTATTCTATCAGACATTTCCTCCTCGGCCTCCTCAGCAATTCTCGCCATCGCTTGAACTGCCTTGGCAGGATTCTGTCCGATACTTGTCTCTTCAGACAACATAACGGCATCAGTACCCTCCCAAACCGCCATAGCTATATCAGATGCTTCAGCCCTTGTGGGTCTTGCTGAATGCACCATCGACTCCATCATCTGAGTCGCCGTAATTGTAGGTGTACCTGTCATCCTGCACAAATGAAGGATTCTCCGCTGAATGAGAGGGATTTTATCGAAGGGCATCTCAATGCCAAGATCACCCCTGGCAACCATAACCGCATCCGACACCGCAATAATTTCATCAATTTCATCAAGCGCTTCGGGCTTTTCGATCTTTGCAATCACGCCAATGTGAGGGGCCTTCTTCTTAAGAATTCCCTTTAGATCCTTGACGTTCTTCGCCGACCTGACAAAGGACAATCCCAGATAATCAACATCCTGTTTAATGGCAAAACTGAGAAGCCCTTTATCCTTTTTCGTCAGTGATGGAATAGGAAGCTTTACCCTGGGAAGGTTCAAGCCTTTTCTCGACCGAATCTCACCCCCAGCGACAACCTTGCACTGAATATCACTTCCAGAAATACTCAAAACCTTCACTTCAACAATCCCATCATTGATAAAGATCTGGCTGCCCTTCTTCACCGCACGTGCGATAAACTTGTCAGGAACCGGAATCTCATCCGCCTTCTGCTTAGATTTTCCACAGGCTAAGGTAACCGTCTGACCCTTCTTGAGAATGATGGATTCGAGTTTCAACTCACCGAGACGAATCTTTGGTCCCGGCAGATCAAGCAGCACACCTACAGTTACACCCAGTGAATTCGCCACACTCCTCGCTCTTGAAATGATCATCTCATGTTCATCGAAGCTGCCGTGAGCACCGTTTATCCTAATCAGGTCAACACCAGCCTGAATAAGCGCCTTTAGTTCCACCTTCGAACTACTCGCTGGTCCAATAGTCGCAACGATCTTCGTCTTATTCCAGAACTTCATACGCCCCCCAAACCATCCGAAAACCTGGGGGTTAAGGACGGTTATAAATTGACTAATGTTATTAGTTTATTATTCTATCGCCGTTCAAAACGCAAACAAAGGAGAAAATATGCAGAATATATTGGATATTTTAGGAAGTGAAGGAGCAGACCTCCTTCAACATCAATGCAAGACTATACCTAGTGACCAACTGCATCTGCCCGGGCCAGATTTTGTGGAACGGATTTATGCAATATCGGACAGACCGACGAGGGTCCTTCGAAATCTACAGAGCCTATTTGGCAATGGGAGATTGGCTGACACTGGTTATCTATCGATACTTCCTGTCGATCAAGGGATCGAGCATTCAGCAGGAGCATCATTCGCACCAAATCCTATCTATTTCGATCCAGAGAATATTGTAAAACTCGCGATCGAGGGCGGCTGCAACGGGGTGGCTTCTACACTGGGAGTGCTCGGTTCGATTTCAAGAAAGTATGCACACAAGATACCGTTCATTCTAAAGATCAATCATAACGAACTCCTCACCTATCCGAACAAGTTCGACCAGAGGCTTTTCGCCTCTGTTGATCAGGCATTCGATATGGGCGCAGTAGCAATTGGTGCAACTATCTATTTCGGATCGGAAGAATCGTGTAGGCAGATCGAGGAGATCACCCAGGCATTCAAGTATGCCCATGAATTGGGATTGGGAACGATCCTCTGGTGCTACCTTAGAAATGACGGCTTTAAAAAGGATGGAACCGATTATCACGCATCCGCCGATCTCACCGGTCAGGCGAATCACCTTGGCGTTACGATCGAAGCGGACATCATCAAGCAGAAACTGCCTACGAACAACGGCGGATTCAACGCTATCAAGTTTGGTAAAACCTCACCTATAGTTTATGACAAGTTGACCACTGATCACCCGATAGATCTCACGAGATACCAGATCGCAAACTGCTACATGGGACGTGCAGGTCTCATCAATTCCGGTGGACCATCAGGCAAAAACGACCTCCAGCAGGCAGTAAAGACCGCTGTAATCAACAAACGCGCTGGCGGAACAGGTCTCATCTCCGGTCGAAAAGCCTTTCAAAAACCGATGGATGAGGGTGTGAAGCTTCTGAATTCGATTCAGGATGTCTATCTTTCCAAGGAGATAACCATAGCTTGATGCATTTATAGTATCAATTATAGCTTGCCCCTACGGCAATCCTTTACTATAGGGTATTTTCACGAAAGGAGGGTCTTTATATGAAAAGACTCATTATGGTAGCAGTAGTATTGGCAATCTCACTTCCAGCTTTGGCAAGTGCGACGAATTACACGAACTCCTTTGCAGCCGGTGATTACAAGGGCACGGTCACGTCCGTAATCCCACAGCTCAATGGAAAAACTGCAGACCTAAAGGTTACGCAGGTAGGTGACAAGGTTATCGGCACGGTTACCTTCGAAGGCGGTAAGGAAGTTTGGACCTGGGATGACACGAGTCTCAACCAGAAAGAGATCGATGCAAAATCTGAAAAGGTCGTCATGACCTACGATGCAAATGCCGCGAAAACGCCAAAAGGCAACGCCCAGTCATTTAACATCAAATGCAAGGACAAGGCGAATAACGTATGTGACGCCGGTGCCGACCACAGAAATTACTGGACGCTCAAAGGCACGAACGAGAAGATCACATACACCGTATACGGTGTAGATCCTGCCAACAAATCTGACAAGAGCTTGAAAGCAGCGAAACGCCACCAGTTCGTATTTACAAAGAAATAGTTGAATGAATTTTAATATTACAAACCCTCTCAAGAAAAATCTTGAGAGGGTTTTTTATATCACACAAAATGTCATCCTCTAATTACCACCACCTGGCATCCAGGCCGGACTCTCGGAGAATGACCAATTGTCATGCATTTCAGCCATCGGCAATCCACTCCCCTGACCGACTACACGCATTACATCCTCGCCGTCATCATCAAATGCCATTACAAACCAGGCCTCATCTGCATTAACTCCGTCACCATCCCTATCGCAGAAGATTACAGGCCACTTAAGATTCCATGCGGAATCATACATCAACCCACTCGACATATAGTTACCAGGAGCAGTGCTGACCGATCTATCATCCCAGTAAGCAAAAGCAGCACTCAGCATATTCCATCCTGGTTCGCCAATGTACTCATAGTAATGAGAATATGTTATACCCAGGAGATTGTCATACCAATACACGTCGATTCCCATTATCATAGATTCACTATCGTAAGGGATATTATTTTCGATCGTCGTGATATTACCAGTATCCCATACGTAACTATTGGACGCTAATGCACCGCCATGTTTCATAACGCCATGGGCACCGCCATCGCTCTCTTCAAAAATAGCTACGATATCGGCCCTCTCCGAATCCGCTTCAAAGGCAAGCGCATAATATCTACCCACATCTCCCACACTCATCAGGTTTAACGAACCCGACCAATATGATTCAGTGCCCCTATCTGTAATCGTCACGTTATCCTGGTTCATGTAGGCTATGTGCACATCATCATCATACGATGCTATGCGCGCATCGCTATGATACTTATTGTTACCTACCAGCTCATCCGTACCGCATGAGATAGACTCCCCATCGAAGTCATAGGTGCAGGAATTATAATAAATCGCATAATCATTATCAGTGGAGGTCAGTACAAAGTGGAGGGAGGCTTCATCCTGTTCACTCACGAAATCCGACTTGCTTTGCAACAATGAGTAGTTCCTCCCCTCATCACCAACCCTCACCAAACTCAACGCATTGGCAATACCCTCTGAAATCTGAACAACTGTAATGTAAGGCACACCCTCAATTTCACCATCAACTTCATGACGAATCATGAGGAAAACGCCAAACAGGTTAGACTCTGAGTCGATAGCCTTCACACTTATAAAGCCAATACCATCACAAGAGGGACATACCGTATCATCCGACAGGGATATTTCAGTAGTATCCTGCCCCCAACTAAGTCCACCCTCTCCACTATAGTCATAGATAGCTGGGTATAGCTCTAACGACGGCAATTCATCTCCATTTTTCTGCTCAACCGCTATGAGAATAGTATCATCCAGACTGGCTGACATATTCACTATATCCGCTCCAAATGAACCAATATTTGCACTGGAACCACCACCCCCACCACAGTATTCAACAGGATCATATCCACAGTCGGTTGCTACACAGAAATCATTTGGTGCACTTATACAACCCGTTCTTCCATCATCATAGGCATGCCTAGCGAGGCAGGAAGCTGTGTTATCGGGAAAAGCCATCTGACTCAGCACACCTGATATATAGTCATATGTCCAAGTATCATACTGACCACCTATCGAATTATCACAGTCCCCGTTAAAAATTTCTGACCAGTCGAGGGTTGGAGTGGAGCTACTGCTTCCACCATCATCATCACCCTCACTGTCATCGGTCGTCTCTACATCACCCAAGGTACCCTTTACGCAAGCCTCCTTATCCTCCGATTCAGCGCAACCCTTTACAGCTTCGTGCATAGCATTTAGGGCACCGGTGTCATCCGCATCCCTTATACCCCTCGCCAACTCCTCAATGACCGTATCATCAGAGTCCTCAATCTGCTCCGCTATTTCGCCGCATAGCTCCATTGCAGCTGCCAAGGTATCGTGAACTTGATCAAGCGCAGACAAATCGTAATCTTTGCCACTCAGTTGTATAAGATTTTGTTTCTCCTCATCCGTGGCTTCATTATTAACAAATTTCTCCATCATGGCCTTCGCTGCTTCGAAACCACCTTCGATGCTACTAGAACCATTCAGAATAAATCCCGATATCAAGTCCTTCATGATAGCCAGTTCACCACCTACATCCTGACCACCGAGTTCCGCATCATCCAGTATCTCTACCAAAAGCAAATACTCATCGTAATCCGCGCCCTCTTCAATTAGTGCTGCCGCAACTGTTGAATCCACATTCGCAGCAACGGAGATAGAACCATCATCCCCGATAAGACTTTCATCCATACCTACGAGCGCACCTATTAAATTTTCGCAACTAATGGTGAGATAGTCATATGTAGCTAAAAAGTCGTCACTAACCTCGAAGGATATCACTCCGTTTTCATCCGTTTCTGTAACACCAATTAACTCAGGATTATCACCTATCGTCTTAAGATAGCATACAGTTCCAGCTGGAGGAATCTCCTCCAGAGTCGCATCTATCTCCACCGGCTTGTATAGACCAAGAATGGCATTTGCCGATACACTGGAAGAACTAGCTGCTGGTTGCAAAACTGTCGCAGTGATTGTTGTAATAGCCGGATCGGTGCTGCTGGATGAGCCGGATGAACATGATGTAGTTATAAATACGATGAATGCCAGCATACCCAAATATCTTAATGAATTCCTCATTATCCCCCCCCCTGTTGTACGAGTATGAACCTGAAATGCATCAATCATGCTAATGGGATAAGGAGCTAAACCTTCGAAATATATAATTTCTTTTAATAACAAAAAATGATGACTAAGAACAAACTCATTAAAAATGATGTGATCAAACCGACAGAAATTCTAACTATATGATTAATATGGTTATTATAGATGTCAATATTATGGCTATAATCTGACAAAATATTGACTATTCAACCCACACGTTAATCGGAAGATTTTGCAGCCACTATTGATACAAGAGCCCATTCCGTTCACTTCTTTCAATACACCAAGATCAACCCCACCGACCATAACGGTGCTGACCCGTATTCCATCGAGCGCTTTAAAGGGATGACACACACATTCAGTTGACGATCCACATCCTTATTTATTGCGATATCGAATATGTCTTCATCTCAATCGCAAACAAGGATCTCAAGGTGCACTGAAATACCTTTTAATTTGACAGGACCAGCCATTCAAATTATTGATTATCATTCAAGTTTTCACTCTCAGCCTGGGGGAAGAGCATCAATGAGATCGACAGCCAAGAACCTGCCAATCGTTCTGCTGATAGTTGCGTTTTCATCATTGTTGGTCGCGTGCCCTAAGCATCTACCTGAAACGGACTCCGCAAAATTCGCACCCAGCTCCCAGGAAAGTGTCATGCGCACACCTGGTGATCTCGCTCCAATGAAGCTGGAAGCAACACATAAAAAAATCCTGCAACCAGAGGTAATTGATAAGGATCCCCTTGATGAGATAGCTGGAAGAAAGAATCTCGCCCTGCCTGATCTCGTGGACATCGCCCTACGCAACAGTCCCGAAACTAGAATCACTTGGGCTGAGGCAAGGGCTGCAGCTGCGCAGTGGGGGAAATCCAGAAGCACCTACTATCCT
>JABGOS010000052.1 GCA_018645265.1 Deltaproteobacteria bacterium
AAGAACAGCCTCTGGCCCATGCCGTTTGGTACGGCCTGTTGTGCTATGGAGTTTATGTCCGCGATTTCCAGCAGATTCGATATATCAAGATTTGGGGCTGAGATAATAAGGTTCTCCCCAAGACAATCTGACCTTCTTCTAGTTATGGGGACCATAACTTATAAGCAGGCTCCGGTGTTAAAGAGAATCTACGATCAGATGCCAAACCCTAAATGGGTAGTTGCTGTAGGTGCTTGCGCTGTATCAGGGGGGTGTTACGACAACTACAATACAGTTCAGGGTATTGATGAAATAATACCGGTCGATCTCTTTGTGCCGGGATGTCCGCCAAGGCCGGAACAGATTCTGGATGCAGTTGTTAAAATCCAGGACGGTTTGATCTGTAAGGGGAAGTAAATATGAAAAAGACTATCTATGTAACAGCGATGTCGTTTCTCGTTCTCCTTTCAGCCATCTGCAGCGAGTCCTTTGCCGGAGAACTCGATACGGGATACAGCTTTGAGGCGCAGGGTAGGCTTGAAGATGCGGCGGAGTTCTTCTGTAGTTGGTCGAAGACAAATCCAAGCGCTCGAAAAACTCCAGAAGCACTTCTCAGGTGTGCGAGGCTTCTGGACACATTATCGGAGAGCTTTAGTGAAAAGGCGGAGAAGAGATGCTACTGGGGGAAGAAGGGGTCTCCAGCATGCATGCATCAGGATGTCTCAAAACTGAACGCGAAGTATGGTGCGGGGTCATTCAAGTATGAACACTCGATTCTATATATCTCCTATACTGGAATTCATTATAGGGAGATTCTCAACAGGTTTTCAAGGAGTAAGTATGCTGCCGAGGCCGACTTTTATATTCTGCTGCGAGAACTTGTAGGTCATCCAGACACAATCCTTCCAAGGATTAAGGGGTTTCTATCCAGACATTCAGGTGGCGAGTGGAATCGTAAGGGGTTGCTGCTTTGGGCAAGGGTAAACGAGGACATATGGTATGTTCATAGGAAGTGGAGTTGGGTTCTCTACAACTATCAAATTTCCCCAGATGAACTTACAGTGCGCGCGGAACCTTACAGGCAAGAAGCCCTTCGAACTTATAAAAAATTAATGGGGAATAAAAAAACTTTCGAAGGACAGTCCGCTGCCAGAGAATATGCAATATTGAATGCTGGCAGGGATGATGGGCAGATATATAGTATAGTCAATGATTCCAACGCGGGTACTATCGAGACCTGGGGTATCCAAGCTCCTTCCGCGAGAAGAACTGTTGTTGCGCCGGGGTCCTCACCGGGGGGTTATCAGTCACCTGCGGTTACTCCAGCGCCGACTCTGCCACCTGCGGGAAATGCTGGAGAGCCTATAGAGAAATCATCCAAAATGCCTCAACGTTGGAATTGATATTGAGAGGAAATATTAAGGGTTACTAGAATGGATCAATCTATTGATGAGATAAAAAAAGAGATCGGCGAGGATGTGATAGAGATCAGCCTCTGCGATGGTGAAGTTGTATTGAAGGTTGAATCCACGAAGTGGAAGGATGTGGTCGATGCTCTCAAAGATAAATGTAAGTTCGATATGCTGATCGACCTCTGCGCCGTTGATTATAGGGATGGGGATGAGAGATTTGAAGTGGTCGTTCATCTCTACGGACTGGGGATCAAGAAAAGGATCAGGGTGAAGAGTAGGTGCTCCGGTGAAATACAGAGCGTTTGCGATATCTATCCGGCCGCTAACTGGTTTGAAAGGGAAGCCTACGATTTATTTGGAATTCATTTTGAAGGGCATCCCAATTTAAAGCGCATACTCTGTCATGATAATTTTGAAGGGCATCCGCTGCGAAAGGATTTCGATAAAAGGAAGAGGTCTGATATCTTAAAACCAAATGACCTTATGGATGAGATGTAATGCAACATACGATGATATTTGAAGATAACAAAATGTATCTAAATATCGGTCCATCGCACCCAGCGATGCATGGATGCTTTCGGGTCCTCGTGGAACTCGATGGTGAAAGAATATCTAAAGCTGTTCCTGAAATTGGATATCTTCACAGATGTTTTGAAAAGGAAGCGGAGTCTCACAGGTGGGATGGCATTCTACCTTACACCGACAGGCTTAACTACGTTTCACCCCTCATGAACAACGTTGGTTACTGTATGGCTGTCGAGAGGTTGATGAATCTTGAAATTCCTGAAAGGGCGAATTGGATCAGGATGCTCATATGTGAGGTCTCAAGAATATGTGATCACCTGGTATGCCTTGGTGCAAATCTTGTCGATGTAGGTGCACTTACAAACTATTGGTACTTATTCAATGAGAGGGAGTTGTTCGTCGATTGGATTGAAGCTTTGTGTGGAGCACGCCTTACCTCAAGTTATACGAGGATAGGTGGCTTGAGTCGTGATATCCCAAGCGGCACACCTGAGATTCTTAAGAAATGTTTAAAAGGAACGTCGAAGGCCTTAAATCAAGTCGAGAAAATCATTAAGAGGAATAGAATCTTCACAGATAGAACGGTTGGTGTGGGAGTGATAACTGAAGATGATGCTATTTCATATGGTTTTACGGGACCGTGTCTTAGGGCTGCCGGATGTGATTACGACGTAAGGAAGGTGGATGGTTATTATCACTACGATGATGTAAACTGGGATATCCCCGTTGGCGAGTCAGGGGATACTTTCGATAGAATATTTGTGAGGTTTGAGGAGATCAGGCAGTCGTCCAGGATTATAGAGCAAATTCTAGAGCGAATTCCAGAAGGTCCCATTGCCATGGATCGGGGGAATATTTCACTGCCACCAAAGCATGATGTCTATGGTTCAATAGAAGGCATGATACGGCATTTCAAGATAGTCATGGAAGGTATCAGTCCTCCTCCAGGTGAAGTATATTCGTGTACAGAAGCGGCTAATGGAGAACTAGGCTTCTACATCGTGTCCGACGGCAGCGATAGACCTTATAGAATAAAGGTGAGGCCACCATGTTTTTCGATATATCAGGCTTATCCAAAAATGATAGAGGGTCATACGGTAGCGGATGCTATTGCGATCATGGGAAGTCTCAATATAATTGCGGGCGAATTGGATAGGTAGTTTTTTATAATATGAGCATGCAATTTAAATTTACTGAATCGATGCAGGTTAGGGCCGATATTATATTGAAGGCATATCCTAGCAAGGGGTCCGCGCTGTTGCCGATTTTGTGGTTAGTTCACGATCAGGAGGGATGTATTTCGGAGAATGCAGCCGGCCTGGTTGCTGAGATGTTGGGTATCTCGAAGGGTGAGGTCTTGGAGGCGGTAAGCTTTTATGATCTCTTCAATGCTGAACAGAAGGGGCTTTATCATATAAAAATATGTGTGGGACCCTGCTGCGGGCTCAAGAATTCTAAATGGTTGTTATCATATTTGGAGAATCTTTTGGGTATTAAGGCGGGTGAGACTACGATGGAGAATCGCTTTGGGCTTAGCACTGTAGAGTGCCTCGGTTATTGTGCGGATTCCCCAGTGATGCAGATAAACGATATATATTATGACAATCTTACCCCTGACATGTTGGATGAAATAATTGGAATGCTGAACCGTTAAATATGACGCTCATTATAACAAAATATTTCGAAGTCGATGATATGCACAGGCTGAGTGTCGCCAAGGATCATGGCGCATATTCTTCTCTTGAAAAACTCTTTCAAATGAGTCCATCCGATGTTGTTGATGAAGTTGGAAAGTCGAAGCATGTGGGGAGGGGTGGTGCTGGTTTTCCGGTGTGGAATAAGTGGAACTTCATACCCCCAAATTCCGATAAGCCGGTTCACCTGATCGTTAACGCTGATGAGAGTGAGCCAGGAACATTCAAGGATAGGGCAATATTGGAGAGGGATCCCCACCTATTGATAGAGGGTATGATGGTGGCGGCTTATGCCCTGGGTGTAAAAAAGATCTTCGTGTATTTTCGGGGGGAATATCGCTTTCAATGGAAAAGATTTATCGAGGCGTTAACGCAGGCTGAGGATGAGGGACTCTTCAGTTCAGAAGCATTCAAATGCGATGTTATTGTCCATCGTGGTGGAGGTGCGTATATCTGTGGTGAGGAGACGGCCCTCATAAGGTCTATCGAGGGTGAGCGAGGGCTTCCCAAGGAGAAGCCTCCATTCCCGGTGACGGAGGGTCTCTTCGGAGCGCACACCGTGATACACAATGTGGAAACGCTATGCTCCCTACCCTTTATAATAAGCAACGGAGCGGATGCCTTCGCGTCTATTGGTACTGAAAAAAGTAAGGGCACCAAGTTGATCAGCATAAGTGGTCACGTTGAGAGTCCTGGTGTCTATGAGGTCGTTATGGGTACTCCTGTGGCGAGTGTGCTTGCGACACACGCCGGGGGAACGTTAGGTGGTAGGAGGCTGAAGGCGGTTGTGCCCGGCGGCACA
The DNA here is from genome assembly GCA_018645265.1 of Deltaproteobacteria bacterium. GTDB lineage: Bacteria > UBA10199 > UBA10199 > 2-02-FULL-44-16 > JAAZCA01 > JABGOS01. The sequence continues at coordinate 4,413 of JABGOS010000052.1, forward strand.
TCTGTACCGGTACTTAACTCCGAAGAGGCACTGGGTGCGAGGATTGATTTTGAATCTATGAAGGAGGCTGGAAGCCTTCTTGGAAGCGGTGGGATGATGGTACTTGATGAATCAGCTTGCACCGTCAGATTTCTATCCGATGTGGCGAGATTCTACGCCAATGAATCGTGTGGGCAATGTACACCATGTCGTGAGGGTACGGGGTGGATAAAGAAGATATTGAATGGAATTGAATCTGGAGCTGGATCGGATAGGGATGTTCAGCTCTTGGTAGATGTGGCGGAAGGGATTAAGGGTAAATCGATATGCCCACTGGCAGACTCGTTGGTTGTATCGGTTCAGTCGTTTGTAAGGAAATTCAGGGAGGAGTTTAAGCAACACGTAAAGCTTGGGTGCTGCCCCTTTAACTAAGATATCTTTATGATCCAATATTGGGACTAGATGAAAATAACCATCGACAATAAAGAGGTTGAGGCGACTGAAGGGATGACCGTAATAGAGGTTGCTGATAGCTTTGGCATTCATATCCCAAGGTTTTGTTATCATCCTGAGCTTTCGAAACTAGGCAGTTGCAGAATGTGCCTTGTTGAAATTGAAGGCATGGAGAAGTTGGTTCCATCTTGCACCAAGCTAGCCCTGGATGGAATGGTTGTCAGAACTGATACAGATAGAATTAAGAAAGCCAGGCAGGATGTGCTTGAACTTCTTCTTATCAATCATCCGATGGATTGTCCCGTTTGTGATGCTTCTGGAGAATGCGATCTTCAGAATTATTACTTTGAATATTCCCTAAAGCAATCCAGGTTTTTTGAGAGTAAGGATAAGAGAAAAAAAGCCATAAAGATCGGTCCGCATCTTATCCTGGATTCCGAGAGGTGCGTTCATTGCGAAAGATGTATTAGGTTTTGTGATGAAACCTTAAAGGAGCATCAGCTAGGTGTATATGGCAGGGGGGGAGGTTCTCAAATAGATATGGTGCCTAATGCCACGCTGTCGAATCCGTATTCGATGTGCGTCGTCGACCTTTGTCCTACAGGTGCACTTACAACGCGCGATTTTCGTTTTAAGAAACGCAGTTGGTCGCTTGGAAGTACGCCATCGATATGTACGGGGTGTGCTACCGGATGTAACGTGTTTATGGATCACTCTGATAACGTAGTGTATCGCTATCGTCCCAGGATTAATTCTGATATCAACGGCGGGATGCTGTGTGATTATGGGCGCCTCAGTTATAAGACGATTAATTCTCATGATAGAGTTCTGCATCCTAAGATTATGAAGGATGGCGAGATGTATCATGTTACGTGGAACGAAGCGCTGGAAAGGCTGATGGATCTCGTGGGTGTTTGTGAATCAAATATCTACGGGATTCTTTCCGCCAGGTCGAGTGTGGAGGATAATGTTGCGTTCAAGGGAATATGTGAAAAGCTGCTGTGCATCGAAAATATGTATCTATCAAAGGATGAAGACGATCCATCCTTCTCCGATGATCTTTTAAAAAGTGGAGAGAAGAACCCTAATTTGGCCGGATGTTCTGATTTGGCGAATGGGAAACCGGAAGAGTTTCATAAAGGTGCGGGATGGATAATTTTGGATGAATTAACTCAGGACGAGCTTTTATCGCTCGTTGTATCCGAGCCAAAGTTTGTAATACTAATCTCCAGTAGCGTTAAAAGGGGACATCGGTTTGCCGATGTCGTGTTGCCTAAGCCTTCACATGCAGAGCAGATAGGCACATTCATAAACAAGACTGGACGTTCGCAGGTTGCCGAGAAGGCTTTCGACCCACTAGGTGAATCGATGCGAATAGTGGATATAGGAAAGAGGCTGGCTGATCTTTTGGGCAAGGAATGTAACTGGTAGTTGGGTATATGAGATATGTGTGAAAATGTTTTGGAAATATTGAAGATCCTAATCATCCTGGCGATGTTGCTTGGATCTGTGCCCTTTCTTGTATGGATGGAGAGAAAGGGTGCCGCTTATATTCAGGATAGGCGAGGCCCCAATAGAGCGACCGTTCTTTTTACGAGATTTGGGGGGATTTTTCACGGCATGGCGGATGCTATTAAGCTTCTTTCTAAGGAGGAGGTGTGTCCCGAGGGTTCATATAAGCCGTTCTACTTTGCAGCTCCGATCTTGGCTCTCTTTCTCTCTCTAATTTCGGTTGCCGTCATTCCATTTGCTGAACCTCTCAAAATAGGGGGATGTGAGTTCAACCTGCAGATAGCAGATTTAAGGTCGGGGTTGATATATGTGCTCGCGATATCGTCATTTTCAGCGCATGCGATTCTCTATGCTGGTTGGGGATCAAACAATAAATATTCATTGATAGGCGGACTCAGATCATCGGCCCAACTCATCAGTTATGAAATACCCATGGCGCTTGCCGCTATATCCATATTCATGGTCGCTGGTTCGTTCAGGATAACGGATATAGTTCTGGATCAGGGCGTAGTTCCTCTATACTGGAATATCGTTCGTCAGCCTGTGGCATTTGTAATATTTTTCGTGGCCTTGATGGCTGAGTCAAACAGACTTCCATTTGATCTGCCGGAAGCTGAGGCTGAACTCGTGGCTGGCTATCATGTGGAATACAGCAGCATGAAATTCGCCATGTTCTTTATGGCGGAATATATACATATGTTTATTGCAGGACTTCTGATTGCAACACTCTTCCTGGGAGGGTGGCAGATTCCATTTATCAATGCCGAGCTGTTGAAGACGAGCTCATATGAGATTATTCTGTTCGTTGTGCCACTCTTAGGTGCTTTATTGGCCTTGCTAGGTGCACTATCCATAGGAAGCTTCAAAAAGTGTCCGACACCTTTTGGAAAGGGCGATTGTGGGCCGATCATTGCAGGATCTCTCCTCCTCATCGTTGGTGTGGTTCTAATAGTTGGTGGATTTCTTGCTGGGATGTTGGACCTTCCGCTGTGGGTGTCTAATGTGATGCTCTTTCTGCTTCAGATCGTAGTGCTACTAATAAAAGCGATATTCGTGTGTCTGTTATTTATATGGATTAGATGGACGTTACCCAGATTTCGCTATGATCAAATGATGAGGCTGGGCTGGAGGGTTCTATTGCCGCTCGGCATGATTAATCTTATCGTTACAGGGGCAGTTATAATGTATATTAAATACTAAATATGTATCAGATACTTTTCTACATATTGGCGGTTTTGGCGGTGTCAGGCGCTTTTGGAATGATAACGCGCAAAAACCCAATTGTCTCCGTCGCCTTTCTCACCATCAGCATGGTGTCGATAGCGGGGCTGTTTGCACTTCTATCAGCACCTTTTCTCGCAGTGCTGCAGCTTATGATATCAGCTGGGGCTGTAATCGTTCTATTCGTATTTGTAATTATGATAGTCGACTACAGGAGGGAGGAATCGAGGCGGAGGGTCATTCAATTTGGAAGGGTGCTTGGTTCAGCTGCCGTAATTTATCTCGTAATTGTTTTGGCCTTATCAATTTTGAAGCCGCCGTTTATAGCTGCTCCGCTTACAGGCGAGGCATTTGAAATGCCTGAGACGTTAGGGAGACTTTTGATATCTGAATTTATGATACCCTTTGAACTGACTGGAGTTCTACTTCTGTCGGCTGCCGTAGCTGTGATTCTCATGGTTAAGAGGGGAGAGGGGGAGCGCGACACATGATTATAACTCTCCAACACTATCTCGTGTTGAGCGTCATCCTTTTTGCGATAGGGGCGATAGGTGTTATATCTAGACGAAACATTTTTATCATCCTGATGTCGATCGAGTTGATGCTCGCATCAGCTGCGCTGGCGGTATTATCATTTTCAAGGTGGAACCTTCTGCCGGATGGAAAAGCATTGGTCTTTTTTGTGATGGCTGTCATAGCTGTCGAAGCTGCCATTGGGCTTGCCATTATTATAGTCGTACATAGAAGAAAGAAATCTGTACTCACAGATGATTTGGGTCTGCTGAGAGGGTAACGCATAATGCTTGAGCTTATATACAGACATATATCACTTCAGGCCTTGATATGGGCGGTTGTATTCTTGCCACTTCTTGGAGCTGCTTTTAATGGTGCGATATCGGTGCTAACAGCAGGCAAAGAGAGAGCGCTATACAAGCAGTGGACGGCGTTCATAGGATGCCTTGCTCCAATATTATCCTTTCTAGCTGTTCTTACTTTATTCTTCACCTTGATTGGTTTTGAAGCGGGTACGCCAAGTGCGATAACCGGTCCACTCTTCAAGTGGATTGTCTCATCTGATTTCATGATAGACGTCGGTCTCAAGGTAGATCAACTCTCCTTGGTGATGGCGCTAATGGTGTCAGGCGTAGGCGCACTTATACATATATACTCAGCAGGTTACATGTGGAATGACGAGGGTTTTGCGAGGTACTTCGCCGAATTGAACCTCTTTTTATTCTTCATGCTGCTTCTCGTCCTAGCTGACAATCTAGTCCTTATGTTTGTAGGATGGGAAGGTGTTGGACTTTGCTCATACCTTCTTATCGGTTACTGGTTTGATGATCCAGCTAAAGCCAAAGCGGGTACCAAGGCCTTCATCATCAACAGGATTGGTGACGTATGTTTTCTCGGCGCAATCTTTCTAATCTTCGGTGTAATGAAGGCGAGCGGAGCCGATTCTGCGGTAGATATATTCAACTTCGAGACGATGGGAAGGTATTCGGGATACTTTTTGCCGATTTCAACTGCGATTTCGTTACTGCTCTTTTCAGGCGCTGTAGCTAAGTCGGCTCAGATTCCTTTGCACGTCTGGCTTCCGGATGCCATGGCAGGGCCGACTCCAGTGTCAGCGCTTATACATGCTGCTACTATGGTTACTGCAGGCGTGTACATGATAGTTAGGTTGAACTTTATCTTTGTGCTCTCGCCCTTTGCGCTCAGTGTGATTGCAATCGTTGGAACTGCAACTGCGATCTATGGGGCGCTCTTAGCTTTGACCGAGAATAATATTAAGAGGATCCTGGCATATTCGACGATATCACAGTTGGGTTATATGTTCCTAGCTATCGGGATAGGTGCTTTTTCTGCCGCTGCTTTTCACATGATAATACACTCCTTCTTCAAGGCGCTGCTCTTTCTGTGCGCGGGGAGCGTAATCTTTGCCCTTGGAGGTGAAGAGGATATTCGTAAGATGGGAGGTCTTAAGGATCGGATGCCGGTCACTGCATGGACATTTATGATAGCCGCTATAGCGCTTGCTGGAATATTTCCAGCGAGTGGATTCTTCAGTAAGGATGCAATCCTTTGGCAGGCGTACGAGAGGGGTCATACGCTCATATGGGTGATAGGCTTTTTGGGAGCCGGATTGTCATCGTTCTATATCTTTAGACTCGCAGGCTCTGTCTTCTTCGGTGAACCTAATTCTGAGGTTGAAGTATATAAAAAGGTATCGGAATCACCGATATCGATGGTGGTTCCCATGATGCTTCTGGCGACCCTTTCAGCTTTGGGTGGCCTGGTGGGCGTTTCAGAAATATTTGGAGGTTCGAACCACCTTGGTCTGTGGATCGGAGATCTTATACAGGATGAAATAAGCCGTGCTCCTGGAAACACATCCCAAGGTGCGCACCTCATTCTTACGGTGATCACAATGCTTTGGTCGGCACATTTTTCGATACTTGGGTGGCTCATATATGCTCAGAAGAGGGATTGGCCGGATAGGATCTCCAGAAAGTTCTCACCAGTATACAAGGTTCTGGTAAATAAGTTTTACGTAAACGAGATATATGATTTGGTGATCATTCGTCCCGTGATTTGGTTTTCTAGAAATATATTATGGAAGGTATTCGACAAGACGTTGATAGATGGCGTTGCGGTTGAGGGGAGTTCGAGGGTAATAGGCGTAATTGGGCTTCTTGCCTCTGCGGCTCAGAGCGGCCTTCTGCAACACTATCTGCTATATTTTTTGATAGGCGCGGTTGTGGTGGTGGCATGCTTGGCACTTTAAAATGATATCGAAGAACATAAGTATTTGAATGTTCTGATAGGAAATATGGCCCTGATAAATTCACATATTCTTACTTCTATAATATTTCTTCCTTTGCTTGGGGCGTTGATACTTACAGTTATGCCTTCCAGATGGAAGGTAGAAATAAGGATTATCTCACTTGTAATATCAATTTTATTGATTATCGCTACAGGAGTTCTTTTCTGGATCATAGACCCATCGGGTGAGTTTGATTTTATAGAGAGGGTTGCATGGATACCTGCTCTTGGCATCAACTACTACCTGGGTGTCGATGGCATATCACTTCTTATGATGCTCCTGGTCTCCTTCCTGCTATTTATATCGATACTCGTATCTTGGAGGGAAATAGATAAGAGGGTAAAGGGTTTTCATATTCTACTCCTTGTTCTTGCAACCGGAATGCTAGGTGTTTTCTCATCACTTGATGTCTTCCTTTTCTATGTTTTTTGGGAATTTGTTCTGATTCCCATGTATTTCATTATAGGCATCTGGGGAGGGAAGGATAGATTTCACGCCGCAACGAAGTTTATCATATACACAGTTTTGGGAAGTCTCCTGATGCTAGTTGCAATGATATACGCGGCTGCACAGACGGGATCCTTCGACCTTATGTCCTGGTATGCACATAAGTTTACCGCATCTGAGCAGTTGTGGTTGTTCGCTGCGATCGCCATTTCATTCGCAATAAAAATTCCATTGGTACCGCTATGCTCATGGTTGCCGGATTCATATTCGGAAGCTCCAACAGCGGGTAGTATTTTATTGGCTGGTATATTGGCAAAAATGGGAAGCTATGGATTATTCAGGATTGCAATGCCATCCTTTCCACTGGCGGTGGCTAAATTTTCAAGTTTTATCATCATTCTTGCACTCATAGGTATAATAGCGGGCTCTCTGATAGCGATGGTGCAGGATAATCTAAAGAGGTTGATAGCATATTCATCTATACCGCATATGGGATTTATTGTTCTTGGCCTCTTCGTTGTGGATACCGATGCTGCTGGCGGGGCGATGCTGCAGATGGCGAATCACGGTATAACCACAGCCGCGCTTTTTGCACTTATCGCCATGATATATTCAAGGAAGAAGACGATGGTTATCGATGAAATGGGTGGCGGTGCGCGGAGCATGCCTATCCTTGCTGCCGTTTTCATTTTAATCTCACTGTCGGCGATAGGCCTTCCTGGATTAAATAATTTTGCAGGTGAGTTTCTGATTCTACTGGGCGCGTTCCAAACGCAGACCGTATTTGCGGCGATTGCCCTTATAGGAGTGGTGCTGATCGCAGTATATATGTTGTGGGTCATTCAACGCATCTTCTTTGGAAAACAGAAGGGCGGCGAAGCTGAAAGGGTGAGGGATCTTGGTTTCAGGGAGTATATGATTTTAATTCCATGCATCGCGCTCGTTGTTGTGATTGGGCTTAGGCCACAATTCATTCTTTCAAGATTGCAAAAGCCGGCTAAGGTATTTGTTGAGCTTACAAAGAGGGTAGAGATGATAATCCCTGCATCGGAATACGAGAATAATCGTTAGAGGGTATGAATGTTTGAAATACTGAAAGATTTTGATTGGATGCTCTTCCTACAATATCTATCGCCGATGTTGGTGCTCCTTGTTGCCGCGGCGGTTCTTATGGTGAAGTCTATATTGAGTTCAGATGAAGATGAGCTGGGATTTGAGGTGCCATTCGCAATTACAATTGCAGGCCTAATAGCCTCATTTTTTGCAGCCTGGTATTTCTGGCCCAAGGTTCCAAATGCGATGATAGCCACGCTCTATTTTGATAGAGCGGTGTTCATAGGGTGGATGATCGTCGTGATGGCAACCCTGTCTGTGGTTCTGATATCCATCGATACGATTCGTGAAAGCAAAGTCACATATGATGGCTATTTCACCCTTGTACTTATGTCGGCGTTTGGAATGGGGATAATAATAGCCGCTGCAAATCTGATAACGCTGCTTATAGGTCTTGAGATCATGTCCATATCGCTCTATGCGCTCGTAGTTTCTGTAAGAAGAAGCGATATATCTGTGGAGGCGGGTTTAAAATATTTTCTGATGGGTGGTTTTGCGCTGGCATTTTTTCTGATGGGACTTGCTTTCATATTTGGAAGTATCGGCACATGTGATCTTTCGCTGATCGCACAGAGGGCGCCGGAAATATCGGATGTTGGAGCTAGGGCATTTTACATGTTCGGAATTGCGATGCTTCTTATAGGCTTTGGTTTTAAGATAGCGATCGTTCCATTTCATGCCTGGGCGCCGGATACATATGACGGTTCATCAACACCCGTTACGACCCTTCTTATAACCGCTGCAAAGGTTGCTGTCATGATCGCCTTCATGCGGTTCGCTTTGGCTGCGGCTGGGACCTTCGATATCAATTGGTACTATGTTATGTGGGGATTGTCGGCGATCACGATGTTGTATGCGAGCCTTGCAGCGATCCGTCAGTATAATCTAAAGAGGATGCTCGCATATTCATCCATCGTGCATACGGGGTTTATGCTGCTTCTGTTTCCCTCAGCTGCGCTTGATCATGCAGGTGTTGTAAAGGCTATGCTGTTCTACCTGATTTCATATGTGGTAATGAACATCGGTGCATTTGCAGTTATCTCAACGTTGGTTGCCGATTCCTCTGGAGAGGTGGAGATAAACAGGTTGGCAGGCCTTGCGAAGCGGCGCCCGCTTCTCGCTGCGGCGCTATCGCTCTTCCTGTTATCCCTTGCTGGTTTTCCTCCAACGATAGGCTTTTTTGCAAAATACTATCTCTTTTTAACAGCCATCAAAAATGGTGATGTCGCCCTTGTCGTTGTAGCGATCGTTGCCTCTGCTATCTCAATCTATTATTATTTAAAGCCAGTTGTAGTTATGTACTTCAGGGATGAGACGGAGGTTGGCGGAAAGGCGCCATTTGCAAATAGCGCCGTTTTACATCCTGCGGTGGTAGCGGTTTTAGTGCTGTCGGCGATGGCGGTGGTATTCTTTGGGGTCTTTCCTAATAATCTCATAGAGTTAATTAGGGCGTCGATTTGATCTTCGGAGTTGGAGTTTTAACTTAATGTGGACACCTAGTGTCCATATGATGTACCATTCCCGCAATGGATGATCTCGATACAAATTTTGATGTTCCAACCGGTCTCGATGATTTTCTTCTTGAATCCACCGATCAAGATCAGGTTATCGGAAGCTGGGGTTTTAATCCGAGCGTCGATTTCACCGGAATGGATATGGAGGAGACGAACGTCTGGTTTTTCGAGCAGGTCTTTAACTTTCTGCGCGCCTTCTTTGGAATTGTCGTGCCGGATAACATGGAGATCACGACCTACAATGCTGCTAATCAGATTACTAAAGAGAACCTGAACCAGATGACCTTTTTGGATGAGCTGATGCTCACGATGAAGGGTTTAAAGGAGCAGATATGGTGTATACGTCTTAATTTAAATATCGTCGGATTCCTGAGAACGGACTGGGATCCAGATAAACCGATACGCATTCATATCCAGGAACCCGCCACATTTATCGTCTGGGGTGGGCCGGATGAGACCGGGTTTCAGACTTTTTCAATGGGATACAAGCTTTTCTCTGAGACAAGACTCGGTGGTGAACATAATCTGCTTTGGTCCGTTAACCAGCCTCTTTTTGAGAAATCCTTGAAGAAGTGGGAAAGGCAGACCCGTCATATAATAGATGTAATAGAGAGCAATTCCGATGATCTACCTATGGATCGTCACGGTTTTTCACAGCCCACCCCAGCGCATGCACGTCCCAAACCAGCGCCTATAGATGAAGGCCCCGTTGAAGATTCTCTACCCGACCTGGATGATTTGTTTTTATAATTAATAGATGAAGCGGATTATGTAGGCCTACTTTACCCTTGAACCCACCGCGACATCTTTGAGCGGTGTAAGAATTGAAACCGTATCGTTGTCCGATGCGGCCAAAAGCATTCCGTTTGATTCTATTCCTCGGAGTTTAGCCGGTTTCAGGTTGGTGACGACAACGACCTTCTTGCCCTTCAGCTCTTCTGGGGAGTAATGTTGTGCAATGCCAGCGACGATCTGTCTCTGTTCATCTCCAAGATTTATCTGAACCTTCATGAGCTTGTCGGTGTCCTCGACACGTTCCGCCTCTATTACTTCAGCTACGTGAAGCTCAACTTTTGCAAAGTCATTGATATCTATCAGGTTGGATTCCATCTTCTTCTCCCTCTTCTTTTCTTTCTTTTCCTTCTTTGGCTGTGCTTCTTCCGCCTTCTCTGGTTTGCTCTCAATTCTCGGGAAGAGGGCGTCGCCTTTCTTCACGCATATCTCTTTATCAAGTGTGCCCCAGCTTGCCTCAAGATTCTCAAAGGTCTGATCTTCGATAGTTCCGAAGATATCAAAACCCATGGAGTCCCATATCGCCTTGGATGTTGTTGGTATGAACGGATATAGGGCTATGGCGATCGACTTTATGCTGGATGAGAGATCCCACAATACAGCATTTATTTCATCCGACTTCTTCACCTTTGCGAGTTCCCAGGGCTTGTGTTCGTTGACGTGTCTGTCCGCCGCCGCAACGACCTCCCAGATATTTGCCAGGGCGTTATGAAATTCGATTTCACCGGTTTCATGATTTAGATTGTTCATCAACTTCTGTGAAAGGGCGGTCGTCGAAACTGCGATCTCAGACTTGTCGCTGGATGTTGCGGGTGTGATTTTTCCATCCTGATAGCGAGTGGCCATTCCGATAGTTCTAGCTACGAGGTTGCCGATTCCATTTGCGAGGTCACCATTATATCTGTCAATGAAATGCTCCCATGTGAAATCACCGTCGCGGCCGAAGCCACCCTCGCGCATCAGATAATATCGAAGCGGGTCGGCGCCAAACTTATCTATTATATCCATCGGCGTAACCACGTTGCCGAGGCTCTTGCTCATTTTTTCGCCCTTTAGGTAGACGAAGCCGTGTCCAAAAACTGTTTTTGGCAGTGGTACCCCTGCGCTCATCAACATTGCGGGCCAGATTACGCAGTGAAATCTCGTTATATCCTTGCCGATGACGTGCATGTTCGCTGGCCACCACCTGTTGAAGAGTTCATCATCCCAACCATAACCTACGGCGGTGATGTAGTTTATCAGGGCATCAAACCAGACATATACGATATGCTCTGGATCATTCGGCAGGGTTACTCCCCAGTCGAATGAGGATCTTGAGACCGATACATCCTGTAGCCCTTCCTTGAGGAGGCTTACAATTTCATTCTTTCTGATCTCAGGGAGAATGAACTCCGGGTTATTCTCAATATGTTTTAAAAGTTTATTCGTATATTTCGAGAGTGCGAAGAAGTAGTTGTCCTCTGCGAGCCACTTCGGTTTTGATTTATGATTTGGGCATAATCCATCTTCCAGATCTTTATCGGTAAAATATGCTTCACATGATTCGCAGTACCAGCCTTCATAGCGTGACTTATAGATGTCACCCTTATCCATGATTGTCTGAAAGAGTTTTTTTACACCTTGCTCGTGGTGCGGATCGGATGTCTGAATAAAGCCGTCGTAGGATATATCGAGATTTTTCCACACACCCTCAAACTTTTTGCGCATATCATCGCAGTACTGTTTAGGTGTTTGATTTTTCTCTTTTGCGGCCTTCCAAACATTTATGGAATGTTCGTCATTTCCCATTTGAAAATGGACGTCATATCCGCATAGCCGATGCCATCTAGCGATGACGTCCGCGCCGATTTTTTCGTACGCGGTCCCGATGTGCGGGAGGCTGTTAACATAATCAATGGCTGTGGTGATGTAGAGTTTTTTAGGACTTCTTGTCATCTTTTCTTCCTCGGCTGCGGGTGTTGTTCTTCGTTCTTCTACCTCTTCTCGGACGTTCCTCCTTCGGTTCATCCGGTTTTCTAGATGCGGCAATAGCGCTATCGCGTTCTTCACGGTTTAACAGTTTGCACTCCTTGCAGCTACACCTGACAACCGGTCCTCCGTATAGCAGAACCGCACAATCCCTCTTCAGAATATTCAGGTCTATAATTTTACCTGCACCCTTGGGGGATTCTACAGCAGCACCGAGTTTTGGAAGTCCCTTCCGAAGTTCTTGGTACGCTTCATGTTCGTAGGAGAGACAACATTTTAGTTTTCCACACATCCCAGTCAGCTTTGCGGGATTTGGTGTAAGACCCTGTTGTTTCGCCATAGATATCGATATTGATTTAAACTGTCTTAAGTGGCTTGAACAGCAGGTCTTGAGTCCGCAAGGGCCGATGCACCCTATCAACTTAGACTCATCACGTGCACCTATCTGCCTCATCTCGATTCTCATGTGTAGGGCGCCGGCTAAATCCTTGACCAGGCTTCTGAAGTCGACCCTTTGCTCTGCGAAGAAGAAGAAGACCACCTTCTTTCCACCCTCGACGATTTCAGCGTCGATGAGCTTCATATCGAGATTATGTTCAGAGATCCTCTCTCGGCAGGCTTCAAAGTATTCTATCGCCTTTTCCTTGCGCTCTACGCTATCGGATAGTTCCTTCTCAGTTGCCCTGTGCATCACCCATTTTGCGTTTTTAGGGATGTTTTCCTTAATCGCTTCTTCGGGTGGAGCGATAACAAAACCGACTGAGGTTCCATCATCTGCCTCGACTTGAACCGGCTGGTCCCGTTCAAGCGTAGGGTCGTTAGTCAGAAAAGTGTATATTTTCCCAGCAGTTTTGAACTGGACGCCGACAGTCAGGGTGGCTGGCTTTGGTTCCACTGCCTCCGTGACTACCTGATCGGGATTTTGCTCTATCTCTTTGTTCTCCATAGGGATTTTCCTAATTTAGGCGGTCAAACTAAACAGAAGATGTTCAAACATCAACTGTTTATTTGCATTGATCTCGAGGCTTGCCCGCGTCTTTGTTATCTCTTTGAGGTTAGCCTCGGTCCTCAATGGGGAGCCGGTCCTAGCCGCAGCTGTTGCTTCTGGGTGGATGGCCGGTGAACTCTCCCCGGTTGACTGGTATCTCAATACGTCGCGATACCAGCTAATTAGAAGGTCCAGTATAAGCCTTATCCTGTCCGGGTT
>JABGOS010000145.1 GCA_018645265.1 Deltaproteobacteria bacterium
AAATCCTTGAAATGTCTAAAAGAATTGATAAAATAATTTAAAATTATGGATTTTACGTTACTCATAACTATTTTGATCGTATGCGTTCTCCTTGAGGGGTTTTTCTCAGGTAGCGAGATGGCTTTCGTAAACGCGGACAGGTATAAGCTGACACTGGCTACTGATTCCGGTTCAAAGGTCGCCAGGATGGCTTTGCATATGGTTAAGCATCCTGCTAGGTTTTTCTCAACTACACTGCTAGGTACTAATATCAGTACAGTTACCGGATCGATCATAGCAACGCTGTATATCATATACAACTATGGTGAAACCTATACACCGTTTGCGCTCATCTTTTGGCCATTTGCCCTTATATTCGGTGAGATAATACCCAAGACCATATATCAACATCACGCGAACAGGATAGTCCTCTATGTTGCTCCGATTCTTTTCGGCTTCTATGTTATTTTCTATCCGATAGTGTGGCTTCTGTCGAAGCTTACAGAATCTTTGCTAGGTGATTTCAATAAGGCTAAGGAGGGGCTAACGAGGGATGAGCTGGAGATGATGCTGGAGGTTGGTAAGCCTGAGACGAGTGATGTTAGGGCTTCAGAGAGAACGATGATATCCCGAATATTTGATCTCGAGGATAAGAAAGTTGAAAATATAATGACCCCCCTGGTGGATGTCATCGCACTTGAATCGAACGCATCCAGGAACGAGGCCGGTGAAATATTGGAGGAGCACGGTTTTTCACGCGTTCCACTCTATGAGGAACAGGCGTTTAACATCGTAGGCGTTCTCAGAGGGACGGATCTTCTCTTTGGAAAACCTGATGCATCGGTAGGTGATCTTAAGAGAAAGGCGTATTATGTTCCTGAAGAGATGCCGCTCGATGAACTCCTTGTTGCAATGAAGAGGAAGGGTGAGTCTCTTGCAGTCGCTGTTGATGAGTATGGAGCCGCAACGGGTGTTGTTACCGTAGAGGATCTCTTGGAGGAGGTTGTGGGTGAGATTAGCGATGAGCATGACGAGGTGGAGTCGCTGTTTAAGAGGGTTGGAAAACATCGTCATCTTATAAACGGCAGGATGGAGATAGAGGTGGCGAACGGCAAGCTGAAGCTCGGAATACCGGAGGGGGAGTATGAGACGATAGCGGGTTTCGTCATACGTCAGCTTGAGCATATTCCTAAGGTTGGCGAGAGCTTTGAGTTTAATAAATTCATCTACAAGGTTGTAAGGTCTTCAGATCGTGCTATCGTCGAGATTGAGGTTGTTAGGAAGCCATAAACTTTTCATCATTTTATTTCAAAATTCAGTAAAGATTTTTTAGAGGTTTAAATGGTTATAGCATATTTCGATTGTTATTCTGGAGTTGCCGGTGACATGGTGTTGGGTGCGCTGGTGGATGTCGGAATGCCTTTAAAGCATTTGAAGGAACAACTTTCCAAGGTAAATATAGGTTCCTATAAAATAACGAAGGCCAAGGGTAGACGTATGATCAAGGGGACCAACCTGCACGTTGAGGTGTTGGCGGGTCCTAAGAACGATACCTATTCCGCTTTAGATAAGAGGATAGCCTCGAGCAAACTTTCAAAAGGCGTGCGCGAGTTGGCCAGAACCACTTTTGAGAAACTTGCGCATGCTGAAGCTAGAGTGCACGGCGTTCCATTGAGCAAGGTCCATTTTCATGAGGTGGGTGCAGTAGATTCAATAGTGGATGTTGTGGGTGCTGCGATCGGCGTTGAATACTTCAAATTCGATTCGATTCATTCATCACCGATTCCAGTTACAAGAGGACGAGTAAAGACCGCCCATGGATTACTTCCCGTACCGGCCCCAGCAACATTGGAAATTTTAAAGGGTGTTCCGTTGGAGAGCGCTCCTGTGAATGAGGAGATAGTTACTCCAACAGGGGCTGCAATTGTGACGACGCTTGCTGAATCATTCGGTGAGTCCCCGCTTCAAATCGTAAGAAAGACCGGATATGGATATGGGGATAAGGTTATTCCAGGCATTCCAAATGCATTGAGAATTATGATCGGCGATGGTTTTCCTGTGGTTGCTATACAGACTAATATCGACGATATGAATCCACAGATCTTCGATCATGTTATCGATAAACTCTTCAAGGCAGGGGCTGTCGATGTCGATCTGGTACCGTGTCAGATGAAGAAGAATCGGCCTGCGGTGAAGCTGTCGATCTTATCCCCTTGGAATCACAAGGATAATATTATAGACCTCCTGCTGAAGGAGACGACGACGTTTGGAGTGCGCTATTGGCCAGTAGATAGAAAAGTTCTTACGAGGAAGGTGGTTCAAAAGAAGACGAAATATGGTGGCATCGCTTTCAAGGTAGGCTATGATCATGATGGCAAGCAGATAAAGATGGTTCCTGAGTATGAGGATTTAAAGAGGGTCGCCAGAAAAAGAAATGTTCCGCTTCTTGAACTTTATAGGGACGTTTTAGTTATAAAAAAATAAGGTTTGATCTGAGAAAGGAAATATTATGAAGAAACTGATCATTTTGGTGTTCTGCCTGTCGCTTACCGGATGTATGTGGAATATGTTCGGAGGTGGTGGAGGTGGTGGCGATTCCGATTCCGGTCCCGATGCCAGTGAGAGCATCAGCTTTCAGTTGGTACAATCATATGCTGCAAATGGTACAGTCTCTCCTGAGTTCCAGTGGTCAGATCTAATTAATATCACGAATGACAAAAAACTTACATATAAGCGTGAGGTGGGTGATAACTCATGTCAGTGCAATAAGAATCTGAGCGATGACGAGTTTGATGAGTTGGCTACCAAAGTTGAGGCTGCCAATATCACAGAGTTTGAACAGCCTGACTCCGAGGATTGTCAGTACATGACTGGCAGTTCAGTATCGTCGGTTGGGCTGAAGGATGAAGAGGGTGAAAAATTTTCTGCCTACCTCATATGTGCCACCGATTCCATCAAGGAACTGAACGATTATATCAAAGGGCTTGCCTGTTCATTTTCCTCTGATTGTGCTTTGGAATAGCTCACAATATCCCAACCCCACAGGGTTGAAATTAGGTTCAAATGCAAATAAAAATAGAGAAACTCATATATGGTGGAAATGGGGCCGGTGAGATAGATGGTAAGAAGGTTTTCGTTCCTCTATCAGCGCCTGGAGACATCCTTGATGTCGAAATAGTGGGGGATCACAAGACGTGGTCGGAAGCGAAAATTCTTTCAGTGGTTGAGACAGCTTCCTGTAGGGTTACAAATAAGTGCCCGGTGTTTGGGACGTGCGGTGGATGTCAGTGGCAGCATCTTTCCTATGACACACAGCTTGAATGGAAGCGTTCTATTTTGAAGGAAACCTTGGAGCATATAGGGGGAATTGAAAATCCCGAGGTGCTACCTACCCTGGCATCCCCAAAACAGTGGAACTATAGGAATAAGATTCAACTTCACGTCGATTCAAAAGGCCGTATTGGTTTTTATAAGCCTAAATCGAAAGAGGTGGTTGAGTTTGATGAATGTTATATCGCAGATGAAAGCTTGAATGCGAAATTAAATGAAAAGCGTGAGAAGTATTCCAAGCGTGATCGTGGCGTTGCACTTCGCGTCGAAGATGGCCCAGCCTTTGTTCAGATCAATTCTGGTCAAAATGAGCAGATCAAAAAAGTGATTTCGGAATGGATAGCTGATCTTCCTCATAGCTCAATTTTGGAACTCTATGCGGGTGCGGGAAATTTTACATTTGAAATAGCAAAAATGGCAGATCGCACCGTCGCATCCGATGTTGATAAAATAGCTATAGCAATTGCTAAGGAGAGGGCTCGCGCACTGGGTCTTTCAAATATCGAATTCATAAGGTCCTCATCGGGTAAGGCGGCGAAGAGGATGCAGGGTGATTGCGATCTCCTTCTTATGGATCCGCCCAGGAAGGGATGCGCCGATGCGATTGCTGATATCCTAAATCTGAAGCCGAAATCGATCATCTATATCTCCTGTAATCCAGCAACATTGGCCCGTGATATGAGTGATTTGAACGCTGGAGGGTACCATTTCCAGAAATCCATGCCTGTGGACATGTTTCCGCAGACCTATCATATTGAATCTATTAACCTTTTAAGTAGGTAAGTGGATTCATCTAATATGTGAATAAACGTTGACATATAAAGTACATTTCTTATAGAAGTGTTCGGTTTTACGGAATTCATCTATGCAAATCCAACCTACTGAATTCCTTAGCTTATTTGAGAGGTGGTGAGTTAACAATGCCTGGAGTTAAACTTCGTGATGGTGAATCGTTCGAGCAAGCGCTGCGTCGTTTTAAGAAGCAGTGTGAGAAAGCTGGAATTCTCTCAGAGCTCCGCAAGAGGGAGTATTATGAGAAGCCTTCCATCAAAGAAAAAAAGAAGCGGGCTGCTGCCGCAAAGAAGCGCAAAAAAGGATATCGCAGCTACTAAGTGCCCTTCCATATCTTACAAAGAAGGAGGGCTGTATGAAATTCAAGGATAAGATCGGTGACGAACTAAAGGGTGCCATGAAGGCCAGGGACACCGGTGCGGTCGCAGGCCTTCGTATGATACTCGCCGCTATTCAAAATCGAGAGATAGAGAAGCGTGGCGATCTTGACGACGATGAGTGCGTCAGGGTGCTTTCGACGCTCGCCAAACAGCGAAACGAATCCATTGATATGTACAAGAAGGGCGGCCGTGATGACCTCGTTCAGAGGGAGGCGGCTGAACTCGCTCTCATTAAATCGTTTCTTCCCGCTGAACTCTCCTCGGATGAGTTGGCTAGAATAGTGGATGATGCGATTGCGGAGAGCGGTGCGTCCGGACCTGGAGATATGGGCAAGGTTATGAAAATCGTAACGCCAAAGACTCGAGGTCGTGCCGACGGTAAAGCTGTGAGTGAACTTGTTAAAACAAAACTTTCATAACCCAAAGCTCACGGGGTAATTTAACTTAGATTGCCTCGTGACTTATGGGTTGGTAAATTATGATCAGCAAATCTATCCTAAATGAAATAAGGGATAGGATTTCGATCGTCGCTTTTATAGGCGAGCGCATTCCTCTCAAACGTGCGGGCCGAAGTTTCAAGGGTCGCTGTCCATTCCACAATGAGAAGACCCCATCGTTTAACGTCTCTGATGAAAAGCAGATTTACCATTGCTTTGGCTGCGGCGAGGGCGGTGATATCTTTGACTTTGTTATGAAGTTCGATGGAAGTTCTTTCGGTGAATCAGCAAGGTACTTAGCTGGCATAGCCGGAGTGGAGATTCCGAAGGATGAGACGCCCTACGATGATGAGCAGGAGAAGGCTAAGGCGAAGAGAAAGCGCTATGCGTATAGAGCGAACGAGGTTGCCAAAGAGTTCTTCGTTTCACAGCTGGAGAGAAATGGTGAGGCTGGAGCTGTCCGTGAATACCTGCAAGCCCGCGGAATATCAAAGGAAATTTCAACGCAACATTTTTTGGGTTATGCCGACAATAGCTGGGAGTCACTCACGGACTATTTAAAGTCCAAGGGTGTTCCGCTTGAGCTGGCCGCTGAGCTAGGTCTCATCAGGAAGAGGGATGACGGAGGGTATTACGACTTCTTCAGAAACAGACTGATCTTCCCGATCATCTCACCCAGAAACGAGGTGCTGGGTTTCGGTGGCAGAACGTTGGAAAAAGGGGGGGAGAGTAACGCTAAGTATCTTAACTCTCCCGATTCACTGATCTATCACAAGTCGAATTGTATATACGGTTTGGATAGAGCAGTAAGCTCAATAAGAAACGAAGATTCGGTCATGTTGGTTGAAGGCTATATGGATTTGATAGCTCTTGACCAGGCTGGAATCGGAAATGTCGTAGCGCCTCTCGGTACTGCGCTGACGGATGGACACCTGAGATTGGTCGGTCGTTATACGAGAAATCTCTTTCTTCTGTTCGACGGCGATGAAGCGGGCAAGCGTGCGACGATTCGGTCTCTCGAGCTTTTTATCTCGTTTGGGCTCATGCCACGCGTGGTGGTTTTGCCCGAGGGGCATGACCCTGATTCGATGGTGAGGAGTGAGGGAAAGGAAAAGTTTCTTTCCAGGATAGATGCTGCGAAGTCGCTCTTTGAATTCTTTGTCGATAATACTGTTAAGGGCACTGGCCTTGATTCTGCTGGTAAGGTTCAGGCGATTGGTAGAATAGTTCCTTTCTTAAGGATGATGAACGATCCGGTGGAGAGAGGAATATACGTCAAGACATCAGCTTCGAGAATTGGGGTTGAGGAGGGCGATCTCTTGAAATCGCTTGGTTCCAAAAAACCGGTTTCTGATCGAGGAGCACGAAGCTTCAAGCCGGTTAAGAACGAAGTTAAATCAGTTTGTCTGACTTCTGCAGAGAGGACGCTGATAGGGGCTATGCTTTCACATCCTGAGGTCGTGGGCGATGTGTTCAGTGAGATAACGCCGGAGAGTTTTTCGGATGAATGGTGCAATGTAGCTGCGAGAATAATTTATGAGGCCAGCCTGAACGATGAAGGGCTGAACGTAGGTAAGTTGCTGGAGGCTGTTGAGGATGATGAACTGGCAGGACAGCTCAGAGCTATGACATTTGACGGATGCGGTTGTGACGATGAGGATTTTGAAGAACTTCTCAACGATTGTATAGAGCATGTAAGGGAGATGCCAAAGCTCAAAAGGCTTGAGGAGATAAACGAAGATATACGGCGCGCTGAGATCGATGGGGATGAAAAAAAATTATTTGAGCTTCTTAAAGAAAAGCGCGAATTAGCAGTTGAAAAACATGGATAAAAACGTCGGCTAACAATTTTAAGTGAGGGAATGATGACTAAACAATGTGTCGAAATCAAGGAAGTGAAAAACCTTATTACGGCAGGAAAGTCTAAGGGCTTCTTGACAGTCGAGGAGGTCAACGACGCTCTTCCAGCCGATATGGTTTCCTCGGAACAGCTCGATAACGTCCTCTCCATATTCGACGATATGGATATAGACATCGTCGAAAATGAGAAGGAGGGTAAGAGCCTTCAGGAGCGTCCGAAGGATGAGGAGAAGGAGAAGAGAGCCACCAAGGTACATGAGGTGACCTTGGCTCCTGACTATGGCCGACGCACAGTTGATCCTGTGAGGATGTATCTTCGCAAGATGGGGCAGGTTGCCCTTCTCACGCGTGAGGGTGAAGTTGAAATCGCCAAGAGGATAGAACAGGGTCAGAATGAGATGATGAACATCCTTCTCTCGAGCCCGCTCGGTGTGCAGAAAATCCTTTCGTTCGGTGAGATGCTTTCCAAGAACAAGATTCGTGTTGTCTCAATAATAAAGGAGACCGAGGATGTTGATTTAGAGGAACTCGAGGACTTCGATGAGATAAACGAGAGACTTAGAATTTTAAAACTTATGCGCAAGGTTCGAACTTTGAGCAAGCAGAGGCGTGAGTCAGAGTTAAAACTGCTAAAAGGCAGTTCCTCTGAAAAAACCAAGAAGGCTGCTACTGCAAAGCTCGATGATATTAAGAGCAAGATGTTGGATTGTTTCAAGGAGATCAATCTTTCACATAGAGCTGTGAATGAAGTGGTTGAGGCTATGCATTTGGCAATCGAACAGGCCGAGAGCTGTCACAAGGTTATACGCGATTGTGCAAGGAGGCTTCATACTAAGGATCCAGAGCTGAGAGCGCTTGCTAAGTCTTACAAGCGAAATGATTATCAGAGAAGAAAACTCGTAAAGGAGACCGGGCTTACTCGCGATCATATATCCGAAATCTTCTTTACCTTCTCCAAGTCAGATACCGAGATTCTGGCACTCGAGAAGGACGCAGGACAAAACATCGAGGGCCTTCGTACTACGTATCGCGAGATCAAAAGGGCTGAACAGTTTGGTGAGCGCGCGAAGAACGAACTTATAGAGGCGAACCTGAGGCTTGTAGTGTCGATCGCCAAGAAATATACTAACAGGGGCCTTCAGTTTTTGGATCTCATTCAAGAGGGAAATATTGGCCTTATGAAGGCGGTCGATAAGTTTGAGTATAGGCGTGGATATAAGTTTTCAACCTATGCTACGTGGTGGATTCGTCAGGCTATAACGAGGGCTATTGCCGATCAGGCCAGGACGATAAGAATACCTGTCCATATGATCGAAACGATCAACAAGCTTGTTAGAACTTCACGCTACCTAGTTCAGGAGTTCGGTCGTGAGCCTACACCTGAGGAGATATCAGTCAAGATGGAGCTTCCCCTTGAGAAGGTTAGAAAGGTGCTGAAGATAGCTAAGGAACCGATCTCGCTTGAAACACCAATCGGTGAGGAAGAGGATAGCCATTTAGGTGACTTCATTGAAGATAAATCAGTTGTTTCTCCTTCCGATTCAGTGGTAAATTTAAATCTGTCAGATCAGACACAGCACGTGCTAGCGACTCTTACACCGCGTGAGGAGAAGGTCTTGCGAATGCGCTTTGGAATCGGTGAAAAGTCGGATCACACTCTGGAGGAGGTCGGTCGTGACTTCTCCGTCACTCGTGAGAGAATACGTCAGATCGAGGCTAAGGCCTTGAGGAAACTCAGGCATCCAAGTCGTGCCAAGAAATTGAAGAGCTTCGTTGATTGGTAAAACCAAAGATGGGGGTGAAGGATGCAAGTTTGTAGAGAGCTTGATTATGGAGTGAGGGCGGTTCTTGTGCTTTCCCTGCATGAAGGGGAGATCATTTCTAAAAGGAGGATCGCTGAGGAGATCGATATCCCGATCAATTTTTTGGCGATCATACTTCCAAAACTCGTTCACAACGGTTTGGTTGAATCGATTCCTGGTCCCAAAGGCGGTTATAAGCTTGCCAAAAAATCGGGCGAGATTTCGATGATGGATGTGGTAGGTTCAATAGAGAAGAGTTTTGCCTTCAATCGTTGTTTGGATGAATCGAAGGGTTGTAGCTACGGCCTTACCTGTCCTGTTAAGCCTCATTGGAAGAAGGTTCAAAACGATGTGGAGTCTTATCTGAGCGATGTTACCTTCGAGAGTCTCGCTCGTGATTATAATAAATCCTAAAAAACTTGGGGAGATTAAATGCGTAAATGGGCACTAATCATTGCTCTAATCGTTGCGTTCTGTGGCGTGACCCTATCCGTTATTTCATCAACACAATACTTTAGAATCCAACAGGGGGGTCTGGAAAAACAGAGTTTTTGTGCAATTAACGACACATTCAATTGCGATATCGTCACTGCGAGCTCATATGCTAAATTATTCGGAGTTCCTAATGCATGGCTGGGAGTTCTCTTCTACGGTGCTGCAGCGTTGCTGATCATTTTTGTCATTGCCTCTAAAAAACAGCGGAAATCTACCAGAACCTTTCTGTGGTTTATGTCGCTATGGGGATTGTTGTTCAGTATCTATCTCGCTTACGCTTCATTCTTTATCGTAGGAGCTCTTTGTATACTCTGCATAGGAATGTACGCAGTCAATATATTGCTCTTCGTACTTCTCTTTGTGTCGTCGCCGATTCCTGTTCGTGGTTTTTTTGGATTTCTTTCCGATTACATTAAGGGGGTGTTCGGTAAGAAAACAAAATTGGGAGGTAATACACACATACTGTCTCATTTAGCTTTTATTGCAGCGGTCTTTTTTATTGGACTTCTGATCTATTCAAACGTGAATGCTAAGTATAAGAAGATGAAGGGCAATCAGGATGTGGACCAGCTCGTTAAGTATCATTCCATGCAATCGTTGCACGATATCGAGGTAGATCCTGAGTGGGCTATGTGGGGCAATCCTAATGCAAAGGTTACGTTGGTTGAATTCAGCGAATACCAATGCCCATTTTGTAGGATAGCCGCGTTCAATATTAAACCTTTTCTGTATGAGTATAAGGATGATATAAAGTATTATTTCGTGGATTTTCCTCTCGATAATTCATGTAATCTTGAGATGTCGAGGCAGATGCATCCGGTTGCTTGTTTTGCTGCTAGGGCTGCGCAATGTGCAGGGAGAAAAGATGCTTTCTGGTCATTCCACGATGAGATGTTCAGGAATCAAAAGAAGCTTTCAGAAGATTTCATAGTAGGGCTGGCTAAGGATCGAGGATGGGATGTCGATGAATTCAAGGGTTGCATCGATTCGCCAGAGATAAAGGAGCTTGTGTCTGGTGAGTTAAAGGCTGGAAGGAAGGCTGGTGTATCTGGCACGCCTTCGCTCTTTATAGATGGAAAGAAATTGAAATATTGGAGGAACCCAGATGTATTAAGGGCAGTCGTTAAAGAAGAAATTAAGAGAAAAGGGAAATAGTATGAATAAATATAAGCGCGAATTCTTAACTGCGATACCGAAAACAGATCTGCACGTTCATCTCGATGGGAGCCTCAGAATTCCAACGCTCATTGAGCTTGCGAATGATCAGAAGATAAAGCTGCCTTCCTATACCGAGGAGGGGTTGAGAGAGTTGGTGTTCAAAGAGCAGTACGCTGATCTAGTGGAATTCCTTCTCGGTTTTCAGCTGACCGCTGCAGTTATGCAGACCTCTGAATCATTGGAGAGGGTGGCGTATGAGTTTGCACTGGATAACTTTGCGGAGGGCGTGAGGTACGTTGAGCCTAGGTTCGCACCTCAGCAACATTCCAATGCATCGATCTCAGTGGAGGATGTTATAGCGAGCGTTGACAGAGGGCTTCAGAAGGCAAAGAAGGAAATCAACTCCAGAAAAGAAATTGCAGGGGGGGATGAACCAAAATTTGAATATGGCATCATCTGTTGTGCTCTCAGAATGTTCAACAGGGAATTTCCGGGTAGTTATAGAAGGCTTATCGATATGCATCAGCATATGCCGAAGGAGGATCTCTACGGACTTGCGGCATTGGATCTAGTCCAGACGATGATCTATGTCAGGAATGAGATGGGTGTTCCTATCGTAGGTTTTGACCTCGCTGGAGCGGAGATGGGCTATCCCGCTGGGGATCATAAGAAGGCTTACGATCTTGCCCACAAGAACTTCTTTAACAAAACTGTTCATGCAGGTGAGGCTTATGGGCCGGAGTCGATATTTCAGGCTATAACAGACTGTCATGCTGATCGGATAGGACATGGTACACATATCTTCGATGATAGTATGGTAGGGCTTCCCAATAAGGATGAGAGGTTAAAGTATGTCAAAGAACTTTGGCAGTATGTTGCTGATAGCAGGATAACTGTCGAAGTCTGTTTGACATCTAATCTTCAGACGATGCCGAAGCTTAAGAGTATTAAGAATCATCCGGTTGCGGAGATGTTGGACAAGAGACTTTCCTTCACTTTTTGCACAGATAATCGTTTGGTCTCCAATACAACGATGACGGATGAGTTGGAACTAGCTGTAAATAATCTCAGCATACCACCTAGGAAGCTTAAGGATCTTATCATCTATGGTTTTAAGAGGAGTTTCTTCTCTGAGGACTATCTCGCCAAACGCCGCTATGTCAGGGATGTTATCAATTACTATGAGAGTGTGGAGGCTAAATACGGCATTACGGAGTCTTGATTATTGTTCGATGTAACTATCTAAACTTTATAAGTGCGGCGCCATAAGCTGAGCGTTGATACATCAAAAAACTCATCACCCTGCTAAAATAAGTCTGCAGTTTCTGGTCAGGTAAGGTTCCTTCATTGCTTAGAACCTCAGGAGGGCTATCATGCCAATGCAGGGCTAGTTTATCAGCAAAAGTTTCCCTGGCGAAATAATTATCAGGGTCATCGCCAGGTTTCATTTCGATGCGGGTTCTTATGAGGTTTCTATAAAGAACTCTATCTCCTTTTCTGTCCCCGTTTAATGGATAGATTCTTTTCCACTCATTCCGAAGGGTATCGGGAAGTGATGCCCATAAAATTTCGGCGCATTCGTGTAGAACTGCGAATATAAGAAAGTTTTCTATCTCTTCGTGTTTCAGTATATTAGGTCTAATTCTATCCAGGTTATCCGTAACACGCGTAAGAATATCATCCGGCAAACTTGCTCCCTCGCTCTTTAGAATATCAAGAATAACGCGAGGCATAGATATTTGAGATATTAAACCTCCCATCTTGTATGGAGCATCAAGATCTTCATATGGTAAATCAATAAGCGCAATTTCACCTACGATAAATTCAGCGCTATTGTCAGATGATGGAGCTGCAAAAGTTACCCCCCTAATTGGTGTGCGGACAGTTTGTGCATTGGAATCGATTGGGGTGGCTAGAGCAACTCTGGAATAGTGATATGGTGTTATGTATTCATGCGACCTGACCGTCCTGATAAATTCGGGAACCATTTTCATTGCTCTATCGAGCAGGCGGTTTGAGATCAGCCTGATGTAGCCGCTGCTGGGTTTTTGCATGTTGGCAAGGCTAATGGGCATTGAAGGATCTGCTATACGAGGTTGTAGAATCAATGGCTTTTCAGGTGAAAATGGCGTGTAACTTCTGATAAGGCTTGGAGCTGTCGTATCTCTGGACATTCTTCTCTTGAGATAGGCTGCATAATGATCATTTCCAACTCCTTCAGTCCTATTCCTGTGCGTTCTGAGTAAACTTTTTCTCGTGATGCTTCCTATTCTAGCCATGAAGTCATCAAATACGCGAATATCCTCAGCTGATTCCACCCCTATAACTATTTGGGTGAATGGAGAGGTGGTGTTTATCTGTAGTGCTGTCGTTATTCCAGAGAGCATGGTTCCCATTTGATACGCAGGTTCCATTTCAGAATCATCATCAATGGAAAAAGGGGATATGAACGCAATGGATGATAATTTATGAGTATCTGCCACTTGAAGCGCTGAAATCGTTGCAGTCTGAGTGTGGTTTACTAATGTTGCTTCATCCGGGTTTGCACTTACAAATAATAGAGCGGGAGAGGCGGCACCATTTTTTAAGGCAAATAGTTCGCTGATACCACTCTGTCTTTGAGGGAAATCAAATCTCTTATAACCCGGGAGATTGCTCAGGGGATGAAAGTCTTGATGTGAACTTGAAATTGCAAATGCATCGAACGGCATACGCATCAATTGAGCGGATGGCATATACGCCACAGCTACTTCGCAGCCAGCGATGGTAGCCACGGAAAAACCACTCACATGAGGGTTGCCCGAGAGCAATGCAGTAAGGTTCGTCATAGCGAATGTGTTATCGGTTTTTTTACAGGAATGTTGCGTTTTATTGAGATAATATCTCGATAAACAATCTTATAATATCAAGGTGTTATGGATGGATTAAGATGTTGGACATCTAATTATTTCTGCCAGTCGTATCTATATCCCAGGTGCGGTCTTGCTTCATCTATCTTGGCTTCTCTGATGCCTACGGATATCTTTCCAGTTGAAGGGGTATGTTCGATCACAGCGTAAGATCTGTGAGGATAGTCCAACCCTACAATCTCAGCTTCTTGAAATATTCCACGAAATGGTACGTGATGATGTCCAAACAGGACGAGCCTTGGATGCAGGTAGTCGATCAATCCTGTTAGAAAGTGATTTCCTGGATCAAATCCATTTTTTCGAAATCCAGCACCGGCCGGTGCTTGATGCATGAGAAGGACATCCACGCCATCTTTGAGACCAAGCATTGCTTCCACATGAGCTTTGGTAAAATAGCACGGCGGTGCTTCATCCGGATTATCGTAGTACTCCTTTGAATAAGCTCCAGGTATGCCGGCTATTCTAAGTCCTCCAACCTGCACCACTTCGCCGGCCATAATTGCATTGTAAGATTGCCATTCTGATTTGTAGGGCGTGCCGGTCTTCACGCCGCTTTTCCATATGACATCCTTCCACGATTTAATGTTTGGATGTCTGGTATGTAGCACTGGCGTAAGACCGAATTTCATTTCCTCAGGTGGTGCGCCTTCAACTTCAACTTCAGGCTCGAGATCACCCGTTATCAATAATCTCATCAAACGATGATGCCCTATCGAAACGTATACCTTGCCATCAATTATGCGGACACTAGGTTTTCCCAGCTGTTCAGGTTTTCTTAGGATGTACTGTGCTATTGTATCTGTCAGGACTACTTCCTGGGTGGGTATAATATCAGCGAGTGGGATACGGTGTGTGCCCGGTTTGAGGTCTGAATAATCTCTGCCTTCATCCCTCTTTAGGTTAGCTATCTCCTCTACTCCATCAGAGGAGATATCACATATGTAACAAATCCTGTAGAGGGCTTCCTCCCAGCTTAAAAATTTTCTCATCCCCAAAGCCCTTATTCTCTCAAGGGTTTCCACTCGGTCAAAATTGCCGTGCACGAAATGAATTCTATGGAGGGAGTTTAGGAGGGGTGGATTTATCAAGTTACCTACAGCCAAAACATTTCCTGGAGTATCTCCAAATTCATGTGCAAGAATTCTCTGAGGTGCGCCCCACCTGGAATAGATATCACCCATGCCGAGAATTTTAACGGTCTCAGGTGTGCCTGAGCTCCCACCGAAGCCTCCGCCACTGCCACCGAAAGAGGGTCCTCCTGAATTATCAGCTGTGCTAGGTGTTGCCACTAAAGCAGCAGGTGGCTCTGTGCCAGTTGATGAAACGACTCTAAGTGGTGGTACGGGACCAGGTGTTGGCATGCTTATCTGTGTGGGAAGAGGATTGCCAGTGAGAAGGGGTTGTGTTGCGGCAAATATATTGCCTCTGCCAGCCCCAGTACCTAGTAAATGAAAGCTTTTCACTATGCCCATATAGATTGATCCCGTGGGTTCTCTATCCCATCTTTGTTATATTATCGATAGTATGGAGAAAAAGTTGTGTAGAAAAGCAGTATTGGTAAGTTTTATAACTATATGTAATTATTAGGTATATATGGTGATCAAAAGAAAAAGCGCCGGACACTCAATTTGAAATTCTCAAATAAGTGGCCGACGCTTATATAACGTCAGTATTGTCGTTCTTGATCTATTTCGTGGCCTGCTCGATCTTGGAGACAACGATGTAGTCCTGAAGCTCAGGTCCTGCGAGTGGGTATGTCGATGTGATACTGATCGGCTGACCCTTCTTGAGCACGAGGCCCGGGGACTTGGCATTCTTCTTCATCTTTACACGATAGGTCTTGTTGTCATTGATGACATAGATGAAATTGCCATCCTTATCATACTTTTGAAATTTGACGTCATCCTTCCAGAGATCACCATGCTTGAACTTCGTTACATCGTGAACCTTGACGTCGCCAGCAGGTGTTGCTGTGGCTGTCATTTTAGCTTTGCCTACGCCCTTTTCCTTAACAACAACCTCTTCCTTCGTGGTTCCATCCTTTTTTACCGTTTCCTTAGACTTTACCTTAGCCTCACCGGCCATTGCCGTCAGGGCGAAGGTTGTCGCTACTGCAACTGCCAGAACCGCTATTAACAACTTCTTCATACTATACCTCCCTTTTGATTTTTAATGTGGAGATGATTATTGTTAATGTGGTGAAAAAGACAAGCTCCTTTTTATGACCTATTTATAGCCTGCTAAATCTGCTCATATTTCTAATACGTTACTGGCTCAATCAACTAACAATTACAACCGCTTGGACCTGCAATACCAGTTCACGTATTTGTTCGTGTGTGTCTAAATTGTATACTGCATGTATTGTAAGTATTATTCTTAATATTTAATACTATTGTATTACCATATAGTTATAAAGTATTATGTATTCTGCAGAATACGCTAAATATATTATCTTCTTCCAGCGAATCCATAAAAGCGCTAGAATATGATCATGAAGCAGAGAGGAAATAAACCGAGCATTTTTCACTATAGATCATACCGCAGGTATCTAAAGGATTGGTATGACAGTAAGAAATCCGCAAACAGGCATTTTTCATTCAGGTTGTTTTCAAAACGTGCGGGACTTAAATCGCCCAATTTTCTGAAGCTTGTGATGGAGGATAAGAGAAATCTTTCCAAGGATGGTGTCGAAAATTTCATCGTGGGTCTGGAGTTGAATAAGCAGGAATCAGATTTTTTTAGAAATCTCGTGCTGTTTAATCAATCGAAGGATCACGAGGAACGTGACAA
This sequence comes from Deltaproteobacteria bacterium, assembly GCA_018645265.1. Taxonomy (GTDB): domain Bacteria; phylum UBA10199; class UBA10199; order 2-02-FULL-44-16; family JAAZCA01; genus JABGOS01. The sequence continues at coordinate 15,933 of JABGOS010000145.1, forward strand.
GCATTATAAACAACTGCTCAAATCAAAAAAATTAAAACAGCTAAAGCCTATTGAGCGAGATAGATATGAATATTATTCAAGATGGTACAATCCTATCATAAGAGAACTCGTTACCTCTAAGGAGTATGACGGTAAAGCTGAATCCATATCAGGACGAATAAGTCCGAGAATTAGTCCTGATGATGTTGATAAATCCATTCAGCTTTTGATTAGGTTGAAATTTATAAAGATGAATGCAGAAGGAAAATATGAGCAGACCGAAGCTATAGTCACATCAGGTTCGGAGGTGGAATCGCACACACTCTTCAACTATCATTTGAATATGCTCGATGTCAGCAAAAAAGCATTGCAGTCGATAGGCAGTGCTAAACGCGACATAAGTTCATTAACGCTCAGTATAAATAGAGGCAAACTGCCTGAACTTAAAAAAATGTTGCAACAATTTCGGAGAGAGGTCTTGGAATTCACATCGGATGATGATTCGGCAGATGATATTATTCAGCTCAATATTCAGATGTTTTCAGCGATAAACGATGATGAGAGGAATACAAAATGAAATATCATAAATTAAAACTGTGTCTATTCATTTTGCTTGTTACCATAACTTCCTGCGGTGAGGGTGGAACCGAGGCTGGCAACCCAGGTGATTTAATATCGACGAGGGTGGTTACCGGAATAGTTCCTGACTCAGCCAGCACGATTCAATCAACTGGCTCGTGTGCAGCCGATGTAGCCCTCTTTACGGATACAGAGGCCATATCCACCGACGCAAGCGTGGGTACCGATTGTTCATTTGAGACAAATCTACCGGTAGATAAATACTATGCGGCTATCTTTCAATATCAGAATGGACGGGTATCAACTATGAGGTTTCGAAATGGAAGGAATGCCAGCACTTCCAATTACTTCTATGTGAGTGCAGGTGATACTGCGATCGATATGGGAAGTATCACCTTCGACGATGATGATGCTACTCCAGAATATGAACCTTCCGAGCAAAATGATAGCGATGATGATGGAATCAACGATTACGAGGATGACGATGACGATAATGACGACATACCAGATGAGGATGAAGAGGACTGCAATCATGACGGTTCAATGGACGATGATGATGAAGTTTGTAGTAATGGAGAGGG
>JABGOS010000047.1 GCA_018645265.1 Deltaproteobacteria bacterium
CGAATATTAAATCTGCATTAGGTGGAATTGCAGCACCTGCGCCGCGAGATCCATAGCCGAGCTTAGACGGAATCTTGAGTGTTCGTTTTCCGCCAGTCTTCATTCCGGCAACGCCCTCATCCCAACCTTTGATGACCTGGCCTGCGCCCAGGTTGAATGAGAAAGGTCTACCCCTATCTACCGAGCTGTCGAATTTTTTCCCCTTCTTGCCATCTACATTCAACCAGCCGGTGTAGTGAACTACAACCATTCCATCTTTAGCGACATTGCCCGTGCCTACCTTGACGTCCTCGTAGACGAGACCGCTCGCCGTCTTCACCGCGAATGCATTAAAAGCAAAGGCTATAATTGCAATTGAGATACATGCCGTTGTTATAATCTTTTTCATATCTATCTCCCCTTATAAATTGAACGGTGGTTTGTATATTATTCATATCGCCCATAGGTGGGATGTCGTCAAATTGAAAATACAATTGCTATGAGCTCTTGATAAATAAAGAAAAAAGGCATTTCGCAACTGACGAAATGCCTTTCATATAAGTCTAAATGGCATGTTGTGTCACTGCCCGGGGCAGGGTAGGTCATTTTCAATGTGAACAACAACTTGTTTATAGTCGCTGTAAGCAGACCCATCAAACGCTCGAATCATAAATCCATGATCGGTGCCACTCATCAGATAGCTTGGGGGTGATAATACCATTTCATATTTGTTGTCGTTGACATGCTGGAATGAAACATGGGCGCAAAATGAAGTTTCTGAAGTACAAAAAAGAGTTATCGCGTCGCCATCCTGATCATTGACAGTCACTTCTCGTGTGGTTGTGCAACCACCTGGCATCCAGTGGGAGCCTGATCCAGATGGATTGAAGATGGAGATTATTGCCGGAGGATGATTGTCTTCGGGAGGGGTGAATGTGCTAAACGTCACGGTTTCACTACCGCAAGTATCAGGATTTTCTTCACAGCAACCAAGTCCGTTATTGATATCACAGCACGCTGGATTTTCAGCGTAGTAACCAGTTTCACATGGAACAGCGGTGAATGTGGCTTCGTAGTTCCCAACGCTATCGGGTGCTGTGTAGTGGATTATGTCATGACCGCTAAAAGGACCACAATAGGTGATTTCTCCCTGACCACTATCATTTGTGCATACTAAATTTGCGGAATCCCCGAAGTCGCTATCATCAATCTCGGCAACAAGTTCGATGTGGCCGCCTGTAGCTATATGGTACTTACCCTCCTCATCGGGAAGGGGTGTTAGCGTTACGGTTGGCGGGTCATTTTCAGAGGATTCAATTTTGAAAGTAATAGGATCATGTGTCGTCACTCCGCCGCCGCAGTCATTTAGTGTGAAGAGTATGCTATATTCTTTACCGATCAGTGAGGTCGCCGGGCTGATTACAACGTCCCATCTGCGATAGATAGGATCAGAATCCGTTTGTTTCGTTATGGATATACCTCCCAATGGGAATGTGGTTTGATTGCTGCCAAATGGATTTACTTGGACTGATAATTTTAAGTCGTCCTCATCCTTGTCACTACCCGACACTACGAATTTTTGTCCTTCACCCGTTTTTATCGTAACGACGCTACTAGGAGCTACGGATCCAAATGATGGTGGGTTTGGCGATACAAATGATTCATCGACTCCCTCGCATCCAGGAACGCAATCAGTATTGATTGCTTCCAGCTTGAACGACCTGGGTGGTAGCCATTCACCCCACTCCTCGCCCATGAAAGCTCTGACCTGCCACCGCCATCCATCCAATTCGTCATAATGTTCGTTGTCTGGAGAATATGTGAATGAGGGTTCTTCGACTTCTTGATCAACATATGTAGTGAGAGCTCCTTCGATTGGATTGGCTTTAGTAACCTTGATGTTGTATTTGATTGCACCTTCCATTGGAGACCAGAGGAAATTCCATGTCAGATCATTCGCTTCGGTAGAACAACCATTATCAATCGTTTCACCCTCGGTTGGTGAGATGAATTGAAATTCACCCGCAATATTATCATCCACGTTGTTGCTGATGACATCCTCCTGAAGGCCATTGTCATCATCGATGATGCTGGATCGTGGAGACATAGTGAAGCTGTCGCCCCAGTCGCACGATGTAAAAAAGATGCAGGCGAATAGAAGTAAAAAAGTCAGGGAATTTAAGGTAGAGCGGTCTTTTTTAATAGTCATCGTCTACCTCCACACAACGGTTCATTGTCGTATAGTGCATGATGTGTGCCAGTAAATAATGGTTTTTTAAACGCATAAAACAACGTAACATATTGAATTATATAGAATAGTAAAAAATGAAGAACTCATGTGTTATCATTATGATAAGCCAAGGGGGCAGTATTTTGCATATTGTGGAATTATGATTCTCTCATCTTCATTACCGCCATGCCGCAGTTGGAGCCGATCTGGTTTTCACGGGTATCGCCGATGGAGAGGATCACATCGAAGCCTAGATCCTGAAGTTCGTTGCAGAGACGATCGACTTCGTTAGGTGCGTCGGGTGGAAGGGCGGTTTTGAGTCCCATATCCCTTGAGCGGTATGTCGGGTTGAGTGGAGTTATCTTTACGCAGCAGGTTTTCGAATCGAAGTTGTCGGCGATGATGCGAGGTTCGATTGCATTTCCTTCGGATAGGGCAAAGTTGAGTGCAACTTTCCTAGGTCCACCTTCAAAGAATCTTTGAGCAAAATTGGAAAGATCTTTAAATCCTATTTTTGAAACTGGCATGAGTTTATCGCGTGAAACTTCATCTGTAGAATTTATCGAAAGCTGCAGTTGAAATGGTCTGCCCATATATTCCGTGCATCTAATTTCCAAAAGATTTTCGAGCCAATCGCGACTTGCTGTGGGTGCAACGGTGGCAATGCAAGGTATCAAACCGGATGCGTCATACTTCTTCGGAATGTCTCTCAATACATCTAGGACGGCAGGATTTAGAGTTGGTTCGCCCATGCGCGCGAATTGAATCTTGAACTTTTCGACGGAGAACAGCCTCTTCAGAGGGTTTTGTCCTATTATATAATCTATCTGTCCAAAGATTTCATCGGCGGTGAGGTTTCCTCGGAAATCACCCCCAGCGTCGCACATGGAGCAACCTACGGGGCAGCCGAACTGGGTCGATACTATGATCACCCACTTTTCATCCTTCGGCACGTCGGGGTCCCTCGCCTCAACGAACTCAGCGAGCAAGTTAGAGTCGCCACGAAATTTCGCAACATATACTTCGGCAATCTCTGGGTCACCCGTCTTGGATAAGATTTCAAATGCGTTAGTCTGTATCATAGTTGAGTCAGTTATTATTGATTCTTAGTTTTCAAGCTGCCTATGTATTCCGCCACATCCATCGCCGCAGCTGTTCCATCGCCGCAGGCAATAGATATATGTCTATCCATGTTACGATGACAATCACCGGCCCAGAAGAGGCCAGGCACCTGAGATTTCAAGAGCACATCATCGATGAAATTAAAATTTTGTTCCTTGCCGATACACGTTATTAGTAGATCAGTCAATATGCGTTCATCGTTGGAAAAGCTGACTAACACACCATCCGCCGTTTTTTCAACGGAACGAACTATATAACCTGTCAAAACTTCGATGTTTTCGCGCTCAGCCCTCTCCAGAAGAATCGGTGCGCATTTAGGCTCATTTTTCCTTATGGCTATGGCTACCTCTCTAGCGATGCGCGAGAAGTTGAGTGCCTGGTCGAAGGCAGCATCTCCACTTCCGATGACGAGGATCCTTTTATCGCTAGCGGGAAGTTCGTCGGGATTATCATATGAGAAGATTACATCGCCGAGCAGTTCTTCCTCACCTGTGATTTTAAGTCTTTTGGGAGAGAGTCCAGACGCTATAATTATGGCTGAACTCTTAAGCTCCTGGCTAGTAGTTTTGATGAGAAACAGATCCCCAGATTTCGAGATGTTCGTTACGGTTTCCTTTCTTATCTGAATGCCATGGGCTTTCACCTGCTCTATAAATCTCTGCACGAGTTCCGGACCCCTGATGCCGTTCGGCATGCCTGGAAAATTTTCTATTAGATTTGCCGCGAGGGCTTGTCCGCCGGGGCGGTTCTTCTCAAAGAGGGCAACGGATAGGCCCTGCCTTTTTGCTTGCATGGCCGCCATCAGACCTGCAGGACCAGCTCCGACTATCGCAACGTCAATTGATTCGATTGAAGTGTTCATAAATGCGGAAGTAGGAAGTAGAAAGTAGCAAGTAGGATTTAAGATTCTATCCTACTTCACATCTCATGCCTCCTACTTCAAGATTTTTAAAATATCAGCCGTTATCGATATATCTGCAAATCCATAAGATAGATTTAGTATGCTCGCCTTGTGATAATCCATGTTTTTAGTGGCACATGCATCCTCAACGACGACTACTTGGAACCCCTTCATAAAAGCGTGTCTTGCAGATGTCTCGACGCATAAATTCGTCATGACTCCGCAGAGGAGAACGGTGTCGACCCCTTGCTTCTTGAGTGCTTTGTCGAGTTCGGTGTTTTCAAAGGCGCTGTAGCAGCTCTTTGTTATAACAACCTCATCAGCTGTAGGGTTGATCTCCTTTATGATTTCAGAATCCTCATCTCCATCCCACGGCAACTCATCATTCCACCATCTTCCCATCTGGCCGGTAGGTTCATCTTTCTTATGTGCATGTCTGGTGAAAACCGTGGGGCGATTGCATTTTCGAAATGTGGATATAAGAGATAGAATGTTTGGAATGAGTTCCCTGGGGGGATCTAAAAAGGCCCGTTCCTCAGGCGCTAGAAAATATCGCTGCATATCTATGACGAGCAGCGCTGAGTTATTTAGGGTGTGGAATTTTGTATTCATTTGCTAAATAAAAGTTTCCATAAGGGTGTGTCGGTTACAATCAGTTTTACCTCTTCCCCTTTTTTGATGGGTGCTGATAAGCTCTCATCAGCAAAGGTTATTTCAATAACACCGCTAGTTGGGTTTATAGATCTGATGGAAATATTCTGTGTCTTAAACTCTGGCATTGGGGCATTCGTATCGATTTGTAATTTTCCATCCCTCGGCAGGCGTTCAATATCATCATGATCGACAGATATCTTGATAATTATAGCGCCTCCATTATCCATAAAAGCACCGTCTTCAGTTACCACACCATTTATGCTCATAACGTAGTTATGGTTGAGAAAATAATAACCACAAACGGAGGTTATGGCTATTATCGCAATGCCGAATGCTATAACGAGATTTACGCGTTTAGAGAGATCCTTCGTTGAGAAAGAGTCTATAAATTTATCGAAGAAATTCATTTGTCTATCCCCGCGAGTAGATCTTTCTCTGAGATGATTTCATAGTTCATGCTTTTTTTCAGGACGTCAGCTTTTTTCTTTAGCTCTGATAATAGATCCTCAGGTGTTTTGAAGCCTTTGTGTGTAATTCTTGTGCCCACGAAAGCAAGATCATCGACATTAACCGGGTATCTGGTGTTGTCGTCATTATCCTGAGGGAGAAGAACCCTCATTCTGTTGAAGAACTGTTTGAGCTGTTCATCGTTTATCTCAGGCAGTAGTAATAGTATAGTTTCTCCATCCAACCTAGCGCAGTTGTCACCGAGTCTTATTTGTTTCTTAATAAGGAAGTCTATTATTTCTGCAAACTCCTCCGCTGCATCAGTTCCGTCCTCATTTTCTATCTCCCTGTACTTTCGAAGCTCCAATATGGCCAGACAGAATTTGGAGCCGTACCTTGTTGTTCTCTCAAACTCCATACCGAGGTGTTGCCGGAACGCTGCGAGACCTCCAAATTGGCGCCAATAGAATTTATAAAACGCACCCCTTTTATCGATCAGTTGGTCGAACTCTCCCTCCTCAACGAAGCGACCATCTTCCAGGACCATTATGTTGTCGGCAGACTTAATTGTGGAAAGCCTGTGCGCAATGACGATTACCGTCTTTGTACTTCTGAGCCTCGATATGACCTCATGAATCTTATATTCACTCTCGGCATCCAGGGCACTCGTGGCTTCGTCGAAAATTATTATGGATGGATTTCGAAGGAGCGTTCTCGCTATTGTTATTCTTTGTCTCTGTCCACCGGATAGATAGCAACCTTCAGCCCCGACCTCTGTATCGTATCCCCCGGGCATTCCTTCTATAAAATCGCTGGCGCCCGCCATCATTGCCGCCCGCATTGCATCCCCACGCTCCATCTCCTCGCTGCCGTATAAGATGTTGTCTATGATCGAGCCGTCAAAGAGCGTTGAGTCCTGAGCTATAATTCCTATCTGACCTCTCAGAGAATGAATCTTTACTTCTGAGATGTTCTGACCATCGACAAGAATTATTCCTTTGCTCGGGTCGAAGAACCGAAGAAGTAGGTCTACAAGGGTGGTCTTTCCACTACCGGATGATCCCACAATTGCGGTTACGCTATGTGATGGAAATTTTACATCTATATTGTGTAGGACCTCACATTCTGATTCATAGGAGAATGAGAGATTGCGGGTCTGAATATTTCCATCCGCTATCTTTACATTATGAAAATTGTCATCGATATAATCTTCCGAAGCTGTATCGAAGACTTCATCCAGACGGTGCATCGATACGAGGTTTATTTTCCATTCAGTAAAGAGGTCTATAAAGGATCTAATTGGATCGCCCAGTTGTTCAAAATAGAGCATTAGTGCCACGACCTCGCCTATTGAAAGCATTCCCATGACGACCTGGTAACCAAGGTACCAGACGAGGAACATGCTCCAGATCTGAATTGTAATCGAGTTTGTGAAGACCCTTACGATATCGAGTACTCGCTCCTTGACTCCAATTCTGTATCTTCTCTTGAGGAGGTGTCCAAACGAAATGGTTTCATTCTGTTCCTGTCCAAACGCTTTTATAGTCTTTATGTTTACGAGTTTTTCCTGGACGCTAGAGAAGATTGCCGAATCAGCATCTATCGATTCGGATTCGATCCTCGCTTGTCTCGTGGCGTAGAACTTCGCTTCAAATAGGTATAAAGGTATCGAAAGCAATGCGAGTATTGTCAGGTTTGGATTTATATATAGGGCTATGGCTAGGATGATTAAAAATTTTCCACCGTTGATAACTATGGTCGGAAGGATGCTCGAGACCATTCCGGTGGTCTTGCTCACGTCATCGGTTATCCTGACGATGAGATCACCGAGTTTTTTTTCACGATGAAAATTTAAAGGTAGTTTCTGAATCGCTTGAAAGACTTTGCTTGTGAGGCCAGCCGTCGTTTCCTGATGAACGTAAATTTGAATGTAATCCGATGCTATACTCATGAAGAAATAGAGGAAGTAGATAACGACGATTGCTATGATTGTTTGATTGAGGAGTGCCAGATCGCGGTAGGGGTAGGCGTAGTCGAAGAGCAGACGCATGAAGAGCGGGGTGGCTAGCCCCAAAATCGTCATTCCGATGTCGAAGAGTATCGAAATCAGAAAGGCCGCCAGGTGCGGTTTTAAAACAGCATGATATCTTTGGAGAATTTTAACGTCTTCCATCAGTCCGCCATTCTAGTCATCGTCCTATAATTTTACAAGAATTTCTGGGCCTCAAAGCAACATCGGATTTTTGGAGCCGATAACTAGGATGGGTATGCGGTGGATCCGTCTATCTAAAGCTTCAGCGTTTAGAGTTTTGGCCTTGATAAAAAAGGAGGGTGAATGGCGTACGATAAAGTGGATGATGCAGAGGGAAACCTCCATGATGGATCATGGGCGAAGGTTAAAAAGAAGCGAATTTTGGATCTACTCAATCTCGATACGGATCAATATGAAAATCCTCAAGTATATTGGCTAGTTATAGAGCGGAGGCTGGATAGGCTCAAGCTCAAGGCCAGTGAAAAAAGCAAGATGAGGCAGGTTTTTTTGGATATGATGTTTGAAGAGTGATTTTTAGTTATATAATTGTTATTACATGCCGATGTGGTGCGCCCTCTATATGGCCTAAACTAAGAAAAAATCTTTAATTTCATATTAATCAATCATTTCAATGTATTAGAATTGTCACTTTTTATCCCTCTTCCGCAACACCACCCCATTTCCTGCCGATAATTAAATGGGGACGGTAATCCGTCAAAACTACTTAATGAACTCTTACCCTAGGGGGCACGCCAGGTGGCTGGAGATCCTACAGTCCAAGATAAGCAGAGCACTGTAGCTTGGGACGTCTGTTCGACGAATCCGGATCGGTGTGTCTCTGAATCGGATCCCTTTCTGGCTGAAGATCCGCAAAGCCTTCCTGAGGCTTCGACGGTTGCTGTAGAAAGTGGTTTTACCCCTGCTGCAAGCGAAACCAATCCGATCGAAGGTGCGAGCGTTCCAAAGAGAGTAGGTTGCGAGGCGATGTTCGCATCCGATCAACCTGAGGTTCAGCTGACGAAGTCCGAACGCCAGATGATAACGTTGTCTGAATCACTTCTCAAGGATGATATTGCCTATATCGAAATGCTTTGTGCCGAGCTAGATGATGTAAGTGTAGAGATGTTGGAAGAGTTAAAAATTACGACAGTTGCGGAACTTTTGGATCTCATAGCGAAAGCAAAGTGTGGGAATCCAATAAATCTAAAAAATCTTAAGGAGAGAGTCTTAAAACTGCATGGTCGTTTAGCGCTACTCAAAGATGCAGTGGATTCACTTGACTTCGTTCATCCATCAAAAGTTACATATACAACTACCATGGATGATCATGGTAGATCGATTGGGATTGAACGGCTGGTGCAGGAGATCATCGGTGTTATACTGGACAACGATATCCCGTTGGATGAAATCGAGTGGAAGGTCGATATTCTCAGGAAATATTCTGAACACGTAAAACAAAAGTTGGCTATGGCAGGTCTTCTAAGATCGATTGCCCCGCTTCCTATAAAGGATGGTAGCTTTACATTCAGAACCGATTATTCGGCCACATGCGATTATGGTGATAGTGATCCATTCTACGTTTCAGGTGAGTTTCCCTGTGACTACGTTACAGATCATCCATTTTATAAAGCTTTAGAAGAGATGCCTGATGACGAGAGAGCAAAATTTGAGAAGGCGTTTCAGGCTATCTTCGGGATTATGGGGATAGATCTCCTTGTTTCATCTGAAATCGATTATGAATCCCTTGATCAGCTTGTAGATACCGAGGCCTTGGAAATCTCTTCAGGTGATATTAAATCATTTATACAGCGGGTTATTGAAATACAAAATAAAGAGTCAGGGGTTGATGACTATGCTGAATTGATTCAGGATTCTTCAGCTCATGCCTCGGAGATAGGTGGCCTCCAACAAGGCTATGCGGCGATAGATCATGTCCTCGAAAATGGAACTTCTGAGGAGATAGAGGGTGCGCTGGATGAGACCTTCAAAATTTTAGAGGGCCAGGTCTCTGATATCGATGAGCAAGCCTCATCTATGATATTTGATGATTTCGATCAACATGCCACCGATATCTTTATGAGGTTGTGCGGAGGACATGCTGAAATCAATGGTGTTGCATTAGGTGACGGTGATTCAGGTGGCTCAGGAGGGATTCAGGATACCTTAGTTAATAGTGAGAAGCGGTTTCTTGTGGATGACTTCGTCGGTAACTGGGGGGATGATGATGCTCCTCATACCTACGAGGGAGAGATTACCAAATTTGGTTATGCTCACGCTCTGAACTATACGATTCGAGGGATAAAGGATGATATTCAGGAGGTCAAAGCTGATGACACCCTTACTTCAGCGGAGAAGCTACAAGAACTTAGATCGCTTATCTATCAGCTCCAGAATTGCAAGTTCACAATGTTGAAATTGCAGCTCGCCTATCAGCTCAAGGGTATGAGCGATGAGGCTTTGGAATATCCGAATGTTGCTGAGTCTATAGAGTTCTTCGCCAATTGCAGTCAGGGTGGTTTGATACCGGAGCGTTTGGTTGAAGAGACACAGAAACTTCAAAATGCGATAGTCAAAGATTCCCTATCACACGCGATAGATCAGGAGATTGCGAATATCGAATATCTGAAGGATAAGAGTGATGATCCAGTGCTCGGGATCTTCGATATATACTCCTCGCCCAAGGGTTTCGATAATATGATAGCGAAGCTCGAGGAGGCGAGATCGAAACTCGAAGCGGGTGATCTGGAAGGTGCGCGATCGATATATTTGAGCTGTATCTACTCTCCAAACTATTCCAACTTGAGAGCCAGATATTTAAATAGGGAGGGCGCGCAGCAGGTTGCGGTTGATTATCTTATAAATGTAGCCATCGTAATAGCTTCAGCGGGGATAGGTTCGCTAGCCAGTACTGCTGTTAAAGGCGCAGGATCGATGTTGCAGCTTGGACGGCTTGGTCGTGCTGCACTCTGGGTCGGAGAGCTGATAGCGGAAGGCACTGCTTTTTATGTATCTCAAAATACACTCGAATCGATGATATATGGTGAGGGCCACGGTTGGAGCGCGGAGGATGCCGATCACGATACAGGTCTTGCGATGATGATCCTGATGTTCGCCTTCTTAAAGGGTGGCGGAAAGGTGTTTAGAGCCCTTGCACGCTCGAAGGTTGTGAAGGGTTTTGAAAAGAGGCTTACGCAGGTACGTGGACATGCTGTGAAATTAACAGCTGCAGAAGGAGAGGCTGTCTTCCAGGCGTGGATCAAACATGCTAGCAGGTTTAGAAGAATCCTCAACCAAACCGCTTACTACGGTGGTGAGTTTGCTTTTGAAAATATGACATTTACCGCATGGAATATAATCCATGGCAGCTTGGAATCCGGTGGCGATGTTGCAGGAGCCTTTGAATCCGCTACGAGCACGGAGGCTATACACAGTCAGCTCGCCTTCCTATGTTTCTTGAGAATGGGTAACATGATGGCGAGGCCGTTGATCTCGAAGGCTTCGGGAGGTGTGGAACGCCTGGTCATGGGGAAGAAGGGTACGGAATATAATGCTCTGCAGGCTGAAGGTCAGGAAATACTTGCAAAAATGGAGGCCTACTACGCGGAGCTTCAGCTGAAGCCTGAGACTGTAGACATGGGCAAGATGGATCTTCTGCTCGCTGAGTATGTTGCACATTCTCAGAAGAGGCTCTCATTTTTGAGGGGTCTTCCCGATTACGCCGTCGATGTGACGGATGTTAAAGCTGCTGAAGCGGATATTACAGCGGCGGAATCGCTTGCAGAGGCGAAAGGTGATTTGAATAACTTTGCTCTGAAGCCCGTAGGCAGAGGTGTTTATGTTGCCGATGCTAAACAGATTCGTCAGATCCTCAAGGGTGCAAAGGGAGTAACTTCTGAAGGTAATGGAGTTTATCGAGTGGAGACTGAAGGAGATCCTATATATATAATTGAAGAAGCGGGTCCCGCGAAGCCTGGAAGGGTTGAGACCGCAATTCAGGATGCTAAGGAAAGGTTGGAGGAGGAAGTTATAAAGAGGACCCCAACGCTAGTGCTTGAGAAAGCACCTGGGGTTATCGGTTGGTTGAATCAACATGCCCCGATAGTTGCGCTCGGTATCGACATGATACTTGGAGGAGGCGGTTTCTCGGGTGGTGCCGGTGCGGCACAGATGAAGGCAGGTGCCGGATGGCTTCTGTCACCTGAGGTTATGAAGGATATTTCCCCAAAGAAGGGTGAGCCTCCTCGGGAGCCAGTGGATGTTGGTAAGAATGGAGTTCGGATATATGATTATGGTAACGGAACCTACAGCTTGAGACCTACAAATGGTGAGAGTCCCCAGGATATTTGCACTGAATTTAGAGCGATTCTTGTGGCGAGCGGTGAAAGTTCTGTCGATGTTTATTATGATTTACCTTCAAAGGGACATAAGCAGGTTCAGAAAATAGTTGATAGTCTTGGGATGGAAGTTCGCATACATGATATCAATGATGGTAAAACCTATACATTCAGACCCGAACGAGGAGTTACGACAAGTGATATTACCTTGGGTGAGGGATTTTATGGCGACCGGATCCTGATTGAGAAGAGTGATAAGGGGCTTCAAGTTGAGGTTGATCCTGGTTTCAAGGCTGATGATCTCGTAGCTCTGCTTGAGCTTCATACCGCCCATATGGGGGAGAAACCGCTGATAAGATTATCCTTCATTGGGCCGGTGGATGCAGAGATGTTGAATATGTTAAGATCTCGCCTAGTCAGATCGGATGCTGAGGTTTTAGTTGAATCTCAGTCGAGCGGTGGTAAGGCGGAACCTCTTTTTGAGAAGGTGAAAATCGCGGGGACGTATCCAGCTGCTGAGCTTTCGAGTTATGGAGTACGAGGTCAGGCATACGATGTGTATGACAGCACGGGTACGAAGAAGATATGTAGGATATTTAATGAGAATGGCAAACGCGTAATCAGTGTTAGAGGTGATTATATAAATGGTGATGCTGTTTTTGTTGATAGCGTGAAGTCGATCTTTCAAAGTGGCGTAAATTTTGAGGTTAGAATTGAAAGTGGTGAGGTGGTTCTTTCCGTCGATCATGCGAATAAAACTGTCAGGGTGAATCCTCAGTCTAAGGGTGGTGAGGCCCTCTTTGATGCCGTAGCCAGTTTGAAATCCACGATGACTCATAATGGCAAGGGATGGACTGTGGAATTCACCTCTTCGAACAATGGGCCTGATAAGTACACTGATTTCATAATGGATCTCTATTCCGGTTCAAGTGCTATAACCAGGATAAGGGAGATCTGTAAGGATGGTGTAGTTGAATACATCTATAATCCTGTAAGCGGAGTGAAGGTGAGCGGTCCTTTCACTGAGGTTGCTCAGGGTGTGTTGGTGGAAGCGGGGTCCAGGAAGCTCGCTGAGTCTGGGCAAGTTACCCAAGCTGAAGCGAAGACGCTATTAGAAAGAGCTATGACCAGGGTCAAGCTGAATGGCTTTGGAAATTATAAACGGTACTCCGAAGCGGGCTGGTCTGCATTATGGCAGTCTGCTGTAGAGAAGATGGCGAACTATTCGCCTACCAGTAAGCAGCCATCACTCAAAAGGATATTTGAATTAATAGGTGAGAAATCTGGAACGGTTGAAGCAGGCCAGGATAATTCCATAGAGCTGATTCGTATCTTCGCTGAAACTCCTTCTAATACTCTTGGATTGAGAATGAAGGAGGCGGATGCGATTTGGTCTACATACGGAGTGGAGATCGAAGGTTCGGTGCTTCAGATGATATATCGACAATATGATCATTCCGCTAAGGCATATGAGAGACGATCAGCTGAGCATGAGGAGTGGGTTCTTATGAACATCGTAGCTCATATTCTTGAAGTGCCCGGTGGTGTTTCCGGAGTAAAGATCTATCTGATACCGACAAAACACAGAAGCGGTAGTGGCAAGGGGTGTACCCCCGATTTTGCACTCATCGTAAACGGCAAGGCTTATCTAATAGATGCTAAATCAGGCCGTTCGATAGACAGCAGTGATTTAGAGAAGGGCGCCAGGCAGGTAGTCAGTCCTACAGGTAAGATTAAAGATTACATAGAGTCGGAAGGTGCAAAACTCTCTGGTGGATATGTCTGGTACGGAATATATAACGGAGCAAATAGGATGGAGAGTGATGCGTTATTTAAAGTTGATATTTCAAATGGAATAGCTTCCGAAATATCCTCCGACAATTTTGGACCTGAGATGATAAGTTATGATGCATCAGGTATGTAGGGGGTGTTACTTATGTGGATTGATCCAACCGAAGGTGGATGAAAGCATGGCGATGTTACCCCTAGTCATCATATGAGCAACATTCAAAAATAGAAGACGTTCATTCATGAGCTGATCTCTGAAGGTTGTCATTTCACCTCTGCTGGCGCTTCTTCCAAGCGATATGTTGCAGTTGTCCGAAAATTTCACCATTATATCTTCAATAATGGCTAGTGCGGCATCACTTTCATCACCCGTTAGTTGTCTTACGCTAGCGGTTGCTAAGTAGGCTTCCTTGACCCTTGTGGCAACAGTTCCTTTTGGCAGGACGCCCATGCGGTGCATAAGAAACATACCTTGGTGTGGTGAAACCCTATGCATGACAGTTCTGATGCTAGCCAAAAGTGGCGCTCCAAATGGTACTAAGCTTTCTTCCACCTTGTGCGAGAATGCGTCATCCATCACTGTATCCGTAAATGAACTGGCCCACGATAGCACCAGGGGGGCTATTTTTGAGGCCAGCCCAGTTGGATTATTCATTATGTGAAAAGCTTGTTCTACAATTTGATCTGCGCCGTCATCGCCCATGCCGTTACCCCCATTTCCACTTCCACCTAATCCCTTGGATCCAAATCTTCCACTGAGATGCACCACACTTCCACCACCTTCGGATCCGCTTTGCAAGAGTGCCGAAGCGGTGGGAGCGAAGAATCTCACACCTGTAAGGATTGGGCCTCGTCCTGTGCCTGATATGATCTGTGGGGGAAGGCTTATATGTGCAAGGCTTGGGAATGGTGGTTGTGCTATGGGTACAGATATGGATGAGCCGGCACCCGGAAATAAAATTATTCGTGGTTCAAGTACACCTTTGATCATCCTGTCACCCCTGTTACAAAAAGACCGGCTTACATACGGTCAGCATCTGAGCGTTATGTACATTCTTATCGCATATGGTGTACAAAAGTTGCTACCTATTTATTGTAGATTATTATAATGAATTCATATGTTTGAGATTTCTCGAAAGCTGACTCTCCCCTATTACAGTAATCCAATATAAGCTGACAACTATCATCATAGCCCCGGTTTTTTAAAAATATAATATCAGTTAATGATATCAGTGCTGGATTGTTAATCCAGCACCTTATCGTCAATAAATGAGTAAAAGTTGCCTGCTTTTTGTTTTATATAATTGCAGCAATTTCAAGGGGATATGTGGCTGAAAATCGGGGAACTCGTAGTATGATTATGGCGTTAAATTACATGCGGTTTATAATTCGTCATAAAAATCCCGCAACAAATCGAAAAATTGGCCGATAATAGTATTGTAGGGGATGTAAAAAACACGTTCTTTTTCATTCTAAGGCTCTAAAGAAGCAAAATTTCTCAATTGTGTGGTGGAGTGTTGTTCGGGGAGAAATGGTGGGAGTAACACATGGGAATCCGGGGGAGAGACCGGAGATTCATGAGTTACAACGGAGAGCCCGTAGTAGACAAAATAGGAAGAGAGACCCTTCAGAGGTTGACGCACAGCGCAGCCTTTCAGCAGTTAGATCCCAACAAAGAGTATGATGTAGTCGATGCCGACGTTCTTTGGAATTACAAGTTCTCGTATATTCCAAGTACGCTCTATTTAGACGTCTTTATGATGGGTGAAAGTAAGGTTGATGGCACGACCTCTCAGGTAGGTATCAGAACTCCTCTCGCCGGAGGATCATTAGATAAAATATCGCTGTATTATGGGAAGGGCGCGTTCAGTGTAGGTCTTCCAATATTAAATCCGATTCCATATGTGGGAATTGGAAATATCTACTTCCAACCCGGTTCGGGTATATCGCTCGGTTGGTTCTCACTCACCAAAGCACCAGACCCCTATATGATCCTCGCCGGTACCGCCATGGTTGTACTTCAAACACTTCTTGGGGGATGCGGGGAGGCTGAGGAATGTACGTTGGAGTTGTCATCGAATCTCGTTCAGAGTGCGCTTCCGATAAATACACTTCGAGAGATAATACAGAAGTTGGGTATCGATACATCGGAACATGCCTGCGATAGGATAGAAGATCAAAATTGGATGGATAGATGCCTTCTCTACTCAACCTCCTATAAGAAACAGAGGCTCTTCGAAGTTGCACACGATATGGTGGATAGCGGGCTTGAATCACTTTTTCTTGATCCATATGTGCGTTCCATTCTACTAGCAGAACACGACAACGTTCGTTCCGACGAGCTTCGCGATGGTATATGTATAGGTTCAAGGTCAGATATTGCACGCAACATAAAGGCGACCACTGACGAAGTCGAAGAGTTTGTTTCTACACACAAGGTGTGGCTTGAAAAGGGTGAAGGTGAGAGGCCTCCTCAGAAGGAGATAGACAGGTTCATGGGCAACTCTCTATACCTCCTTCAGAAGCTTCAAGTGAGTGCCACAGTGAATGGGGAGAGGATAAAGATCGGAAGTGGTGCGCCGATTGCATTCAAAACCGCCGAAGATCTTGCAAGGTTTATTGAAACCACGGCGCATGCATACAACACGATATCTGAGAGTCCCCTCCTGTGGGGCAATATAGCCGGTAAAATAATGTGGTCGATCGACGCATTAACAAATGAGATCGCGCTTCGCTGCCCCGAGTCGATGATCAATCAGTGGTTCAAGTACAAAAATTTAAGAAGTTGGATAAACGAAGTCACATCTCCAAATGTTCACGCACTATTTAAGCTCAGAAAGATCCATCTCCTTTCCATCCTCAAAAAAGATTTTAAGGGTGGGCAGAAGGATTCATATATAGAGAGGGTGAGGAGCGCCAAGCTCGTAGATGCAAAAAAGATCGAACACCTCCGATCCAATGCCATGAGAATTGCCAGCCAGAAGAAGGAAGAGATAGACTTCATAGCTGCCTCCGCTCATATCTATCAGGGTTTGGAGCTCCTCTTACGCCTCTCGTACGAAGACGATCCTTTAGCCGAAGTTATAGGTCTCGATTTTACAAAGGTGAATGACACGCCTCCGATGGCCAAAGGTTTTCAGGTTCTCTATCAGCTCGAAAGCGCCAAAATTAAAGGTGATATAAAATATACCGAGGCCCTCGGGGAAAAGATGGATAGGCTTGTGGAAAGAATGATGCAGTATCATTTGGATGAAATGAAGGATGAGATTCAGGATTACGAGGGCGAATATCGTGAAAAGTGTAAGGAGCTCTTGGAGAGCTTCGATGATCTTTGTGAGATACTTCGCGATTTAAATGATGGCGAGGATGATAGTCCAGCTCTAAAGGCCCTTCGCAAGGAACTCGTACCTCTCGCGCTTCAGGATGGTGTGGTAGATGGAAAGTCT
>JABGOS010000006.1 GCA_018645265.1 Deltaproteobacteria bacterium
TACGTTTACGTGAGGTTTACTCCTCTCAAATTTCTCCTTCGACATATCTTCCTCCAGTAAATTTAAACTGGTTAACTGCTTAATTTATTTAGTGCCCTGCGTTCGGGCTATAATATCATCTGCAATACTCTTCGGCGCCTGTGAATAATGTGCAAACTGCATACTGTAGGTCGCCCTTCCCTGCGTCGCGCTCCTGAGATCCGTTGAATAACCGAACATACATGAGAGCGGAACTTCCGCGCCGATTATCTGTGAACCAGCATGCATTTCACTCTTGAGGATCCTGCCTCGCCTTGCTGTAATATCCCCTGTAACCGCACCCAAATAATCTTCAGGAACTGTAACCTCAACAGACATAATAGGTTCCAACAACGCTGGTGCAGCTTTCTTAGCTCCATCTTTGAATGCGATCGAAGCACAGATCTTAAAGGCCATATCGGATGAATCAACATCATGCGAGGAACCATCGAAGACGGCTACCTTAGTATCAACCATCGTATAGCCTGCTACGACTCCTCCATCCATCGCTTCCTTAACACCCTTTTGAACCGAGGATATATATTCCCTCGGAATGGAACCACCAGTTACCTCGTTCACAAACTCAAATCCACTTCCTTTTTCACCCGGCTCGAGTCTCAAACAAACATGAGCGTACTGACCTCTTCCACCGGACTGCTTCACATACTTATGCTCAATCTCAACCGTCTTTGTAATGCTCTCTCTGTAAGCAACCTGAGGTCTACCAACATTTGCATCCACTCCAAATTCACGAAGAAGGCGGTCTGTAATAATCTCAAGGTGGAGTTCACCCATTCCTGAAATCACCGTTTGGCCAGTCTCATGATCCACAGAAACTTTAAATGTTGGATCCTCATTTGCAAGTTTCTGTAGTGACAAACCAAGCTTTTCCTCATCCGCCTTAGTTTTAGGCTCGATCGCAATTGATATAACTGGATCAGGAAATTCCATCTTTTCAAGAACAATAGGTTTACCCTGGTTACAAATAGTATCACCGGTACCTGTGAGTTTAAGACCAACTGAGGCGACTATATCTCCTACAAAAGCTTCTTTCAACTCCTCACGTTTATTGGAATGCATTCTGAGAAGTCTGCCAATTCTTTCGCGCTTTCCTTTGATAGAATTCCAAACAGACTCGCCGCTCGCGACCTTTCCTGAATAAACTCTGAAGTAAGTAAGTTGGCCTACATATGGATCGGTCATGACTTTGAATGCTAGTGCTGCGAAAGGCTCATCCAAGGAAGCGGCGCGTTTCTCAATATGATCATCTTTACCTGGCTGTATGCCCTCAATAGGAGGTACATCGGCCGGGGATGGAAGATAATCTATCACTGCATCAAGAAGTTGTTGAACACCTTTATTCTTAAAAGCCGATCCGCAGAACACAGGCACGACCTTCATTTCTAAAGTGGCCTGTCTAGCAACCTTCTTAATCTCTTCAACAGTAAGTGTGTGGCTTTCAAGATACTTATGGAGAAGATCGTCGTCTAACTCCACAACCGCCTCGATCAACTTCTCCCTGCATTCTTCTGCTTGGGGAAGAAAATCCTCAGGTATATCGACTACGTCGAATTTTGTACCCTTAGTTTCATCATCAAAAATAAAGGCTTTAAAAGTGACGAGATCTATAACTCCCTTGAACTCTGATTCACCACCAACCGGAAGCTGAAAAGGAATCGCATTGGCAGCTAATCTATCATTCATCATACTGATACATCTGTAAAAATCTGCACCAGTACGGTCCATCTTGTTGACAAAACCTATTTTGGGGACACCGTAGCGATTAGCTTGGCGCCACACTGTTTCAGACTGAGGCTCAACACCTGCCACCGCATCAAATACACCAACCGCACCATCCAATACACGAAGACTTCTTTCAACCTCAGCTGTAAAATCCACGTGCCCAGGTGTATCTATTATATTGATTCGATGGTTTTGCCAGGTACATGTAGTAGCTGCGGATGTGATCGTGATTCCACGCTCCTGTTCCTGCTCCATCCAATCCATAACAGCAGTACCTTCATGAACCTCACCAATCTTATAGGTCATGCCCGTATAAAAAAGAATACGTTCGGAAACTGTCGTCTTGCCTGCATCAATATGAGCAACGATTCCGATATTACGTATCTTCTCAAGATTTAAATCTGTTTCCTGCATAATTCCCTTTCAAACTTTTTTTAAAACGTCCTACACCATGCTATCAAAGAGCATCAATGCATTTATCTACCAACGATAGTGGGCGAAAGCCTTGTTAGCTTCGGCCATCTTATGTGTATCTTCACGTTTTTTTACTGCATTGCCACGACTCTCAAGAGCATCCAAAAGTTCAGCCGCCACCCTATCCTTCATCGTCTTCTCACCACGGCTTTTTGCTGCACTGAGAAGCCATCTCAAACCCAAGGAAACCCTACGATCGGAACGAACTTCACATGGAACCTGATATGTCGCACCGCCGACGCGCCTCGATCTAACCTCAACCACAGGCTTGATGTTCTCCATAGCCTGCTTAAATAATTTTACAGGATCATCATG
>JABGOS010000054.1 GCA_018645265.1 Deltaproteobacteria bacterium
AGGCAGCCTTTTCATTCTGCTTATCCGCTTGCACGCGGTCTCTCTGAAGCTCCCAGGATTACATCGTGGTTACAAAGTTCCTATTATAGCTTTCTCAAAGCGGCAGCAGCTGATCTGACCGTTTATCAATATCGCAGGGTATATGATGGAAAAAAACTTGCGATCGATCTCTCCGTAGATCCTGGGAAGAATGAGGTGGTGGTATACGTAATGCGTAAGGGAAGAGAGGGCTCTTTGGCAACGTTGATATCTGATTCGAGCGGTAAATTGACCGCGGTATCTGATTGCGATTTAAAACCTGCCGGTTTTACGCGTGAGTATGTTGCGTATCTATATCGTGAGGACCCAAATCTTCCTATGCGCAAAGCGTTGGTGGATGCATTTAAGATTCCATCCGTTAACCGGAAGGTCCCAGATTATATTGTTAAGGCCGAGGAAGTGATATCGAAAAGGCAGAGGGCTATGGAGGCGATAAAGCCGACGAAGACTCGATTGCGAAAGATAATTAAAGACCCAGTGGACGCGGTGGAGGCTTTACAGCACGAGTATGCTCTTCTCCGGTATCGCGATGGCAAACCAAGGTATATCCAAACTGCTGATGCGGGGCCCTGTGTTGTTATGACTCTATACGATGCTGCAACCAATGTCGGCGCAATAGCTCATTTTGATGCTGGTACCGATATCGGTCAGACATTCCATATGTTTAAAAGAGATGTGAAAGCGACAGGCGGTGATCTCAGTAATATGGAAGCGCGCTTGGTCGGTGGTTTTCGAGGAATGTCAGAAGGACTTATCCTGGATCTAAAGGACGGTCTAAGGGATAATGGAGTTAAGATCGTGGAGGAGGATGTTCTTGCCGAGCCCTCGCCTGAAGGTTCAGTTGCAATCACACTCGATTTGATGACGGGAGAGATATATGATTATTCTGAAACCTATTTGGGGCCCGATAGAGCGGGTCGGGTCGAAGAGTCATTACAGCAAATGGATACACCGTTAAAACCCGTTTCCAGATAAGAAAACTTTTTAGACACGCGCCTGCCATTCCTATATAGTCATCGGCATGAAAATAATCTTTCATCTTGTTGCCATTATCATAGTTCTTCTCCCCTCCGTTGCAACGCATGCTCGCTCCCTTACGCCGCAGCTTCTACAGAAGCTCGGAAACGGGACGATTCTTGTCGAGGATATGCAGGGGAATCGTGTATTCTCCCATCGGACGAATGAACATTTTGTGCCGGCTTCCGCTATCAAGATTGCCACCAGTGCGTGCGCGCTTGAAGCTCTTGGCAGCGATTTTCATTTTCCTACCGCTATTTATCAGGATGGTCAGGGAGTTCTGTATGTGAAAGGCTTTGGGGATCCCTTCCTTGTTTCTGAGGAAATAGCAAAATTAGTATCTCGGCTGAAAGAGAAGGGTGTGAGGAAAGTTTCAAAGATCGTTCTGGATGATTCCTACTTCTCTCCAAATATGAAGCTGGATGGCCAGTCGAGTTCCCTCAATCCTTACGATGCTAGAAATAGTGCATTGCTGGTGAACTTCAACACGATCAATCTCAAAAAAATGCCCAGCGGTCAGGTGGTATCGGCTGAACCTCAGACGCCGATCACCGATCTTGGGAAGGTTTTTGCGAAGGGCCTGAAGGTAGGAAAACAGCGCGTCAATCTTTCAAAATATCCGGATGAAGCCCTTATCTATGCAGGGGAACTATTGAAAGAGTTTATGATAAGAAATGGAATAAAGGTTGGTGGTCAAATAGTTGGTGGAACAGTTCCGGTATCTTTAAAGCCGATCCTCGTGTATCAATCTTCAAAATCTATAGAGGGGAATATCAAAGACCTTTTGGAGTATTCCAATAATATCATCGCTAATCAGATTTTCTTTTTTATGGGAGCATACAAACATCAAGCACCTGCTACCATTGAAAAGGGTCAGCTCGCGTTGAACGAATGTTTGAAGACGAGATTCGGTTGGGATAATTTTACGCTCGTTGAGGGCTCGGGTCTTTCAAGGCAGAACAGAGTGACCGCCGAACAGCTGATGGTCCTTGTGAGATATTATGATGATCATAAAGAACTTTTACCTCTTAAGAAAAAAATCTTTAGGGCTAAGACGGGAACTCTCACGGGTGTATCGACGCTCGCTGGATTTATGACCACGCCCGCTGGTAAGACTTATCGATTTGTCATTATGATGAAAGGCCCACACGCGACCCACGGTGCAAAGTTTGCTGTGGGTAGGGAACTTTATCGGACGTTGTCTCAGAGGTAGTTTTAAGTTGAATTTGTGGCGTGCGTAGATAGGATCGCGAATATACGTAGAGTTGCAAAAAGTGTCGGACACTTAAGTCAAAAAAAAGGAGCACATATGTTACCTCTCATTATAGTACTCGTAATTGTGGTACTGCTGATCGGATTTATCGTAGGCATCTACAATAGCTTGGTTACCCTCAGAAATCGCTTCAAGAACGCATTTGCGCAGATCGATGTTCAGCTCAAGCGCCGGTATGATCTAATTCCAAATCTCGTTGAGACGGCGAAGGGTTACATTAAGCATGAGCGCGAGACGCTCGAGGCTGTGATTGCAGCGAGAAATAATGCTTCACAGGCAAACCAGAAGGCAGCGCAGAACCCAGCGGATGGGAGTGCTATGAAGGGTCTCGTGGGAGCTGAGGCGACGCTCACCGGAACTCTTGGACGCCTCTTTGCACTCGTTGAAAATTATCCTGACCTTAAGGCGAATCAGACGATGTCGCAGTTGATGGAGGAGTTGAGCTCCACGGAGAACAAGATCGCCTTTGCGCGTCAGGCATATAATGATGCAGTGATGGTTTTTAATACGGCTTGTGAAAAATTTCCAAATGTTCTCATAGCAGGTCCGTTCGGATTCAAGGGGGCGGAGCTCTTTGAGATCAAGGTCGATGAACAGCGCGAAGCTGTGAAGGTCTCCTTCTAACTATGAACTTCTTTCAAAGACAGGATGTAGCCCGTCGTAAAAGTGGCTATCTCGTGGTGTGTTTTGTAATCTGTGTCGTTCTTATAACGATAGCTCTTTACTTAGGCGTTGTCGCATTTAGCCATTACATAAAACTGCATAGAATCAAGGAGGTCTCGCACCTGTGGGACACACGAATGTTCGTTGGGGTGGGTATAGGCACGATCTTTGTGATAGCGATCGGAAGTCTTTATAAAGTGTTGGCTTTGAGAAAGGGTGGTGACGCGGTCGCTACGATGCTCGGAGCTACGCTCGTCAACTCCAACTCAGATGATCTTCAGAAGCAAAAACTCTTAAATATCGTCGAGGAGATGGCGATCGCATCCGGAACCCCAGTTCCTTCCGTTTACATCATGGAGGGTGAGCACGGTATAAACGCATTTGCGGCGGGATTTACACCTGGGAGTGCCATCGTATGTGTGACGCGCGGTTCTCTGGAGGTTCTATCGAGGGATGAGCTGCAGGGTGTAATCGCGCATGAGTTCAGCCATATCATCAATGGGGACATGCGGCTCAATATCAAACTTATGGGTGTCGTCCATGGGATACTGGTTATCGCAATCATCGGTCGCATCCTCATGCGAACGAGGGGGAAGAAAAATCCTTTGCCGCTACTCGGTCTCATTTTTTTGGTCATAGGATATATTGGCGTACTCTTCGGCAAGCTGATCAAAGCGGCTATATCGAGGCAGCGTGAATTCCTAAGTGATGCGAGCGCGGTTCAGTTTACGCGAAATCCGGATGGAATCGGGGGCGCGCTTAAGAAGATCGGTGGCTTATTCAATGGATCAAAATTGAAGAGCGCGAGGGCGGATGAGGCGAGTCACTTCTTTTTCTCAAATGGGTTAAAAAAATCATTTATCAAATCCCTATCGACCCATCCGGACCTATCCGAGAGGATAAGGAGGATCGATCCATCGTTCGATGGGAAATTTCCGAAGGTATTAGCTAGTATTAAGCCTTCGAAGGATAAGATCGTGAAGGGGGTTCATTCTGCAAAGGGAGATGAGGTTCACGTTCAGCCTGCGGAAATTCTTGGCAAGGTTGGTGAGTTAAGTTCAAAAAATATTGTATTTGCATCTGCACTTCTATCGGCGCTATCTCCAGTGCTTCGTAAAAATGCTCACGAACCGTTCGGCGCGAGAGCTGTCATCTATGCACTTCTCATAAATCGTGAACGCAATGTGGAGACGTCACAGTTAAAGCTTCTTGAGAAGGATGCCGATTCAGCAGTTTATCAGGAAATGGTCAAGATTCTGCCTAAGGTGAGACAGGCTGGTCCGAAGTATCGCCTGCCTCTAGTCGATATATCGCTACCGGCTCTGAAAAATCTTTCCGATAAACAATATGCAGTGTTTCGGAAAAACGTAAAATCATTGGTAGATGCTGACAGTAGGATGGATCTGTTTGAGTTCATGTTAGAGAAGATACTGTTTAGAGGTCTAGATCCATGCTTCATGAAGGTGAGGCCGACTGAAATCAGGTATCGTCAGATATTTAATCTTCGAACGCCGTGTCGACATCTCCTCTCAGTCGTTGCCCACTTCGGAAATAGGGATCGGCAGTCTGCCATCAGCGCATTTGATTTAGGAAAATCAAAGTTCGGTCTCGGCGCGAATCCTTTTGAGATGTTGCCGGAGGATATGTGTACATTGGATGCGCTTGGCAAGTCGTTGGGTAAGCTAAGCCAGAGCTCGCCAAAACTTAAGAAGAATATTTTGGACGCTGTTATAACGTGTATCACCGCCGATCGCGAAATATGCATAGAGGAATCTGAATTGATAAGAGCTATTGCAGATACGCTCGACTGCCCCGTTCCACCCCTGACTATCTAAGTATATGATATTAAATGCGATATAAGCTTGGAATGTTTTAAGAAAATACGAAACTTTTTCTGTATATAGGCGATAAGCGGTGTAACGCAGTTTCGACGTATTAATGGCACTGAAGGGATGATAATTTACTATGACTATATTCGCCGGAAAACCTGCCCCTTGGTCGATGCAAATTGTTCCGGGTAGGATTCAACATCTATCAGGTCAGCTTTGGTCTGTGGCGGGACATTTAAATCACGGCACGCAAGATTGGGTGGCACGCGACTTGGGAACTTCTTTTAGGCTATTAACTGGCGATCACAGGCCGGCCCCCACAGCTCTTTTTGGTGACGCTTCCACTCAAGCAAGAAAACAGTTGGTTACCGCAATTACGCAGCTGATACCTAAAGCTGAGAAGGTTGAGTCGCCAGCACTCATGTCCATGTTGTTGGCTGTGGGTGATAAAAAAGTTGTGAAGAAATTGCGCGTTCATCATGGAAGGGCCAGTTGGAATCCGGATACATTTTCTGTCGCGGCAAATGGTGCGGATGGAACTTCTATCCCTACTCTCTCTATCAATCTTGAAAGTGCAGTGGTTGGAGATGGATCGACCCTTCCATTTCCTGTTGTCATTACAGGTGTGGAAGGGGAGCAGGAAGCCGGATTTGTAAATGATTCGAAACTTGGACCGCGTGTCGTCCTTCCGAATTTGCACGAGCATGCGCTCGCCACACCTCATCTAGCCCTGCAGTACGATCCAGCCGCTAAGGCCCTTCAGGTATGGAGGATGCCCTCTGCAAATGCCGATGGGGAAGAGGCTATGCTTACTTCTGTTGTCGAAGGAAAGAGGGGTGTAAGAGTAGTAACCTCGGATGAAATTGATCTCGTTGCTGCGGGAGGGGCAGTTCTTCTTCGTATGTCGGTGAAGGATGAGGGGGGTAGAATTCACGATGTCGCAACAGCACATCTCTATATCGAACAGGGCAGGGCGACAGCATTTCCGAAGTCCGCCGAAACATATCGTGCGGAGTTCGATGCCAAGCGCAGCGAGTTGCTCCCCGAAGGGACGGTGCGAACTGGTGATAGGGCAATTAGCATCTCATCCTTGCCGGAGAGTGGGGTGTATGCACTGGTTGAGAGACGCGCCAATCCAGATATCGAGGGTAGTGACTATGTTGTACGGGAGTTACGCCTACATTCTTCGGAAGGAGGGGTGATCCCTGAGCAACTCTATCTTGGCAAGGCAGTGGATACCGGTGAAGAGCTTATTGCACTTGGAAGATATGTAAAAACCGCTGATGGAATAGAAATCGATGGTGCGGGGGCAAGGCTTCAGGTTCACAGTAATAAAGTTACTGGTGAAGATGTTGATTTATTTGATCTATGGAAGGGCGTTGGGCTTGGCAACGCGGTGCCCTCCATGAGGCGATATTTTGGCGATGGCGACGTTAAAATTCAGAAGGGGTGGAAGGGTGACTCCGCTCGTATCGTCAGACAAGTGGAACTTGGCGATGGCGTTCTGATCGTTCAGACGCTTGATGAAATTTTACAACTTGAAGCTGAGCACGACGGTTTGCTTCGTTTTGCCTTGGTGGGGGGGAATGATGTGGGCGGTAGATATTCTGAACTCAGGATCGCACTACCTGAAACTGATTCTGATAGGATGAAGTTGTCCAACAGGGGGCGGGATAGTAACGAATGGATTGTAGGTGGCGGGTCGTGGAAAATGGGTCCGGAGGGTATCCGAATTGGATCGATAGAGGTTGTGGAGGATAAATTTACCACCACAACAAGGCGGTGGATAGATGCTGTGGCAAGGCTGCAGGATATGCATGACATTGAATTGCAACCGGATGGGACATGGCTCACCGAGGTGAATGCTGCGGCTGAAAGGGCCCGTGAAAAAATGACCGAAGCTGAACACGGCCCGAAGAAGGGAAGGATTATGCGTGTACGTCAGTCTGGCGATCAGGAGGTGATGCGTACGCAGAAGTATGGAAAGTATCTCTTCGTAACCTGGGTGGATGTAATGGGTGAGAGGCATTATGAATTTCGAAACTTTCCTAAGGAGTATGCCGCAATCAATCACTATGAGATGGCGATTGATCCACGTGATGATGGTTCCGAAAGTATGCGTGAATATGTAGTTGCAGGTGGTAACTGGAGATTTAGCATGCGGAGTGAGATGTTTGAGTTAGATGGAAGAAGTGGGGGATTTCCAACTGAGCCGGATTCGGTAGTTGCAACTAGCGATGCCGGTGGAAGGCCTGTGGTTGAAAATGGGGGTGGTATGGATAAGGCAGTCGAACACCTCGTCGCCCTCGGTTTTCCAGCTAGAATAGAGCCTAAGGATGAAGATGATGAGTAGCAGGTACTTGCACGTCACTCAGTAAGAATCCAATTACAGATGGAGTGAAAATTCTTTTTTAGGCAACTTTCTATGGGCGTTGCCGATACGGTTAATTGAGGGAGAATTCATAGGAGAAAGTGTGTCGTCAGCTTTAACAACATTTCCGGCTTCTATTCGAATGATGCCAGTCGATCAAGCGCGTGGATTAATTTTGAACGGCGTGACATCGAATTTGACGCGATACGCGCATCAAGTGAATTATCCTGTGCTATTGGGTAGCCATCCAGTTCTTTTCTGTGGTGAATACCATTCCGATCTTGGTGCAAAACACGATTTGATTCGGAATATGCCATTGCTCCGCCAATGCGGTGTTACACATCTTGGTATGGAGATGTTTTTCAACGATGATGGAATTCAGGCGGAGCTCGATACTTACTTCGAAAGGCGAACGGAGGAAACGTTCGCTCCGATACGAGCAGCTCTC
Organism: Deltaproteobacteria bacterium; assembly: GCA_018645265.1. Lineage (GTDB taxonomy): Bacteria > UBA10199 > UBA10199 > 2-02-FULL-44-16 > JAAZCA01 > JABGOS01. The sequence continues at coordinate 7,641 of JABGOS010000054.1, forward strand.
TATTATTACGGGAATCAATATGTATGTACGCCAGACTATGAACGACTGGTCGCAACAGCCGTTGAAAATGGTGTGCGTGTGGTTGGTATAGATTCGCATCCGAGCAATCGCGGTCTTGCGAATGAGGCCTGGGCCGATAAAATTACAGAGATTCTCAGTGCGGATGCGGCGGCACGTATGGTCGTGTATGGCGGAACGATGCATATGGGATATCACCCTTTCGCAGGGGAGTTGATTGATGGGGAGTATGATCCGGTAAATCTAATTCTAGGCAGGCGCGGGGTTTTTGGAACGGTCATTCGCTATGTCGGTGGAACGCATCTTGATGATGCTGAGTCCAGGTATGATCAGGTGACTCAGGCGGTTCTTGGTAATAGAATGGGCACTCATAGATTTATGCTGGCCTTGGGAAGGCCCAAGCCGGAAGATTTGGATACCATCAGGGCCTCTCATTTTGATCACCCATGGCCAGACATTTTTGTGCATACTCCACTTCATGAATCACCTCCTGTCTATGATTGGGATCATCGGGGTATTAACCGACGCGTAGATCTCGGCAGGTTGGGTCTTCCAGATGATGCCTACTGGGAGAATCGTTGGAGGCGGTTTTTGCAAGTCGGTTGATTGTTGTCAGAATGTTGGTATTGTTTGTCTGGATGGTCATAATTGAAATTGATTGTTTCGCTGCGAATGTGATTTAGGTTTTCTAGAGAAATGCCTAAACTAAAGGGGGAGTGATGAAAGTTCTGGGTATAAACGGTTCGCCGAAGAAGGAAGGGAATACATATCTCTCAATAAAGACCGTTACTGACTCTCTCGAGAAGGGCGGCTTTGAATCAGAGATATATCATATAGGCGGTAAGCCGATACGAGGTTGTGTCGATTGTAAGAAGTGTCAGGTGAACAAGGATCGGAGATGTGTAATCGATGATCACGTTAATGAATTGATCGAAAAGGCCGCCGCCGCTGATGTGATAATCATCGGCTCGCCAGTTTACTTCAGCAACATGACACCAGAGTTGAAAGCTTTCATCGATAGGGGAGGTCGAGTTTTTCGTGCAAACGATTATCTTCTGAAACATAAGATAGGCGCATCGATTGCCGTCGCAAGGAGGTCTGGGAAGAACACTGTTATTTCGGATATCAACTACCTCTTCCTCATTCAACAGATGATTGTTCCCGGTTCGACCTATTGGAATGGCCTCATAGGCGAAAAGCCAGGGGATGTCCTCCGCGATGATGAGGGTATGAAAAATCTAAAGAGCCTCGCTGAAAATATCCTCTGGCTCGCCAGCAGGATCCAATCATAAATAAGCGTCCGACGCTTATTCGGAAATAGATATATTAGTCAATAATATCATATAGTTGACTTAGCAAAAAAACCCTTAAAAACACAACTTTGCACCCCCAAACAACCGATAATATCCATAGCGCTGAACATTCACATTAAGGGAGTCTTAATGAAGAAAATACTGTCCATAATATGTTGCCTATTAGCTCTGCTGACCTTCAGCAGAAACGCCCATGCCGGCAAGTGGTGGGAGGTGGTGCTCGATCTTGTAAGTGCGGGTGCTTACAGTACAGGAAAGACATTTGTTCAGGGTTGCCAAGCTGGAGGCACAGATGCTGGATACGCGATTGGCGATCTCTTAACTTTTGGTCTAGCATCATGTGCAGGCAGAAAGGATTGCGAGTCGTTCATGCAGCATCTGGATGGTAGTACAGGTGGAGTGTTCAGTGCCAGCTATGAAACTGTTGAAGCGATAAGGATATGGGCTGAAGAGGATGACCCGACCAGATTTGCAGATCTATTTACTATGGGTCTGTATTCTGGAATTGAACACAATGATTGGAGTGTGCTCATGGATATGGGCGATCACCTCGTCACCGCGGGTATGTATACAGCTATCGAATGTATGGTTTATGATGAGGTCTATGATTGTGATGCGCAGGATTTAATGATGGGTTCAACCGTAGGTAATGGTTTTAATCACGATATTGGCATCTCCGGCAACTACGACGAAAAGATGAAAGGGTGTGAGCTCGAGGTTACCGATGACAAGATGAGGGTCGGAGCCTCAGAGCACGTCGTTAGATTTGTGGGTCCGAATCCATGCATCATGACTTCGAGAATAGGCGTCCTCGATGATAAGAATGGATATCAGATCAACCCCACGGACTGTAAGAGTAAAGAGGACGCCCTTAAAGATGGTTGGAACGATGAGATCTATTTTGGATGTAAAAAGCAGGAGGAACTAAAGAATTGTCGGCCGAAGGAACTTTTGCAGAAGGTGGCGGATGACTCGAAACTATGTGATGTTGGCAAATATGATGATAGGTCGGTACAGCTGATCCTTCCACAATTGGAACTTATTGGTACGCCCTCTCTACATAATGGAGAACATCGAGCAAGTAGTTTGAAACAATTCATACCGGTTTCAATAAGCAAGGTTAATAAGATCGAGATGGATCTGCAGAATGCATCCGACAAATGGATTATTCTGTCGGATGCCAGGGCTGTCTTTGACGCTTTGGACAAAGATGGAAGCTGCATCGGAGGATACTGCGGTGAATCGAATAAACCTATCGAACTTCCAAGATACAAGGAAGATAGGGTGGCGTATGACATGTCATGGTTGAAAACTATCGTTGAAGATGGTGAGCTGTTGGATTCTGTCAGCAAGATCTTCTTTGATGATAATTATAATGAGTTTGGAAATGTGACGATACTTGATCCGTTGGTAAAACCCTTTGCGAATGATGGTGAGTTTGCCGGGAAGGTTCCGATCGAAGTTAAAAATCTCGAGTTGGGCGAATACGCCATTACGATTAAGGGTCCTTCAACTCTGGATGATAAAAAAATGAAGCCTCGTGTCGAACTCAGGGGTAACGCGATGATAAACGGTTCGGTGGGGGGAGTTATTAAAACAGAAGGGCACGTTGAATTGGTAATCAGGCGCTCAGTATTTATGACGGATGAAAGAAACATGCAGTTTGATGCAGGTCCCATGTTTGATTTCTCACCCGATACCGAAGTCAAGTTCGTCGACTCCGTTCTGGAAGTATACCCAAGATCAAGCAGTGCGTTTTTGATGTCGTCGCAAACAAAAATCGACATTACAGGTGGTTTGAAGATCAAGATGATGGGTGAGAGTACAGTGTCACCGATTATGGTGCGTGACGATAGCGGTATAGATTCGGCTATTGATACCCTTGCAGGGCTTCAGGTCGACTATATGATTGACGTGAGTGATATAGAACCTATGGCACCCGTGAAATTTGTAAAACCAGGTAGCGAGGGTGAAATGTTGTTCGAGTGTACCTCCGATACTATCGAACAGTGTGCAAACGATATAGATGCGGATGAGCTGATGGTTGTTCGCGAAGGTGATTCGGCGAAGTCTTATCGAGTCGAAGTGGATATGGCTGTTAATTTAAAAGATGTATTCCCATTGCATCTATATGCTGCAAGCGGAGATTCTGCAGGGACCAGGATTCTACTCCCAGCGCACCTACAACAGAAGGCTGATGAGTCGGAGGAGGATAATGCGGAAGATGATGAGTCGGATGATCTTGAGGAGGAGGAGGAAGAAATGCCCAAACCTCAAGATCGTGATGAGGTTAACTTTGGATTCCAGGGTGAAGAGGAAGAGAGTGGTGAGTGTCCCTCCGGTGAATATTGGAGTTTGAATTTCAGGGCATGTGTTCCCACGTCAAATAAGACGAACAATGATGATGGCGTCCAAGAAAAGTTAAGCGGCGGCGATTCTGATGATGAGGTTAATAGTGGGTATGAATTCACAACTCCTACTGAATCTAATATCGATGAGCCTATTTTTAATAGAAATGGCGCATCGGGAGGCGGCTGCAGTATGATCGCCCATACAGATACCGATCAGAATATCCTGCTGATTATCCTGCCGTTTATAGCTGCAATTCTGATATCCATTCGAAGACGTTTCACGGCGCCAAGATAAAAGTGTCGGACACCTTTTGGGGAAAAGGGCTAAAAAGTGTCGGACACTTTTTTAAGGCACTAATCTCTAAAAAACAGAGGTTTTTCTGGGGGATTTATTCAGTAACTACTGGTTATCCCCCGAAGTTTAAGCGCTACATTGCTTAATTCTCCTAACATGATGATGTTTAAGTGATATTCATACTCTAAGTCCTTGACCATAGCCCACAATTTTAATAAATTAGATGTAATATGCTGCCGAGGGATATTCTTTATTACTCTATTACGTTTCCTTGAGCACAGTTGAGCATCTAGGGGGATAACTGATGGAAAATACTACACTAACTGTCAATGAAGCTGCCGAATACCTTCGGGTTCATCCGTGTACTATCAGGCGCCATATTAAGTCTGGAGAGGTTCCCGCATTTCGTGTTGGCGGCGTATGGCGTCTCGACAAGGAATCGATCGACAGTTGGAAGAGGGAACAGGAACAGAGAAATGGCAGTGGAAAGGCGCGTTTGGCAGCTCTGCAGGGTGTAGCTGTATGAATGAACGATTGAGGATGGGTTCTGGGTTAGCAGCTCAGGGGATGGTTTCGAGAGGTTATCAAGACAGGGGATTTGATGGCGGCTCAATTCAATAAGAAGGAAAGATCAGCTAAAAGCATCGCTTTTGTGCACCACAAGGGCGGCACCGGCAAGACTACGACCTGCATCAATGTTGCTGGATGGCTCTCCAAACTGAGAAAGAGGGTGCTCGTCGTCGACATGGATCCGCAGGGCAACGCTACTGCCGGGTTGGGAATAGATAAGGCATCGCTGGATGGTTCGCTCTATGACGTATTTTTCAATGGAGTAGCTATCGGAGATATTATTTTGGAGACGGAATCAGGTGTTTATCTTGCCCCATCTTCGTTGGAGTTGCTGGCAGCTGAGACTCATCTCGTTGATCAGGCGAATTGCACGAACATTCTCTGGAAACATCTGAAGAACGTTGAAAGTTATTTCGATTATATCCTGGTCGACGTTCCTCCTGGATCTACACTATTGATGATCAATGGGATCGTCGCATCCGATAATATAATCATACCTCTCGACTCCGGAGTATTCTCCTTTGAAACTATGGAGACTCTAAAAACCCTCATCGTCGACCTGAATGAGGCTTTGGGCGTTGAGGCGAATGTGATGATGCTGCTTCTAAGGGAGTATCCAGGCGGTGGTCTATTTTCGAATCCTACGAGGCGGATTAAAGGGATGTTGGCTAAATTCTTAGAGGATAACGATATTCCCGAAGTGGAGATAGTGAAGATACCTTTTTCCAAAAAGATATTTGAAGCACAGATGAGGGGTGTTCCAATTTCGCATTTTGCCCCACGAAGTAAGATTGGGAAGGCATACAGGAAGGTAGCTAGAGAGATTATAAAGAGTGATCAGTGATTGGGTGGGCGCATTGCTGATCACCAGACGTTGGTTACGGGGGTTTGGATATGGTGAAGTTACCTAGAAGGCTTATGGGCAAGAAGGCCTTTTTTGGGAATTCCGATAAGGAGGATAATGTAATGCCTCCCGAGATTCTTAATGAGCCTGCAGTCAGTCCGCATGAAAAACAACTTCGCGATTTTCTTGAAGCACTTCAGGCTGTGAAGAATGGAGATCTGAGTCGACGCCTTGAGAAGGTGCGCGACGATATATTTGGTGAAATTGCAGATTGCTATAATGGCATGGTCGAAAATCTTTATGATTTCGGGGATGAGGTTGGTCAGGTTTTGAAGGAGATAGGAACTGAAGGCAAGTTGGATAACCAGGCATCTCTTCCAGGGGCTGCCGGAGTCTGGAAGGACGTGATAGATAGCCTCAATCTGATGGCCGACAACCTTACAAACCAAGTTAAGAATGTGGGCATGGTTGCAACTGGTATTGCGAACGGGGATATCACTCAGAGAGTTACAGTTGAAGCCTCAGGGGATGTTCTTGAGCTGAAGAATAAGATCAATGACATGGTCGACAACTTGAATGATCTCAATACGGAGATAACTAAGGCAATTTGTGAGGTTGGCGCCGAAGGAAATATGGGAGCTCAACCCGTAACTTCCTCTGCTTTTGGTTCTTGGAAGATTCTTTCCGATAATGTCAGGGCACTGGCTGCAAATCATACCAATGAAGCTAAGGGTGCTGCTGATCAGATAAAGATTGTCAGTGCAGCGGCCAAGGCGGTTGCCGAAGGGGATCTTTCACAGAAGTTGACTGTAGATGCTACCGGCGAAGTTATGATTATAAGGGATGCCATCAACAGGATGATCGATAACATCAATCACTTTTCGAGCGAGATGACGAGGTTCTCTCGTGAGGTTGGGTCGGAGGGAAAATTTGGATCTAGAATTTCCATTCCTGGTGCCACGGGAAGGTGGAAGGAACTCGTCGATAACGTGAACGCTATGACGGGAACCCTTACGGAGCAGGTTGGAAATATTACGCAGGTAGCAACGGCGGTGGCAGGTGGTGATCTTTCACAGGGTGTGACCGTTCAGGCGCAGGGTGAGATGCTTTTGATGAAAAATGCGGTCAACTGTATGGTCGATAATTTAAAGAGGGTAGCGATCGAGGTTAAACGCGTGGCCAGGATGGCGGGTCAGGAGGGTAAGCTGTCCGAGCGCGCTATCGTAGATGGTGTCGGCGGAGGCTGGAGGGAGATGATCGATACGTTGAATAAACTCCTCGACTCTATCGGTGCTCCTGTTCAGGAGATTACCCGTCTGGCGACCGTGTTATCGAACGGAGATTTGACGCAACGGATGAATGTTCAGGCGGTGGGAGATATCAAAATTATGGCCGATACTTTCAACGGCTCATTGGATAATTTAAGCTCTATGATCAAACATGCGATGAGTAGTTCTGCAAAGGTTCTTGCCTCATCGAGCCAACTCGTGACGTCATCCAAGCAGGCTAACGATGCGTTCCTGCAGGCTACCGTGACGGCGACGCAATTTGCGGAGCGTACGAAGGAGCAGTCTAAAAAACTCGAAGGCTCTACGCGTTTCATAGCGGACCTTTGCGGTTTTATCGGTCAGGATGCGGAGCATGCAAAAATTGAGGAGGTAAGTTTAGAGGCGAAGAGGTTTATTGAGCGCGGTGGTGAATCTAGCCAGCAAGCTATTGATAAACTGAAGAGGGTTGATGAGATCGTTAAGGACAATGCCGATACGCTAAAGGGCCTTGGAAGGAGTGCCAGGGAAGTTGGAAATATTATCGGTATGACGAAGGATATTGCGGAGCATGCAAACTTACTCGCATTCAATGCAGCCATCGAAGCGGCCCATGCTGGAGATGAGGGCTGGGGTTTTGCTGTAATTGCGGATGAAATTAGAAGGCTAGCCGACGATACGAAGAGGGCGGCGATGCAGGTCGAGGGTGTTGTTGGCACGATAAGTGAGACGGTTACAGATGCGGTGGATGATATGAAGGTCGGCGCGGTTCGGGTAAGCGACAATATCGATACTGCGAATCAGGCGATATCAATTCTGGGGCGTATTGGACACAATGCGATGGAGATGGTTTCAAAGGCACAGGGAGTTTTTCAGTCAGTTCTGAAGCAGGCGGATTCGGCAAAACAGGTAGCCGATAATGTTGAGGAGGTTGCAAGGACGTCACAGCAGGCAGCTATGAGCGTTGATCAAATTTCAACATCTATAGGACGACAGAAGGTCTATATGCAAAAGGTGGCTGGCACCTCTCAACGACTTTCCAATCTATCCTTTGAATTGAAGGGTGCGCTTGGGAGGTTCAAGGTTCATGGTTATCACGATTTTGAAGGTGTGGATATCGGATTGTCGGATGATATGGCAGACCCTGGAATGGTATAAGTCCGGTAAGACTAAGAGGTAAAGTTTGGCGAGGAATATTAGATGGATAAGAACAGCATAAAAACGAGGTTTCAATCCGCACCGGTAGATGGGGGAAGTTCCTCACCGCATGATGTTGGCGCGCGACATCGTTCGCCAGGGTATCGTGCCAATTTGGAGCATCTGATCATCTTTAGAATTGGCAATGACGAGTTTGGTATCAGGGCTAAAGCGGTGAAAGAGATTATTAAGGCCGAATCGATAGCCGCCATTCCGGATTCGCCACGGTTTATTAAGGGGATTATTAATGTGAGGGGAAAGGCGATGATAACTATCGATCTCCGATCCCGTTTCTTTCTTCAGAGTGAAGGAAAAGCTGATGCTCAGCACGTAGTGGTTACCCGTGAGGAGGGAAATCCATTTGGTCTCCTCGTGGATGAGGTCATGGAATTCATCAGGTTGCCAAGGAGAGAGATCAAGGATGTACCAGGCCTTATTATGAAAATTCATGAGGAGTATGTCGATGGCGTGATCGCGCACCGCGGCAGGATGATCGTCCTGTTGGATTTAAAGAGGGTTCTCTCTGAGGATGAGTTGATCAGGCTATCGGAGATCCAGAGGGATCACGTTCCGATCTATCTTTGATATGCTATTAATATTAAGGGGTTATGAGGTTGTATCCGTTATTTATAGTGCTGCGATCATTCCGCATCCCTAACCCAATCCCATTGACAATACCCTCTGGAGATCGTACATACACACGCTAAATTTTGCTAAAAACTTTGACATTTCGGAGATTTGGATGGCCATCGATTACAATGAGCAGTTGGCTCTTTTGAAGAGCTTGCAGGAAATCGACTCAAACTTACACAAGCATCAAAAGATCATAGAGGATTTTCCTGAGCGCATTCGTGAGGCGAAGGATGCCTTCGATGTAGTCAAGACAGAGATGGATTCCATAAAAGCTAGTCTAGCCGAGTCAGAGGATCAGAAAAAAACGGATGAACATGAGTTGGGCAAATCGGTCGAGCATCTGCGCGAGCGTGAGGCAAGGCTGTATTCGATTAAGACGAACAAGGAATACCAGGCTGCGATAAAGGAGATTTCAGAGGGTAAACGCATCAATCGCGAGCGTGAGGATCGAATCCTTGTGAATATGGAAAAAATCGAGCAGTTGAATCAAAAAAGTGCGCAACTTAACTCCGAGTATGCCGATAAGGAAGCTGTCTTTAGGAAAGCGGAGGATGAATTAAAGGAGGAGGAGGAGGAGATTCGGAGGATCATGCAGGATGATGAGAATCGCCGTCCAGATATTCTCTCCAAACT
>JABGOS010000043.1 GCA_018645265.1 Deltaproteobacteria bacterium
GAGGAGTTCCTCAAGTGCCACTTGAAGGTTTTTCTCAGCATCGTAGTTCTTTGTACGGTTATAGAGCTTCTGCCTTTTCCGCCCGCTCGTTGAATCGCTTACGGAGAGAATATTCTTAGCTGTCAAAGTCTTCAGCGTGTTGGTCATATCAAATCTATTGATGGCCTCTCTAAAGTGTATCCTTCCGAGCATGAAGAGATCGTTGCCACTCTTTTGCATTCTGTCGATGAGGTGTTTCTCATCCACTGCCTTCTTGGATATATTCTGCGTATGAATGAGTGATATAAGTAGTGTCTCCATGTAAGGCCTGATGAATGAAGCGAAGAGCTGCAGTATCTGGTCGTTGCCCGAACGGGAGATCGATTCGCTCGCGGCAATTGATATAGCATCTATCCTAGAGAGGTAGGCTATGGCGCCATCGAAATCCTTTCCAATATCCGCAAAGCCAAATTCATGCGAAATGTATTGCCTCGCCTCTTCGAAGCCCTGTTGTAGCTCCTCCCTGGAGACCGCCTTGCTGCGCAAGGGATCAGAGAGCAGTAGGCTGCTTAGAAGCCCGATGTCCAACACTTCATGGATGATACCATTCTTAAAAAAGGCGAGCTGACTTCTCTTCGATTCCTCCGTTGAGATGTAGGTTCCAACTGTGCCTGTATGAATCTGTATCAGTCTATTCGCTGCTAGCTGAGTGATGGCCCTCTTCATGACTACCTTGAAAGGGTCTTTGAATCTGCGTGAGAGCTTAGCATCCTTGAATTTGATGTAATTGAAGGCCTCCAGGGCGGCAGATTCGAATTTAGAGTATGCGATTCCTCTGCGGGGTTCGCTCAAAATTGCAGACGCAGCGACTGCTATCGGGGTTACGACTGTGTTGTCATTTATCCTTCTGCTTATCTCATTGCCGGCTTCCTGCACCAAAGCGGAGTCGGTAGAGGTGCAATCAACAGTGACCGGATCTCCGAACCTGATGTATATGGACCCATGTCTCTGCTGTCCTCTCTTTAAAAACTTCGTGAGTTTTAAGAGTTGGCTCGTCTTCTCCTTCTCCTTTGCGCCCCCTTCATTTTCGGAGACGTAGCTTTTCGATTCTATAATTCTGTCGTAGGTGAGGGTGACCGGGACGAAGTTCAGCTTTTTTATTCCGGCATCCGCGGCAGAACGCTTCAGCATGGATATCATCCCGAGTTTTGGGTTGCGCAGCTTGCCGGTTCTGCTCCTTCCCCCTTCGATAAAAAACTCCTGGCAGTAGCCCTCCTGGAGGAGGATTTTGAGATAAGTTTCCAACACCATCTTATAGAGGTAGTTATCCCTGAACTCTCGTCTGATGAAATATGCTCCGCATCGTCTGAATATTTTTCCGAGCGGCCAGAAACTCATGTTGATGCCAGCAGCGATGTGCGGAACGGTCATGCTGTTGTGATACAATACGTGCGAGAGGACCAGGTAGTCCACGTGGCTCTTGTGGTTTGGAACGAGGATGATCGGACCTTCGGCGTAGATCTCCTTCGCTTTCTTTAGACCCTTCGTGTCTACGTCAAAATCTTCATAGATTTTATTTAATGCAGATCCAAGAATTCTATCGAAAAACTCGAAATAGGTATAATCGACATCCGCTGCAATCTCTTTAATATAGCGATTTGCAAGATCACGGAGATCATCCGCCTCTTTGCCGCGTTCGGCAGCAAGAGCGCAGATCTTTTCGTCGAGGGCATCGTCGCCTGTGACCTCCTGGATAAACCAGCTGCGCGGTTTTACAAGGGGCCCAGTTACAGTCTTCCTTTGAGTGTGTAGCGATTCCAGGAGGCTGTTGCGTAGCTTTATTGTAATTTCCGCATCAGAGTTGCTATTTCCAGATTGGATGAATTTCTTGAGGTCGATAGGTTTCCCGAAGGACGCGTGTGCCTGAGTTTTATAATTTCTCCAAAAGAGCACAGTCTTTCTGATTATCCCTGGTGATTCCTTTTCACCAAATAGTATATCGACGATTGTCTTCTTCTGTTTTTTAGGGTGGCGGCTCCAGATGAAATCCAGTGGGACAATTAATATAGGTTTGTCGCTCTGCCTCTGGGCCATTATAAGATCTGATATCGCCTTGATCGGTCCTGTGGAAAATAGTCTGTCATCTAAAAGTTCCGAACGTGGTATCTGTATCAATGCACTGGCGCCATCGGCAATCATCTTCGGAAGCTGATCCTCAAGCAGGGGATCGTATGTATGTGAAAAGCGTGAAATCTCCCATTCCTGCCAGAGCAGGGTGTTCCAATACAGTCGCCAGGGCATCCACCGCCTGAGCGTTACCGCGTTGTTGTATTTTACGAGGGGGAGACCTTCCTTTTGGAACAGCTGGTTGAAATACGTGCATTCGAGATGTCCAATTCGCTTCGATACATATACGATGGTAGAATCTTTGGCCACATTCTTGATTTCATCTATTGCGTCCTGGTCGGTGCTTATTCTGTTAAAGAAGCGTGGCAGGAGTATGCGGTAGAGCGTGTTCCATCCTGTAAGCATGGCGGACGGATGTCCAGGTTTCGGCCTCCTTGGCTGGAACCTGGATGGCCAACGCTTTGCACCCACCCTGAATATAGGATTCAGAATACGTAGAATGCGTTCTGAGATGTTTGTTCTATCGCTATACATATAATTCATTCTCAATGTTGTTTTTTACTTAGCCAACTTAAGTATCAGTTCCCCAATCATATTTCCGTATTTACTGCATTCCTCAATTGCCTTCGTATCGGGGTCACCAACTGCGATAGGACCGTAGTGCGCTATTCTGGAATGACCGTGAACGATCATGCCGTGGATGAGTAGAGCTTCCAATATGCTCATCACTGTAGTTTCATTTCCACCGCCGAGCATTCCTGAAGATGAAAATGCACCACCGATTTTGCCCTGAAGTTTACCGTGGAGCTTGACGGTATCATCGATGAATCTCTTCATCTCCGCGGCCATCGTGCCATAGTAGGTTGGGCTGCCAAGCACAATCGCGTCGGCGTTCAGAAGATCATCAACTTTTGCGTCCGCAACATCGATGAGTGTCACGCTGACTTCAGTTTTACAGATTCCTTCAGATATAGCTTCAGCCATCTTCTTGGTATGGCCTGATTTTGAGTGGTAAATCACTAGAGCTATTGGCATGCCTATCTCCTTTTCTATGATCCGTGATTACAGTCTATTGAGCATAGACCATTGACTATTCATCTAAACTTTAGCAAGCAATCGGGTGGATGGTCCATAGTCAATAGCTAGGGGTTCGATATCTGTAATTCCATATAGGGGTAATTTATGGGAATTATTAGGAAATTGTCAAAACAAGTTATAGAAAAAATTGCTGCTGGCGAGGTTATAGAACGTCCAGCATCGGTTGTGAAGGAGCTGATTGAGAATTCAATCGATGCTGGGGCCAAAAGTATCAGAATTGATGTGACTGAGGCCGGGAAGAAGCATTTATCCGTGATCGACGATGGCGTGGGCATGGGCGCTGAGGATCTGGCAAATTGCGTCCAAAGGCATGCGACGAGCAAGATATTGGGTGAGAATGATCTATGGAATATAGTGACAATGGGCTTTCGAGGAGAGGCGCTAGCAGCGATTGGTGCAGTTTCAAATATGTCCATAGAGTCCAAGCCGAATTTGGACGATATCATAGAAGGTGCACGGATGGAAATTTCGGGAGGTACAGCTGAAGGTCCATTCCCTTCAGGCTGTGTTGGAGGAACGCAGGTCGTCGTCTCGGATCTCTTCTTCAACGTACCAGCCAGGATGAAATTCTTAAAATCTGAATCTGTGGAATACGGGCATATAGTGGAGGTCGTTACATCGCTAGCTTTAGCAAATCCGAGCATCCGCTTTGAACTTTCAGGTGAGAATAAAAGAGGGTTGAAGGTCCAGGCTGTGGGTGATGATCATAGGTCAAACGAGGAACGAATCGTATCTATCCTTGGTGAGAGATATAGAGGAAAATTGACTAGGCTCGATGAGGATGGGGGATCGATATCTATAAGAGGGTGGATTGCGGAGGAGGGAAGGGCAGCTGGCAAGGATGTGCACGTTTTCCTAAACAGTCGCGCGATACGGGATCGAATGATCATGCATGCGCTTGCGACTTCACTTGGCGATGGCACCGAGAGAAACAGATATCCGGCGGCTGTGCTATGGATAGATGTCGATCCTGGGGAGATCGATGTAAATGTTCATCCTTCTAAGCGTGAGGTTCGTTTTTCGAATTCGAGTGCGGTTCATGAGTTTGTAAAAGCTGCTGTGAGAAAGATGTTTACCGGTGGCGGCCGCCCCGTGTGTGGCGAACCATGTACGGGAAAGTTCGCAAACGACTTCAATCGTAATGAATATGCATTGCGTAACGTAATTGACGATTCTGCGTTTACGAATAGGGATTTTCAAGAGTTTCAGCATTCAATTCCCTCATCTCATGATGTTAAGTTACGTCCTTTGGGCCAGTTGGGTTTTACCTACGTGTTATGCGAGGATGAGGATGGCACACTTGTGCTCATCGATCAGCATGCGGCACACGAAAGGCTTGGTTTTGACACTTTAAAAAAACAGTATGCGAGCAGTCAGGTGATTGGGCAGCGACTTCTCATACCGGAAAATATAGAGCTCGGTGCCAAGGAGTTGGGATATATAAATGATAGCTTGGATGCTCTTGCCGAGGCGGGGTTTGAGATCGAACCGTTCGGTGGGAATACCATCGTAGTCAAAACAGTTCCAGAGATGCTCAGCGGTGTTTCGATGGAGAAGATATTTCTGGAGCTGGCAAGGGAGCTTGAGGAGATTGGAACGTCCAACTCCGTTGATGAGACGATAGATAGAATCTTTGCAGTCATCGCATGTCATGGACAGGTGAGAAGGGGCGATAAACTTTCTCATGCGGAACTGATAAACCTCGTTCGTGACATTGAGAAGGAAAATGTGACTCATTGTCCTCACGGCAGGCCGGCAATGGTCCGTGTGGATCAGGATGAAATTGAAAAATGGTTTAAGAGAAAAACATAGCGTATAGCGTACAGCGTATAGCGTATAGCAGAATAAACACTATACGCTAAACGCTCCACGCTGTCCGCCTTTCTTATGCTCCGTAAAATTGTCATCATATGTGGACCAACTGCAGTTGGTAAGACTGGTGTGGGGATCACGCTTGCGAAGGAGTTTAATGGGGAGATTATCTCTGCAGATTCCCAGCAGGTATGGCGTGGATTCGATATCGGAACTGCGAAAGTTAATCTCACCGAACGCTCTGCCATCAAGCATCATCTGGTTGATATCTGTGAACCCGCTGAACATTTTGATGCGGAGCATTTTGTTGAGCTAGCCGATCGAGCTATCGATGATATTGTAGGGAGAGGTAAGATTCCCTTTGTTGTGGGTGGAACCGGTATGTACATGCGGATGCTTGAGAAAGGTCTTTGTGATGCTCCTCCGCAGGATGAGGAGTTTAGGGCGGTATTTGAGGATGAGGTAGCAAATAGCAGTTTGTTGGATCAACATGAAAAGCTTCGTGCCATAGATCCGGAATCCGCTGCTGCTATTCACCCAAACGATAGGACTAGAATTGAGAGGGCGTTGGAGATTCATTATCTGACCGGAGTCCCAGCGAGTGAGTTCAGGGAGACGCATGGATTTGCAGAGAAGAGATATGATGCCTTGAAGGTAGGTCTCAATATAGGTCGGGCCGATCTATATCAAAGGATAAATGATAGGGTGGATATGATGGTGGAGGAGGGATTGTTGAAAGAGGTGCGAACCCTTCTTGCCAAATACGATTTTGATTGTCAGCCCTTTAAGGCGGTGGGGTATAGGGAACTCGTCGCTTATATCAATGGTGAGATGGATTACGATGAAGCGATCGAACTTACGAAGCGAAACAGTCGCCGCTACGCGAAGCGACAGCTCACCTGGTTCCGAGGCGACCCTGAGATCAAATGGTTTGAGCCACATGCCCTAAGCGAGATTGCAGAAAATATCAGAAACTTCCTCTAATTCCCGCAAAAGTGTCCGACACCTTTTCGCCATTTTCCACAAAAAGTGTCCGACACTTTTTGCTAGTAGGCACCCCAGGTGCCTGTGGAGGAGGGCTGGTAGTTGTTGAGGAGTTTTAAGATTGCCGATGCCGTCGATCTAATATGCTCTTTGCTTTCATCGAATGCTATGATGGTTTTAGTCAGATCAACATCGAATAGCTTTAGAATTATCTTCCCAATGGGATTGTAGATGAATATCGAAAAACTATTGTAATGTGGATAATGGAAAGACCGACTTCCCTTATCCTCGAGCGATGATGTGTTCTGAGCCAGCTCGTGGTATTTCTCAAACAGGATATTTATTTGCTCTAGAGTTGATCCCATATCGAAGAAGATTGGATATTTTATCCAGGCAAGATTGTTCTCAGGGAAAAATTGATCGAGTCGGCTTTTGGCCTCTGCCAAGTTCTTTTCACTTAACTCCCCTTCGATGAGATTATTTATATATCGAACGGCATCGGTTTGAATGAGATATTCACCCTCAATTGAGTTTTCGATACCAAGCGCATTGAATCTGGCCTCCTTTACGGTGGCGCTAAACATCTTAAAGGTCGAGGGGGCTATCGTGACTTTGCCCGATCCCTTAGGGTAGTATTCAAGAAGACCTTTGGAAGTATCCAAGGCCATCCTGGTCATAGTCACACCCACCATCTGCGGCAGCAGGATAGGCGTCTTTGAAAAGTTAAGCGTTGCCTTTAGAAGGGTGTTGAGAGTTTTTAATGAGGCCTCATAGTCTCCATCACAGGAGAGCTTTATCGCGCGCAGAAGGGTTATCTTGAATAGATCGTAAATCTCCATAGTGATCGTCTTAGAATCGATTACGCCGGGATAGCCAAGGGTGTAGTTTGTATTCAAAAACTTGGGGTATGAGATAGCTTCGTAAAAAAGTTTGTACTGTTCTGAATCACTGAGATTTAAGGCTGCAGCAGCATTATCACTCGAGAGCAACACACATGTCTCGCCGACATCCATCGTTTCGTCGAAATCGATCATCATTATGATCTCTTCAGCGTTATCACCGGCTATACTTTTCAAGCTGTACGATGCGGAATCTTTTTTTACATTTTCCTTAAGGAGTATCCAGCCGTTTTGATCGTCTGGCGGCGGAGTTGGTAGATCCTTTATGGTCCATAGGGGTTTTGGAATCGGCGTCTTGCAGAATATGTTGATTAAAATCCAAGCAGTGAAAATTAGAGCTAGAAGGGCTCCGACATAGATTATCGATTTAAAAAGCTTCTTTGATTTCTGAGACATTCTTATCTCCCTTGAGTTTAATAAAATATCACGTTGGGATAAGAAAATTAATATATATTTTTCAATTGGATTGACCAGGCCTGTCAAATCCAGGTTGATTCATCATTGATGGAAATTTGACTGTGGTTGGATTGTTGACGATTGGTAATATTCTAATAATTACATAGTGTTATACCCTAAAGATAGATCATTTTGAGAAAAATGGGTGGGTGTTTTTTTACTAAAAATCCTGAATGGGAATGTAAAACTATATAATACAATAACTTACAATATTACATTTGGCATACCTATTGCTATAGTATGATCTGTTAATGTCCAAATGGGGGGAGACAATGAAGAGCTATGTAGCTGTTTTTTCAGTTTTTCTTACAATATTCTTTCTTACATCCTGTGGCGGGGCATCACCAAACACACCGACCTCTGTTCCAATAGCGATTGAGGGTGTGGATGGTGAGACCGGTGTCTCCACTGCCGCAGCGTTTGTATATACTTTCAACACCGCTCCAGACTCAGCAACCGTTACGAGCGATACGTTCTTTCTCTATCCGACGAGCCTGACGCAGGAATCAAAGGTCGATGCCGCGATATCTGCGAATAGCTATGTTGAGTATCAGCTGACACCGGATGAGTTGCTTCAGGAAGATACCCTTTATGCACTGATCGTTAGGCTTACTCAGATAACGGATGACGTGGGAGAGCCTTTGGGTACGGAAGATATCATGGTCGTTTTTAGCACTGGCGATGATGTGATACCTGCGTTCGTCGGCACACTTGATCTTACATTTGGAAGTCCAAATGGGTATATTACAGGTTCAGCACTAGGTGCGTTCGATAATAAATTTGGTATCGCTTTGGATTCTGGAGATAATATTTATTATATGGAGGGTTATAATGACCCACAGGGGTATACGGTGAGAAAATATGATAGTCAGGGAAGTATGGATACCTCCTTCGGAACGGGGGGGCTTGTCGACGGAACCGATACTGGTATCCAAGCGTCCCAGATGCTAATCGACAGCGGCAATGTTTATCTAGTAGGTACTGATGATGATAACCGTCTTAAGCTTCTTAAATTTGATACCGATGGCAACTTCGTCGATTCTGCAACATATCCTACAACTCAAACTGAACCATATGGTGCGGCGTTGGATGTCAGTGGAAATATTGTCATTACAGGACGTAGTGGAGAATATCCAACACCCGACCTAGCTATATGGCGATATTCTTCCGCTCTATCCCTTGATTCCTCCTTTGGTGCTGGTGGAGTCGTGACCTATGATTATTCAGGCAGTGGTGCGGTAGGTTCTAACATCGCTCTTGATTCAGCTGGTAACATCTATACACAGGGAACGGTTTCCGATGATGACTTTGTAAGCACAGTTGTAATAATATTAAAGTTCGATAGCTCCGGAAACCTTGTAAATTCATTTGGGGAGAGTGGTATACTCACTATGGAAGACTACTCATCTGCGGGTCTGGGTATTGATGTATCCGACGATATCTTTGTGGGGATGGCGAATGATTATGGGACATGTTCAGTAACTACGTATGGTGCTAAAATTGACACCGATGGAAATATCGATACATCGTTCGGATCGTCCGGGATATTCGATTTTGAGGGAGAAAACGTGGGCATTGGAGGTTTGACAATCGATGGAGATGAAAATGCAATTGTTCCCACATATGCGTGCACGGATTCTGCATCTTATGAGATGATTGTATGGGTCGTGGATGGCGCTGCCGGAGATCTCGTCACAGCTTCAGGTGATAACGGTAAAATTACGTTTAGTAACTTTGGCATTCCTTTCCCTGGGGATGTTGTTATGGATTCAGAGGGCCGAACTCTGATAAGCGGGGTCGATTTTGAAAATGAATGGGCTAGTAACGAACCACCGTTCTTCATTATGAGACTAAGGTGATAAGGTAGTTATGAAAAAAATCATAACAACATTAGTCGTTATAATATCGTTAATCACTATGGTGGGGTGTGGAGGCGATACTGCATCACCGGATACTCCTTCCACTATTCCAGTGGCGATAGAAGGCGTAAACGGTCAAAGTGGTGTCGCCGTCAACAGTGTCTTCGATTACACATTCAGTTCTGCACCGAATTCCGCAACGGTGACATCCGATACGCTCTATATTTATCCTACTCTAGGTGGGGAGGGTGCAAAGTTGGCTGCTCAGATATCATCAGAATCCGATGTCGTCTATAGATTATCTCCAAGTGCTCTTCTCTTAGAGGGAATGAGTTACACGATTAAAGTGAAGCTCAGTTCGATTACCGATGCAGATGGGAATCCTTTTGCTTCGGAAGATGAAGTGTATATATTTAGCACCGAAGGTGCTTCCTCAACGGAACTATCCATTACATCCGTAGTGGATGGATCTTATGATGCTATACGTAGCACCGGATCTACGGATGTTTATCCAACCACTTTCATAATTTCATTCTCTGAGGACATTGAAGATCCCTCGAACGATATTGCCTTTACGTGCGAGCTTCCAGCTGGAAGCTCGCTCGAACAGCCGACGATATCAACAAACCTACTCGATGCTGCTGTTGAAATAACGGTCGAGGATGCATACAAGTATCAACTTCTCAATTGTACCCTAGCACTCGGGACGAATATAATCAGCACTGACGGCATCTCACTTGCAGAGGCGGCTGAATATGACTTTACGAACGCTTGTGCGATGAATGATGACTTCAATACAGAGAGTAAGGAGTGTTGGAGCATCGCGTCCGAGGGGGATCTTAACTCGTGGGTCCTTTTTGACGAGGTCCTGACGTTTGACGAGGCGAACAGTACGCTCGATTACGATTCTTCATCAGCAGGTACAGGAGTGATCTACAAGGAGATCTCAATTGACGAACTATCAGAGAGTTCATCCTTTGAATTGGTTTTCCATCTTAAATCGGTGGGCGATACATTTGTTACAGATGATGCTGTCGTGGCTGCAATATCTGGATCTATCAGTTGGGCAGGGTTTATGACTGAGCCCGCGATAGAGTTCATAGTTTCGACACGAAGCGGCTTCAATCCCTCATGTCAATACAACTATTGGGCTTCAGGGATGGGTGCGGGCCAGACGGGAACTGGAAGTTATGACTGTTCAGCAATTGCCTCAGATATTTATTTCAAAGCAATTGGCGATAGCTCGGGTGTGACTTTTCAAGTATCACCGGATGGTACGAACTATGAAAATTTTACCTCAACAACTGGTTCGTTGCCAGCCTCTGCATTCGAACTGTTCAGCCTGTTCGATGAATTCTATACCCTCCTATGGTTTGGGAATAACTCGGGTGTTAATTTGACTACGAATATCGATTCTATCGTCCTGACTGGTTTTTCGGCAACGGGACAGTACTGATATTCCTAAAATTCCAGCTATAGAGACCTTTTGAATCTTCTTTCCCTTTATTGACACTCGTCCATATATAGGGTACCGATATGCGCTAAATTCATAAACAATTGGAGGTGTTAAGTGGCTAGAATTATTGATGTTATTGGACGTGAAATCCTCGATTCCCGTGGGAATCCAACGGTTGAGGTCGATGTCATGCTTGAGGGTGGATATCGAGGAAGGGCAGCTGTTCCCTCCGGTGCTTCGACCGGTATTCACGAGGCGGTTGAGCTGCGGGATGGTGATACGAAAAGATATCTTGGTAAGGGTGTTTTGAAAGCTGTGGAAAATGTTAATACAGTTATTCGTAAGGCTATTAAAATGTTGCCGGTGACTGGGCAGCAGGTGCTGGATAGCACGATGTGCGAACTCGATGGTACTCCGAATAAGTCAAAGCTCGGTGCTAACGCGATACTCGGTGTTTCACTTGCGGCCGCAAAAGCGGCAGCGCTTTATAGTAAGGTGAGCTTTCACGATTATATTTCAAGCCTCTACGGTGAGAAACAGGGGACCGTCCTGCCAGTTCCTATGATGAACATTCTGAATGGTGGTGAACATGCTGATAACAACGTTGATATTCAGGAATGGATGATCATGCCGGTTGGTGCTGAGAATTTTAAAGAAGCATTGAGAATGGGTGCTGAGATCTTTCACAATCTGAAAAAGGTTTTGAAGGAGAAGGGCTACAACACATCGGTAGGTGACGAGGGCGGTTTTGCACCGAACTTGAAATCTAATCAGGAAGCACTGGATGTCATTATGCAGGCTATCGAGAGTGCCGGCTATAAACCGGGCGATGATATCTGCCTCGCGATAGATGCGGCATCATCGACATTCTACAAGGAGGGTAGTTACTATCTTAACGCTGAGAAACATCCTAAGAAGAGTGCAGAACAGCTCGTTGATTGGTATGCAGACCTCGTTGGAAAATATCCGATAGTTTCAATTGAGGATGGGTTGGATGAGGATGACTGGGATGGTTGGAAGATGATGACGGAAAAACTAGGCGACAAAATTCAGATAGTAGGAGATGATCTTTTCGTTACGAATCCTGAAAGGTTGAAGAAAGGGATCGACTCGAATACAGCCAACTCAATTTTGATCAAACTTAATCAGATAGGCACTCTCAGCGAAACGCTCGATTGCATCAAGATGGCTCATAATTCCAATTACACAACTGTCATTTCTCATAGGTCAGGTGAGACGAGCGACTATTCAATAGCTGATGTTGCGGTAGGTACAAATGCTGGTCAGATCAAAACCGGTTCACTGTCGCGCTCTGACAGGATATCGAAATACAATCAGTTGCTTCGTATTCAAGAACAGTTAGGTGAAAAGGCGAAGTTTCTAGGAAGAAAGGCCCTTGCCAAGTAATGAATGATAACGGTGATGTGGAAAGAATAGTAATAGATCCGTTTAGTCCTACCGATCTCGATGCAATAATGGAGATGGAGGTGGCTTCCTTTCCTGTGCCTTGGACTAGGAGATCCTATGAGGATGTGATTTCCCTCGATAATGTGAGTACCTGGGTTGCGAGGATCGGTGACGAAATCGTTGGTTACATGTTGACTCAGTATGTAGCTGATGAAATGGAGTTACACACCTTTGCTGTCAAATCGAGCATGAGGCGAAGAGGTGTTGGTGCAAGGCTGATCCAGAATATGATTTCAGATGCCGGGCACTTGGGTTTAAGGAACATCTATCTTCTCGTTAGGCCTAATAATATCGCGGCCAGAACGTTGTACGAAAAAACTGGTTTTCAGCTGGTTGGCATAAGAAAACATTATTATCAGGACAATGGAGAGGACGCTTTGGTCATGAGGCTTGAACTGGATGGATGATCAAAAAACTAAAATTATCTCGAACGATAGAATTGCGGATCAGATATTCCGCATGAGATTCAAGGTCGATTGGGCCTCGTTCATTCCAGGTCAGTTTGTGATGATCTCTATTCCGGGTGATGCGACTTTCTTGAGAAGACCGTTCGGCATTGCCAGTCTCAATGATGGTGTGGCTGAAATATTCTATAAAACCGTTGGTGCTGGTACGAGAGCACTATCTTCGATACCTAAGGAAACTTCGATAACTGTCCTCGGCCCGTGTGGGCATGGGTTTCAAGTTGATTCTCTTCCAACTACGTCTATTTTAGTAGCGGGAGGTTATGGTGTGTCGCCGCTATTTGGTCTTGCAGTTAAGTTGTTGGAACGCGGATCCGATGTACAGATGTTTTTTGGCGGAATGTCGGCGGACGACCTCTTCCTTCTGGATGAGTTGAGGGCGTTGGGAGTGAGGCTCCATCTCGCTACGGAGGATGGTTCGGAAGGTACAAAGGGTTTAGTCACAGATCTTCTGTTACAAGAGTTGGATGGTTTTGCATCGCCGCATATATTTGCATGTGGTCCCGATGGGCTATTGAAAGCAGTAGCTGAGATCGGTAAACAAAAGGGCATTGCAACACAAGTCTCTTTAGAAAGATATATGGCCTGTGGAATTGGAGTTTGTCTCGGTTGTGCGTGTAAGAACTCTGACGGCAAATTTGTCAGGACCTGTCGAGAGGGGCCGGTATTTGATATAAATGATGTCGAACTGTAGAGGGTTCGTATGACTTCAATGCTAATGACAAAGATTGGTTCTCTGGAACTCAAAAACCCGGTGATGGTTGCTTCGGGGACCTATGGTTACGGTGAAGAATTTGACGATATGTATGATATATCGAAGCTCGGTGCTGTAGTCACAAAGGGGGTTTCGCTCAAGCCACGTGAAGGCAACCCTATGCCTCGAGTAATCGAGGTTGCATCCGGCATGCTCAATGCAATTGGGTTAGCCAATGTTGGGATCGACAACTTTTTATCCGAAAAACTGCCATTCTTAGTAAGTAGGAATGCTACTGTGATCGTCAATATATTCGGATCGACGATTGATGAGTACTCAGAGCTTGCCAAACTGCTGGATGATCACGATGGTGTGTCCGCTGTTGAGGTGAATATCTCCTGTCCCAACGTCAAGGCGGGTGGTGTTCAATTTGGCACCGATCCCAAGGTCGCTGCTAAGATAACGAAGTTGGTGAAGAAGGCCTTTTCTAAGACTGTCATCGTAAAGTTGTCACCTCAGGTTTCTGACATATGTGCGATTGCTAAGGCGGTTGAAGACGCTGGCGCAGATGCTCTTTCACTCATCAATACAATACCGGCGATGGCTATAGATGTTGACTCTAGGAAACCTGTTTTAGCAAATATCACAGGTGGTATGTCCGGCCCTGCTGTAAAACCGGTGGCTTTAAAGCTAGTCTATGATGTTGCAAGGTCGGTGCGTATCCCGGTCGTTGGCCTAGGTGGGATAATGACAACTGATGATGCTTTGGAATTCCTTCTGGCCGGTGCATCGGCGGTACAGATAGGAACGGCGAATTTCGTAAATCCCAAGGTCGCTTTGGATGTCATCTCTGGAATGGATAGTTACTGTAGGAAGCTAAACCTCTCATCCGTACAAGAAGTCGTCGGTGCTTTAGAAATTCAAAATTAGCAAAATTTTAATTTCATTCCGCTCCGCTTGATTTATCCACTATTTACAGGTATTATTCCAATTGATGCTATCGACACAAGTCCTGATATTAAATCGTCACTATATGCCGGTCAATGTTGTGACCGCAAAACGGGCGTTCTGCATGCTGGTCGCAGGTATTGCCCGAGTGGTGGATAGAGAATATAGGACGTTTGATTTTCATAGCTGGTCTGAGCTTTCTGCAACAGTTCATGATGATACCGTAGGGTTGGTCGGCCGCGCAGTACGTGTTCCTCGCGTTTTAATACTGGCGACGTATGACAGGCTTCCCAGGAGGGCTGTGCGTTTTTCAAGAATGAACATTCTCCTGAGGGATGGATATGTCTGTCAGTATTGTGGAAAGAAGTTTAAGCGCTCGGAGTTAAATATCGATCACATAATGCCGCGTTCACGTGGTGGTAGAACGAGCTGGGAGAATGTCGTGGCGAGCTGCTTTAAATGTAACCTTAGAAAGGGTGGACGAACTCCTGATGAGGCGAATATGAAGCTCCTCAGGGTTCCCGCCAAGCCTCATCAGACGCCATTTGCAGGGCTTGCGCGATTCATAAAATATGAGGAGTGGAAACCTTTCTTCAATATGGTAGACTTCAGCTATTGGAATGTAGAGCTGGAGAATTAACTTATGTCCCCAGAAATTATGGAACGCATAGAACTTTCGGTTTCTCCCGAAGAGGTGGGTCTTCGCCTTGATTCTTATATATCATCGAAAGTGGGAAGCCTTACCAGATCCAGGGTGAAAAAGTTGATTGATGAAGGCTTTGTCGAGGTGAACGGTTGTGCGATGAAGGCATCTCACCATATCTCTGCGGGTGAAGTCGTCGTCATCTCAGTTCCAGAACCTGTGGAGCCCGAAGCAAAGCCTCAGGCAATCGAGTTGGACATTATCCATGAGGATTCCGATATCATCGTTGTGAACAAGTCCGTAGATATGGTTGTGCATCCTGCAGCAGGTCACCCAGACGGAACTTTGGTGAATGCGCTTCTCGCACATTGTGATGACCTCTCAGGTATTGGGGGTGAGCTGAAGGCGGGGATCGTTCATAGATTGGATATGGGGACGAGTGGCGTGATAATAGCCGCAAAGAATGATAAAGCTCATCAATCTCTCGCTGATCAATTTAAGAATAGAACAGTTGAAAAGATTTACTGTGCTCTCATAATCGGCAGTATGTCAGAAGATGCAGGTGTCTATGATAAGGCGATAGGTAGGTGTGTGAAGGATAGAAAAAAAATATCATCCCATACGAATAGTGGAAGGGATGCGAAGACTGAATGGCACGTTCAGGAACGTTTTGGTAAATCTTTGAGTTGGGTTGAGATAGTTCTTCATACGGGGCGCACTCATCAAATACGGGTTCATTTTTCAGAGGCTGGTTATCCACTCGTCGGTGATCCAATTTATGGTGGTGATAAGAAGTTAAAGCGAATTGTGGATAAAGGGTTTCGCGATATTGCAGCGAAACTGGATCGGCCAGCTCTTCACTCATGGAAGTTGTCGATAGATCATCCAGGTTCTGGTGACCGAATGAAGTTTGAGGCACCACTTCCAGCTGACCTGACTTCGCTTCTCGATGAACTTCGAAACTTTAGTTTGTAGGTGCTAATCTTATGAAAAAAATAAATACAACTGCTGGGGAACTAATTCAGACTGATCTAATAGACGATATTGGGGGGATAGTCCATGGCTTTGGGGTTCGCGGTGTAACTCAGGCCCAATACTTGGATGCTCTGGGAATAGAGGATCGCTATATTCTCGATACAAATCAGATTCACGGCAAGGTTGTGCATTGTTTGATGTACCCCAAAGGTGGGTCGATTATAGAGGGCGATGCTTTCATGACAGATCGTCCAGGATTAGTCTGTTTTGTTAGGAGCGCCGATTGCGTTCCAATTCTCATCGCTGATAAAAAGAATAAGGCGGTCGCTGCGGTTCATGCGGGTTGGAAGGGGACTGCGCTTAACATCGTTGATGAAACTCTGAAAGCCATGAACAGCGTTTATGGGACTGAGGCTGTAGATTGCGTTGCAGCCATCGGACCTGCAATATGTGGCAAATGTTATGAAGTCGGTGTCGAGGTCGTCGAAGCTTTATCCAAACTCGATATCAATGATAAATGGAAGATCGATTCCAGTCATGTTGATTTGAAAAAAGCAAACCATGCCTTGCTTGAGAAGTTAAATATATCTGAGGTAGATGTGTCTGATAGCTGCACTTTCTGCGATTCCACTTTTAACTCTTGGCGCCGCGATCACAACGAGGATGAACGGCAGTTCAGTTTTATAATGGTA
>JABGOS010000138.1 GCA_018645265.1 Deltaproteobacteria bacterium
ACCTTCACACACACCCTCCTGTAAGTCGGCCAGGGGCATGCTCTCCGGGGAGATGTTATCATCATCAACGCCATTACAGTCATTGTCCTCTCCATCGCACACCTCATCCGAGGCCTCTGTAGCACCGCCACACAGGTCCCATATACCTGAAACGCAAACCTGTTCGCCAGGCACACACTGCCCAACAAGCTCTGGTGGACCACATGGCTGAGTTGATTCATTTGTGCAGAGACACCCGTTATCCACCGCTCCGTCGCAGTCATCATCGATCACTCCGTCGCAAATCTCCCCAGGAGAGGGAGTCCTTGCATTGCAGTTTACCCAACTCCCCGCTTCACATATCTCTATTCCATTCTCGCACCCAAGATCACAGGAACGAGTCAACTCTTCATCCGTATCACCATCACAATCATCATCGATATTATCGCACTTTGTTTCATTAGTGTCAGGTTGTCGCGCGCTGCAAACCTCCCAGCCTCCATCCACGCAGATCTGCGTTCCATATTCACACGCTGTATTACAGTCCCTCTCGATGTTATCAGCTACACCGTCGCAATCGTTGTCCAGGCCGTCGCATATTTCGGGACCATACGTATTGTTTGAATAAGCGCCATAATCCGGATCTATCTGTATTCCGTCTATACATATTTTTTTTGCGCCTTCACACTCACCTAGCTGATGCGTTGCTGGATCCATAAGGCTCTCGTCTATATCCTCATCTGCGGGACCATCGCAGTCATCATCAAAACCGTTGCAGAGTTCCGCCGTAGGAATGGTGCCGCCCTCACATGGGCCCCACTCCCCAGCTACACACTCTCTCGAGCCAAACACACACCTCCCGACATCAGTTCCACAATCTTCAACCTCACCGTGTACGCAAGTACAATTTTCATCGACCTCACCGTTGCAATTGTTATCCAAGCCATCACAACTTTCTTCCTCCTCCTCAAATCCTTCAATATCCAAAGTCGCCAACTCCTGATCCTGCCAAGTTCCCTCCACACATGTTTGTGGAAATGACATCCCTGAACATATACCGGTAAGCGCCATCATGGGTGCATCGGTTATATTATTATCCGCTACATTATCGCAGTCATCATCAAGGCCGTTACATTGTTCCGAAGCAGGACCATTATCATCGCATGCCGTCCAATTGCATGCTTGATTGCATGTTTTTTGGCCGCTAGAGCATTCACCGACACTGCTTCCGCACGACTCCGTTTCACCTCTGACGCAATTGAAGCCCTCATCCTTACTTCCATCACAGTTATCATCCAAACCGTTGCAGGTCTCAACGCCTGGTTCCGTAGATCCCTGACACAAACCCCATATTCCATATTCGTTACATATCTGAATTCCCGATTCGCATATGCCTACATCTGTTCCGCACGGCCTCTCATCCTCTTTTACGCATCCGCAACCTATATCCATTTCACCATCACAGTCGTTATCCAAACCATCGCATAAATTTTCTGTTGTCTGATATGTAGGACCGATAGCTGCAAGATAGTCGGCTTCGCTGGGTTCCTGCCATCCAGCAACACCACCACATATTTGCTCTAATCCAGAACCGGCACATACTCCAAGGGTTTTGCCTGCAGCGGGAGGGGTCAACCCTTCATCGGTTTCGTCATCGCAGTCATCATCGATGCCATTACATTCTTCAGCATCCAAAGACATGACCGCCCCATCGCATCCGCCCCACGATCCAAGCGAACAAACCTGAGTTCCATAGACGCATCTTCCAAAATCCGTCTCAGGTCCGCAGGGTCTGGTATCATCATTCGTACAGAGACATCCCTCATCCGCCGTTCCATCACAATCGTCATCGATACCGTTACACCTATCGAGCCCCTCCTCGACAACATATCCCGGAATGCTCCTATAATCCGGTTCTATCCAACCGTAGGTTCCGTCCTCCTTTAAAGCACATAGCTTTTGCTGGCCGGCACAAAGCCCCACGAATTTCTCTGCATTATCAGGTTCAAGGTCCTCATCTATCAAATTATCACAATCGTCATCGATACCGTTACACTCTTCAGCATCCAAGGGCATAACCTCATCTTCACATTCTCCCCACTGTCCAAGCGAACAGAGCTGCGTGCCATAGGCGCATCTTCCAAAATCCGTATCAGGCCCACAAGACCTGGTGTCACCATCTGTACAGGCACATCCCTCGTCAATCGCGCCATCGCAGTTTTCATCTATCAGACCGTCGCAAATCTCTTCAGGTGAGGAAGTCCTTGCGTTGCAGTTTATCCAGTTACCCGCTTCACATATCTCCATCCCATCTTCGCACCCACGATTACAGGAACGTGTCAGCTCTTCATCGGCGGATCCATCGCAATCGTTGTCCTTGCCGTCGCAATATTCCTGATCAGGACGAACCATGCCTTTACACATTGCCCATTTGCCATACTCGCAAAGCTGCGTCCCTTTTTTGCAGACCCCTATGCCATCCTTTTCCGCAGCACAGTCACGGCTCTGACCATCTTCACATTCACACCCTTCATCCGTTGTGCCGTTGCAGTTATTATCCTTGCCGTCGCACACCTCTTCTTTTGGCCCGACAGCACCAACACACTCTCCCCACTTATTATCGACGCAGGAAATCGTTCCCTTGCTGCACTCACCCTTATCGCTGCCGCACGGTTTCTTCTGACCTGCATTACAATCAACTGGTAAATCAGGAATCCCTTGAATATTCTGCTCAGTTGAAGCTTCAGTCTTTGATGGTTGATCCACCGCAAGACGAATCTGTCCGGATTTACACCCTGTTAAAATCAGGACAATCCCAACTAAAGTTATTAATATTGATCTCTTACTGATAATCATTAAGCCCTCCCAGTTGACTGCTTAGAATAGCAAGATGTATGCCGCTGGGATGAGAAGGGTAACTCTATGTAATTTAAGGATATAATTTAATGACCGGACATCGAAATCCTGACACCCCTATCAAAGTGAGAAAGGCTTGCCCTCTTTTCTGACATTTGATGGAATTATTCGTGTTTCTTCAAAAAAATCATCAATATGGAGATTGCTGCTGGTGTAACGCCGGGGATTCTGGAGGCCTGAGCGAGCGTCGTCGGGCGAACCACTTCAAGTTTTTGCCGCACCTCGTTGGAGAGGCTTTTTACTTTTGAGTAATCAAACGATTCTGGAACTTTAAAGCCTTCAAGTTCATTCAGGCGCCTTATCAAGCTTCTCTGAATCTTAATATATCCTGCATATTTTATTTCGACCTCGGCACTGGTGAGAGCCCTGGGTGTAAGTTTCGCTAGAAGTTCTGGCGCAAAATTTTCCAATGCACTATTGAGTGAAAGATCCGGACGTGTCGAAATCGCAAAAAGTGACTGCGGCTTCTTAATCCCAGAGCTCTTTAAGCCCTCTAGGATTAGATTGTTTTCAGCGGTTGGCGTTATCTGTGTATTCTTCAGAATGGAAATAACATCTTCGATAGCA
Organism: Deltaproteobacteria bacterium; assembly: GCA_018645265.1. Classification (GTDB taxonomy): domain Bacteria; phylum UBA10199; class UBA10199; order 2-02-FULL-44-16; family JAAZCA01; genus JABGOS01. Next base: position 3,463 of record JABGOS010000138.1, read on the forward strand.
GCCTGATGCTCTATAAAAGCATTCCACTTTGCATCCGCAATGAGACCTAACTCTCTACCGAGCGGCGTAAGTCGACTATCCGCATTGTCCTCCCTGAGGATCAACCTGTGTTCCGCCCTGGAGGTAAACATTCGATACGGCTCATCAGTTCCCTTTGTCACAAGGTCATCTATGAGAACTCCTATATATGCATCATTGCGCCGGAGCACCAATTCACCTTCATCTAAAAAAGTGTCCGACACTTTTTCGTCATTTTCCCCAAAAAGTGTCCGACACTTTTTCGTCATTTTCTCCAAAAAGTGTCCGACACTTTTTTCGGCTCCTCTGTGGAGGGACCTTGCGGCATTTATCCCAGCCAGCAAACCCTGTCCAGCGGCCTCCTCGTAACCGGAAGTACCGTTTATCTGACCCGCATGATAGAGCCCTTTGACGATCTTCGTCTCGAGCGTTGGCTTAAGCTGTGTCGGCGGAACAAAATCGTATTCCACGGCATAACCGGACTGTGCGATCTTCGCATTTTCAAGTCCGGGAATCGTCTTCAACATTTCATATTGAATATCGAGCGGAAGGGATGTGGAAAGGCCGTTCACATATATCCAATCAGTATCGATACCCTCCGGCTCCAAAAAAAGTTGGTGCCTCCCCTTATCCTTGAACCTAACGACCTTGTCCTCGATAGATGGACAATAGCGTGGGCCCACACCATCGATCTTCCCGCTGTAAAGTGGCGATCGGTCAAGATTCGACAGAATTACCTCGTGCGTTTTCTCATTTGTGTATGTGACATGACATGGAAGTTGAGGAAGGTCGTTTTTCCTCTCATCATCTGAAAACCTTGGTCGTGGTTCGTCACCATCCTGTCGCTCACATTTTGAAAAATCTATCGTATCCGCAAGAAGACGTGGGCAGGTGCCGGTCTTCATTCTTCCAATTTCAAAACCTACATCAACGAGCGAGTTCGAAAGGCTCTTCGATGAAAAATCATCGATACGGCCACCCTCGACGTGATCCATCCCGAAATGCAGGAGGGCGTTTAGAAAGGTGCCTGTAGTGATGATTGTGCGTTTGGCTGCAAGTCTCACTCTCTTCGTTAAAATACCTACTATCGTCCCATCCTCAACGACGAGAGATTCGGCGATATCCTCCAACAACGCTAAGTTTGGTTGCGATTCCAAAGCTCTGCGCATGTACTCATGATATAATTTTCGATCTGACTGACATCTCGTCGCACGAACTGCAGGACCTTTACTCATGTTGAGACGGCGAAACTGTATGCCTGTAGCATCCGCAGCGCGACCCATCTCACCACCCACCGCATCTATCTCACGAACGAGATGACCCTTTGCGAGACCTCCGATAGCAGGGTTGCAGCTCATCGCCGCAATTGTATCCAGTTTGCCGGTTACTATAAGTGTCTTCGCTCCCATACGGGCAGCAGCGAGCCCCGCCTCACATCCGGCATGTCCAGCACCGACTATAATGACATCGTAGTTCATAATGAATCGTTAGTATCTATAGCCCTATTTTTCAAGCCCTGGAGTTAAAAAGTGTCGGACACCTTTTTATAAATACAAAAAAGACCCCGATGCGAAGGCACCGGGGTCATTGAATTATATCACAAGAATCAAATCACTATTCACAGTTGCCGAACTGGTTCAGGAGCAAATACTCCAGAACGCGGGACTGAACCTCATCTGTTCCAACTTCATCCGCCGGCTCATTATGATAGGATGTATAAAAAACGCACCCAGAACCACTTGAGAAATCAACGGTAATCGGGAGAGTGCTTCTACCAGCTATCGGAACATCAGCCGGCCCATTGGGAAGGCTGTCAGCGGTAATAATTTCATTTGTACCGTCGGCTGTGTCGTTCATAACAACCCAACTGCCGAGATTAAAATTCACATTAAAAGTGCTGGCATCCTCTGCGATCAACTCTTCTGCCCTCAACCAAGCTAGCAGACCAGCATCATCAACGTTCACAGATTGTGCAGGGTTCATCTCGCCATCTCTTGCATTATCACCGGCATCATCACCGTACCAATCTATAGCCTCTGGCCAATTATTTTCTACGTATAGATATGCATAATCAGAAGCGTAAAAGTTTCCTCCACCACTGACATACGCCTGTAAATTAGCCTGGGCTGTGGCATCCTCAACGAGAGCTTCACTTAAACCGCAGTTGAAAAAGATTCCGCGAAACGTTTGCATTGCCGTCAGTGAATTTTCGCTCGTCAAAAACTCGTTGAGTGTAGGATAGGTTCCTTCGTCAATCCCCAGAGCTTCAGTTAAAGCGGTGTTCGGGTTCGTTCCATAACCACCTATAATTTCTATATTTTCACATTCAGTCCCAATCTCTAATGCGCCATCTGTAATGGTTCCGCACTGCAAAACCCTACCCAAGACATCTTCGATAGAATCCCAAGAACCCAATACAACCGCGTATTTGTACGTTCCACTTCCTCCTGTTGCTGTAGTATCCGTACCTGCTATCTCAGTGATATTGCCCAGGATGATATCCGCCGAAAAGTTGATAGTAAAACCACCACCCACAATTTGAAAATCCTGGCTTCCACTATCAGCGATACCTGCACAAGCAAATGCACCGGTGTCGTCGGTTAGACACTGGGTGCTATCAGCTGTAAGTGCGCCTAAGTCATCTGTAGAGAGGCCCTTCAAATTTGCAACCATCGCAGAAGCTGCCATAAGTGAAACTTCAGCACCAACTATAGGCGTCTGTCCATCAGGAGCATAGGCCGTACCACATATAACACCTTCGCTGGCAACAGTTTGGCAAGCTGATAGACCTTCCAACGCTGTCTCCGTTGTATCGCCACCACCGCCACCGCTTCCACTTCCTCCGCCACACGCGGCAAATGCAACCGTCGTCATGATGGCTACCAACAAACCGAGTTTCTTCATACTACCCCCTTTCATTATTGTTGATTTGAAATGAATTTCTAGTCCATTTTCAAAACTATGAAAAGCAAAATAGTTACACTATTTTCCAATGCAGAAGGTTGAAAATATTCTATCCAGGAGATCGTCATTCGTAACTGCACCCGTAATCATCCCCAGCGATTCTTGAGCTATTCCAAGGCGTTGTGCCACAATCTCCATAGGATCTGAATTCCGAAGCATACATTCTGCTTCACCCAAATGGCGAAGGGCATTATCAAGCGACTCCTTATGTCTACCACTCATGACGACCGCCCCCTCCTCCAATCCTACATCAGATATTACTCGTCCAATCATAGCTGCTTCTAGCTGATCAATATTTCTTCCATTCTTGGAGGAAATTTCGACAGAGCTAAAATCGTTCATATCCGAAATTTCGAGTTCACGCTTAAGATCGACCTTATTGATAACGAGAATTGTCCTCTTCGGATCTAAATCCTCAATGAAGCTTCGGTCGTCCTCGTTTAGAGATAATGAAGAATCGAAAAGTGCCAAAATTAAATCGGCCCTTTCAATTTCACCCCGTGATCGCGCCACCCCTAACCCCTCAATTTCGCAATCTGAATCTCTAAGCCCCGCAGTGTCCCTCAGGTGAAAGGTGTATCCTCCAAAATTAACGTTCGCCTCAACCATATCCCTCGTTGTCCCAGGGGTGTGATGGACGATCGCGCGGTCATCACCGACAAGCCTGTTGAAGAGGCTGGACTTCCCAACGTTCGGCTTTCCAACTATTGCGGTTCTAATTCCTTCGGCAAGCAACCTCCCCTCATCAAAGGTAGACAATAGATGTGATATCCTATCAGAAACCTTAGAAAGCTTATCAATTATGCCTGCATCTTTTATGAAATCGATATCCTCCTCAGGAAAATCGATAGACGCCTCGACAAACTTCCTAAGCTCTGCAAGATCGTCACCGATAGATATTACCTCGTTCGATAGTTTTCCCGAAAGCTGTTCGGCCGCTCTCTTCGCAGCCTTTTCACTCGTCGCATGAATTAACTCCGCCACGGCTTCGGCTTGCGCTAAATCACATTTCCCGGAGAGAAAGGACCTTCTCGTGAATTCACCAGGAGCCGCAACCCTAGCGCCAACGCTCACGCAACCACCGAGCAGCTTATTCAAAACGATAGGAGACCCATGACATGAAAACTCCACGATATCCTGGCCGGTATAGGTGTGCGGTGCCGGCATTATCACCGCCATGACGCGATCAACGACATCGCCAGAAACAGACACCTCTCCCAAATATAATTTTCTCGGCTCAAAATCGTCGCAAGGCTTTTGTCCCATCCATAGGGAAGATAAAATCATCCTCGCGTTAGGCCCGCTTACGCGCACCACTCCGATGCCGCCCTGACCGGGAGGGGTTGCTATCGCACATATCGTATCTTCATTTGATATAGTCATAATCCGTTTGCAGGTTTACGCCCCATAACGTCAATCTGTCAATTAACAACCGACGCCGGCTTCGGTACCCAAAAAAGTTGCGGCTTTAGACATTGAACAGCCAAACACTGCCATCTGGACATGATATATAAATTGCTATACGCTCCGCAAATTCATTGAGGAGGTATAAGTGCTCGAAAAAATTGTAAAAGTTTATACGAAGTGGATGATAAAACTATTCATCCCTGCCGCCATTGTAATCGTCGCAATCACTTGGATTGCTTTTCCAAAAACGATCTCCATCTTCAAAAAGATTCAGACGGATTTCAAATCGTTACTCCCTAAGAGCTACGAGAGCGTTAAGAGGATGGACGATGTTAATGGGCTCTTCGGCAGTCTTAAGAATATGACGTTAGTGCTTGAAACGAACGATCCATCAAAAACAAAACCCATGATCCCGGAACTTGGCGAATTCCTTGAGGCCGATCCGGAGGTCGACTATGTGAATTGGCGAAAACCTGGATATGACTTTTTTGATGAGCATAAACTCTTCTATCCGTCAGCTGAGGACCTTGTAGATCTTGAAGAGAGAATAGATAGGCGAATCCAGAGGGAAAAGCTCGGTTCTCTCTATATCAGCTTCGATGATGAAGATAGCGATAAGGATGCCTTTGGCGATCTAAAAGCGAAATATGGTGGCGCAAACACTGGAAAGATTACGAGTGAGTTCTATACGAATGAGCGGGAAACAGTATTTCTGATGGCGGTCTACCCCGTAGGTGAAAACCTAAACATATCGAACTTCAAAAAGTTTGCCACACACATAAAGGGAAAAATAAAGGAGTTCGATCTTAAGAAGCATGATCCGACAGTCAACATCTATTACACGGGTGGAGTTATATCGAGCACACATGAATACGACTCCCTGATGAACGACCTGAAAACCGCCGGTATAGTCTCCGGTATTATCATCCTGCTGCTCATATTATTCTATTTTAGAACTGCTCGCGCGCTCATATTCGTGGCGATACCCCTTGGCTGCGGAATAATTTGGAACTTCGCAATAGCATACTACACGATCGGCCACCTGAACATGACGACCGCCTTCCTCTTCTCAATCCTCTTCGGTCTAGGCATCGACTTCGGCATACATCTGAATTCAAGGTATAACGAAGAGAGATTGAACGGCGCAAATCTAATCGAAGCGCTCGGCGTGATGTTCACTCAAACCGGCAGATCATCGGTTATAGCCGGCCTTACAACCGCAGCCGCATTCATAGTGCTCGTAATGAACGATTTCAAAGGTTTCTCTGAATTTGGGTCAATAGCGGGAATAGGAATCCTCGTAACGCTCGTCGCCTACCTCCTAATACTCCCGATCCTCTTTGCCGCTGAGGAAAAAATACCATTTCTTAAGAGAAAGAAGTTTAAGATGGCTGGTTGGCACCTTGAAAAGATATCCAATTTAAAAACAAAGCCTGCGCTGATTATCCTAGCATCCTCAGTTACCATATCAATTCTTCTTGCAGGCCTGTTCCTTCGTTTTGATTACAACTTTGCGAATTTCAGATCCCCAAACATAGATCTCGATTACGCGAGGGAGCTCGAACATACGGTGAATCCCCAGAAGGCCATTCCATCCGTCATACTCGTCCATTCAAAGGAGGAGGCGCTGGGCGCTGAGAGGGCTATTAAGAGAATCATAAATGAAAATCAGGATAGCCTGATCAACAACGCAAAGAGCGTCTACAGCTTGGTTCCTAAGGATCAGAAGGAGAAGGTCCCGACGATGAGAAGGATCAAGGTGCTGTTAGAAGATGATGTCATCGATAAGCTTGTAAAAGGCGAAGATAAGGAGAAAATCGAAGGTTTAAAGAAGTCATCCGCGGCAAATCCGTTCACACTGGATAAAATTCCCCAGAAGATTAAGGAGGCCTTTGTTCATAAAGAGACCGGCGAGGAGAACCAGCTCGTCTATATCTTCCTGCATCCCGAGGTCGACCTGAAAAATGGAGAGCTCGCGATGGCGCTGGCGGACGATATCAGGAATATCCCCGGCGACGACGGCAACACCTATCACGCCATCTCAAGCTCAGTGATCTTCGCGGATGTCCTCTCCGTCATGCTGAAGGATTCTAAAAAGGCCATAGCGCTTTCCTTTCTCATGGTTTTCGTCCTGTTGCTCATCGACTTCAGAAGCTTTAAATACACGTTGATAACGATGGTTCCGCTCCTATCCGGAATTAGCCTCATGCTCGGCGTAATGGCCTTAACCGGCATAGACTTAAACTTCTTCAACATGATCGTATTACCAGTGGTGCTGGGTATCGGCATAGACGACGGAGTGCACTTCTTTCACAGGTTTCAGGAGGAGGGTTATAAAAATGTCGATCGAGTGCTCATGACCACTGGCGGCGCAATCGTCATGACAACGCTCACAACGGTCGCGGGTTTCGCAGGCATGTGTTTCGCTCATCATGGCGGCCTCTCCTCCATTGGAATCGCCGCGGATATCGGCCTCATAACATGCCTTATCACCACGCTAATCTTCTTCCCGGCGGTGCTTAGGACTATCTGGCTGAAGAAGCTTAATAACTAGCTGAATATATAGGGTTATTTAGCCTTAACATATAAAGGCGCTAAGTATCACCATGCGGGAGCCCTCACTTTTCTTGTAATATTCACCTTATTTATAAGGGGGTTACAAAAGAAAAAGGGCTCCCGATACGAGTTGACGCCACATAGCAAAAGTGTATACTCCGCGCGCGCAAACGCAGATTGACTAACCTTTTAACGATAAACCCTAAATTTCGAGGGTCCGGAGGAGCGTTATGACATTAAAAATCGGTATAAACGGTTTTGGTAGAATCGGCAGGCTGGCACTGAGAACTATGTTCGAACATGACGATTTTGAATGCGTCGGCATCAACGACCTTATTTCAACGGATCTCATGGCGCATCTTTTCAAGTATGATTCCGCGCATGGTAGATTCAAAGGCGATGTTTCAGCTGACGAAACGAGCCTGACGATCAACGGCAAAAGAATCCCTACCACTAAGGAGAGGGACCCTTCAAACCTGCCTTGGAAGAATCTCGAATGCGATATCGTAATTGAAGCCACGGGCCTATTCACAAAGAAAGATGATGCCGAGAAACATCGTGTTGCAGGGGCGAAGATGGTTATAATCTCCGCACCGGCCAAGGGCGATGTTCCGACTTTCGTATACAACGTAAACCACGAAACATTCGACCCTGCTAATCATACAGTTATCTCTAACGCCAGCTGTACAACGAACTGCCTGGCACCTGTCGCTAAGGTTTTGAATGATAACTTCGGCGTGGAACAGGGTTTCATGACGACAGTTCATGCATACACAAATGATCAACGGGTAGTAGATGCACCCCATAAGGATTTCCGTCGCGCACGCGCCGCCGCCGTATCACAGATTCCAACGACAACTGGAGCTGCGAAGGCCGTTGGCTTAGTGCTCCCGGATCTCGCTGGAAAGCTCGACGGTATGGCTATTCGCGTTCCTACCCCGGATGTATCGCTCGTCGATCTAGTGGCTACCCTCAAGAAATCCGCTACAGCCGATGAAATCAACGCAGCCTTGAAGAGCGCCGCAAATGGCCCAATGAAGGATACTTTAGAATTCTGCGACGAGCCTTTAGTCTCAGTCGACTTTATCGGAAACCCACATGGCTCGATAGTCGATGCCCTGTCTACGAAGGCAATGGGCAAGATGGTGAAGGTCCTCATTTGGTACGATAACGAAATCGGCTTCTGTCATCAGATGATGCGAATGGCCAAATATGTTGGCAGTAAGATATAGCTTTCAGACTGAGAACGAGATTGAGATTGGAACAGTTTGTTGTTGTGGGATGATTTTCCCCAATCTCTATCTCAATTCAGATCTGTTTTAGAGAAAAAATGATCATAAAGTATATAGACGAGCTACAGCTGACGGAACAACGTGTATTCATGCGCGTTGATTTTAACGTCGCCTTCAGTGAACCCGGTGTAATCTCCGATGACACTAGAATTCGCGCTGCGCTTCCAACGATACGCTATGCGCTCGGCCAAAAAGCGAAGCTCATTCTTGCGTCACACTGTGGAAGGCCGAAGGGCAAGCGAGACATGAAGTATTCGCTCAAGCCCATAGGGGAGAGGCTGGCAGCGCTCTTAGAGGATGTCGACGTTCTGATGCCCGAGGATTGCATAGGCGATGCGGTAAAGAAACTCTCACAGGATCTTCAGCCCGGCCAGATAATGCTCCTTGAAAATCTTCGTTTCCATGAAGAGGAGACGGCGAACAACGAGCAGTTTGCAAAGCAGCTCGCATCCTTGGCAGAAGTTTATATCAACGATGCCTTTGGAACTGCACATCGCGCACATGCATCCACATCCGGCATGGTCCAGTTTATGGAAACTAAAGGCGCTGGCTTTTTAATGCGCAAGGAGATCGCAGCCCTCACACAGCTACTCGACTCCCCTGAGAGGCCTTTTGTCGGCGTCCTTGGCGGAGCAAAGGTGTCTGACAAACTAGGCGTTATTGAAAATCTAATGAACATTTGCGATTCGCTGATTATAGGTGGAGGAATGTCGTACACCTTCCTCGCAGCGCTTGGTTATTCAGTTGGAAAATCCCTCCTCGAGAAGGAGAAGATTCACCAGGCGAAGAGAATCCTGGAAAGGGCCGATACAAGAAAAATACCGATCCTTCTTCCCGTTGATCACGTCGTTGCAAGTGCGTGCGATGCTCAAGCAACACCTTCAACAACGGAAGACGCATCGGTGCCCGACGGCATGATGGGGCTGGACATCGGACCAAAAACCATCTCAAACTTCTGTGAAGTTATATCGCAGGCAAAAACTCTCTTCTGGAACGGGCCGCTTGGAGTCTTTGAGTTGGCACCATTCGCAAACGGGACGCTAAAGATAGCGCAGACAATTGCAAAGACAAAATGTATGTCTGTCGTAGGTGGAGGAGACTCAGTTGCGGCAATAATGAAGTCTGGTTTGGCTGATAAGATATCACATATTTCAACAGGCGGCGGCGCATCCCTTGAGTTTATTGAGGGAAAGAAACTACCCGGCATTGTTGCACTGGAGAGTTAACGAATCGAACAGGTGCGGTCATCGGAGAGATAACTATGAGAAAACCATTTATTGCCGGAAACTGGAAGATGAACAATACGGTCGAAGAATCTCTCAAGTTTGCTGCGACGCTTGCAGTTGAACTTAAAGCTACCGGCCAGATTGACGTCGCTATAGCCCCACCGTTTACAGCTCTTTACTCCTTAGGTGTAGCTTTTACTGATACAGAGTTTGATTTAGCAGCACAGAATATCTTCTGGGAGGATTCAGGTGCCTACACTGCAGAGATCTCAGGCGTATTTTTAAAAGAGGTCGGTTGTAAGTATGCCATCGTTGGCCATTCGGAACGCCGTCAGTATTTTGGTGAAACGGATGAGACAGTAAACAAGAGAGCTCATGCGGCTTTAAAACACGACCTCATTCCAATTCTCTGCGTTGGGGAAACTCTAGAGCATAGGGAGGCTGGTAAAACTTGGAATGTAATTGAATCACAGCTCGAAGGTGGCTTGAAGGGAATCGATCTATCCAGCACGACCGACTTCGTTATAGCATATGAACCCGTATGGGCTATTGGAACTGGAAAGACCGCAAGCACCGCACAGGCGGAGGAGGTTCATGGTCTTATCCGCAATTATTTGAACGAGGCTTCCGGTAAGGAAATTGCCGACAGAACAAGAATTTTATATGGTGGAAGCGTAAAACCCTCGAACAGCAGGGAGCTTCTAGTCCAACCAAACATCGATGGTGCGCTGGTGGGTGGCGCGGCTCTCGATGTAGTACAATTTGCAGATATCATCCGAAACGCACATTGAATTAGAAGAAACAATAGAGGTAAATATGGAAACATTATTGATAACGATTCACTATGTACTATGCTCCTTCCTGATTCTAGTAATCCTTCTGCAGGCAGGCAAGGGGGCGGATATAGGCGCCGTATTCGGAGGTGCCTCACAGACCGTATTCGGAGGGAGGGGCCCGGCAACTTTCCTGAATAAAATCACGGCCTTCGTGGCTGCAGGGTTTATCGTTACATCGGTTTGGCTTGCACATATCGCTAAAGCTAAATCCGGTACTACTATAATAGATAAGGGCTCACAGTCGGAGAAGATGGATATTATTCCAGATGCAGATAAACCCTTGATGGATTTGAAAAAAGAAGTTAATGAAGCTGCCCCTGATAAGAAAACTGGGGAATAGTTCTTTTAAATAGCTTGAGGCTCAGGTGGTGGAATTGGCAGACACGCACGCTTGAGGGGCGTGTGGGTAAAACCGTGCGGGTTCGAGTCCCGCCCTGAGCACAAAAAAGCGGATGGACCGTCAGGTCTTTCCGCTTTTTTCTTTTTAGTCTTTAATTATAACTCAAGCCTTAGGCTCACCTTCGCACGTCAGCGCATGCACCCTCTGTCCAGCAAACTCAGTTCCCCAGGAAGATAAAAAACATTTTTCGCCGGTGAGCAGCTGGGGAATAATTTTATCTGCGTAGCTTCTCAACTCCGCACTACAAACTCTATCTGAAACGTTGCCGGTAAACTCGGGGGTTCTCTTCCAAACGCCGGTGAGACAGGTCTGCATATAGACAACCTTATTGGGGGCTCCTTTTTTCTTCTGTTCCTTGCAATACAGAAGATGATGGCTTCTTTCAACGGAACGCCCCGTTCGATCAACACCCCCATACATATTTTGAAAAATTATTCTCACACATTCATAGCTGTCCATCTTTTTAGGAAGCACTTCGAGTTGATATCTGTTGAGCTCTGCTGCGCAATATTGGTTCGTGGCCAACCTCATACCCTGAGGGGTATAAACATTTGCACCGGTCTGACACGCCCTTGAAAACGACTTATCTCCTGACATAAACACCTCCCTGATGTAGTAGATATAGCACTTTCCCAACGATTGGTAAGAAAAAAACTGTACCCAATGGGGGAAAACACAAGGTGTCGTATAAATATATTTTCCAGTGGGTTTTATTATGATATCTAACACTCTTCTTTAAGTACTCTTAATTTTAGACCTCCGCTGTGTTGGGGTGATGGACGTTCCCTAATGAATAACTGGATTCAAAAAACAGAAGAAGCGCTCTACGAATTTCTTCGCAACAACTATCCAGGCCTTTTTCCCTTAGACGCTTCCGGATCAGATCTTCTTGCCATGGCCGCGAAAAAACTCTCCGATCATTTTACCCATTCTCGAGGATCGCGCCCCGCTGATTATTTATCTGATCCATCGAACCGCGCATCGTATATAGCCCACTTCACTCTAACAAACGCAGCCAAGGTCTTCCATTGTTTCGAACAGCTTCCGACGGTGTCTGATGCTTCTCCATTAAAAATTCTCGATATTGGTTCCGGTGCTGGAGCATCGCCTCTTGCTGCGACGAATTTTTTCAGAGGAGCTCCTCTAGAGATTCAAGCCCTTGATAAAAATGGGGCCATTCTCAAAGACGCTGCCAGTATTTTTGAGCTTTGTAGGAGGGAAAAGGATCTTCTCGACACAAGAAGGGTTGAAATTAATTCTCGCACTTTAAATCGAGAAGTCGGTGCTGAGAAGTTCAACATAGTAACGATCGTAAACTTTTTTAATGAACTAGAAGATAAAGAAGAACCTTTCCGTATTTGTAGCACGCTCATAGAGGGGTGCCTCAACGAGAACGGATATCTGATAATAATAGATCCTGCCCTAAAGGAAACTACACGACCGCTCATGCATCTTCGAGATCGTCTCTTGGATGAATGCGATATTCACGTGCACGCGCCCTGTATTCATCAAAAGCCATGCCCCATGCTTCAAAGCAATGACAGGGACTGGTGCCACTTCTACATCGAGTGGAATAGGCCGCGGCTCATCGAGGAGATGGACGAGCTTGTCGGCACCGACCATACATACCTCAAGATGGGATATCTTATATTGAAGAAGGGCAGTGCCGCTTCGGTTCAAAAAGGTGCATCGCGCGTGGTGTCCAGTCCCCTCATTTCAAAGGGCAAGAAGGAGCTTATGTTGTGTAATGAATCTGGAGAGCTGATCAAGATGAGAAGGCTCGATCGCAATCGCTCTGAATTAAATTCGTATTTCGATGCTGTAAAAAGGGGTGACTTAATAGGGTGTAACTGCAGCGACAACCTTGAAAAAAACTCGCCCTTTAAAATGATCCGGCGCTGGAATTAAACGACGGG
>JABGOS010000110.1 GCA_018645265.1 Deltaproteobacteria bacterium
TACCCACGAGATGATTGCCGAGACAGGTGTTTTTGTGGCAAACGTCATTGATAAAGAGGATTCTGATAGTTTTGAGAAGGTTAAACATTTTGGTTTTCAGTCCGGCCGAAAGGTCGACAAGTTCAATGATTATAACTATGAATTGGGAGAGCTAGGTGCTCCAATTTTACCGGATGCTAAAGCATTCTTCGAATGTAAGGTTATTCCGGATCTCTGTGTTGATCTAGGAACGCACTCGCTCTTTGTCGGCGATGTGATTCGTGCTGGAGAACGTGAGCCTGGCGAACCTTTGACTTACAACCAATATCGCAAAGATAGAAAAAAGGGGGGTTGATAATGGAAAAGTGGGTATGTGAAGTCTGTGGTTATGTTTACGATCCTGCGGTGGGAGATCCAGCAAACGATGTTCCTGCGGGTACAAAGTTTGAAGATATCCCAGATGACTGGGTATGTCCTGAATGTGGTGTAGGTAAGGATCAATTTATAAAGGCCTAAACTATGCAAATAGTAAAGATGGGAGATCGCCTCGCAATACCGAGTAAGGTTATTTGCGTAGGCAAAAATTATAAATCGCATATCAAGGAGATGGGTGGGCAGGGCACGCCTTCCGAGCCCACCATCTTCTTGAAGCCGAATTCTGCAATTGCGAATGGTTCATCAAGTATATCGATCCCTTCATATCTAGGGCTCTTACATTACGAGGTTGAGCTCTGTTTAATAGTTGGCAGGGAAGGGAAGAATATCGAACCATCTGTAGCTGAGGCTTATATAGAAGGATATTCGGTAGGAATAGATTTTACGCTTCGTGACGTACAATCGAAGGCTAAGGAGGTTGGAGGACCGTGGACACTATCAAAGGGGTTTGACTCCGCAGCAGTCTTTGGTGAGTTTATCCCCTCCTCCCAGGTGGGCGATCCTTTGAATTTGAAAATTCACCTGAGCGTTAATGGTAAGGTGAAGCAGGAATGTAACACTGCTAACATGCTCTTCAGTCCAAGCGATATTCTGTGCTATGTCTCAGGATATATGACCATTTTGTCTGGGGATGTCATTATGTGTGGCACTCCAAGGGGTGTAGGCCCGGTAAGTGATGGAGATGAAATCTTCGCTCAGATCGACGATTTGCCCTATCTTAAGTTTGAGGTTGAGAGGAAGGTTTAGAGTTACTGAATAGCCTCAACCTCTTCAATTCCGAAGTGAAAATTAAGAGTTGGCCCTACAGGAGCATTATAACAGTATTCACCTGTACTAGAAAGCGTGTTGCATATGCAATTGATTGCAAATGCAGGGAGTACCTCCGCAGATAGATCGACAGCATCGGCCATTGGATCGGCACAACTTTGCTGATGGACGGTGTACTGATCATACGTTCCAACTATGGTATTTCCTTGCATCGAAAGAATGCTGTCGTGGGCTCTTATAGCCGGGGACATCGCTCCCCCGCTGACGATGCAGTTGCCAATGAGGTCCATCGTTCCCCTGACGCTATGGGATAGATAGTGTGGATTGTACTGTGCGTCATATGTTGCGTTATGATATATGTAGTTATTCTCTATCGTCAGATCCATATCCCCCGACGCGTATTCGATAACATAAATTCCAGCTCCTCTGCTTCCCGTAATTATGTTATTTGAGATCTGAGCCGTAGTTACAACATCGCTATTTCTGCTCTGAATGAAGAGGCCGACGCCGCCACCGAGACCAGGTTCAGCAACGGTTTCCCCAAAACTATTCTGAGTTAAAATTGCATTAGCATCGGTAATCACCATATTGGCAAAACCGTTGCCAGTGAATGATGAATCGCTGACAGTTACTTGGGCACTGGAGCTCGCCATAATTCCTGTGTTTCCGTTATTTTCAAAATTGCTGAAAGTGATATCCGCTGTGGCATAGCGCTGGACCGCTAGACCCAATCCCTGACCAAGGTAGGCGTTGGATTCCCCCTCTCCGATGTACGAGTTTGTTATTGTGACGCTGCTGTCTTCATTATCTACGAGCATATTCGTCCCACGATTTTCTGTCAGCGTAACCTGATTCAGTGTAGCACTTGCACCATCCTCGATTGAGATGCCGTAGCCGAATTCACCAGTGACATAATCGGTCATTATACTGCTGACGATGCCAGATGTGAGTGTTGCCCTTGAATTCTCACCCGTGATGAGGATTCCTATTTCGCTTAAATCACTGATGATGAAATCCTGCATCACCAGTACGCCACCGTTTTCGACGGTTATACATTTATCTATATCATGAGTGCCAACTGGAGGTACCAAAGAGCCACCGTCGATGGAAGAAGGAGTGATGGCGGGTGCGATGGCTAGACCGCCAATTGCCACATATTGGCCGGTGAGCGTTGCCTGTGGTCCGGTTATATCGAAACAATCGTTTTCTACTCCCTGTACGACCTCAACCTGGTAGAGCTGTATGTCGCCATCTGAAACAGCTATCGTTGCGGCAGATCCTGCGTTTAAGGTGATACCTCGAATGTGGAGCGCCACGCTCACAGAGTCCTCCTGCGTGATGAGAGGTGTGTCTTCGTTTGATGGAGATATGGATGTTGTGGTACTGCAGAGGCCTCTCATTTTCATGGAGGCTAGTACACTTTTGAGAGTCAAATTCATCGTGTAATCGCCTGGGTCGATGAAGAGTTCTGGGATGATTTCCCGGTGGTACAGTTCAGCTGCCCCGACAAGTGCGTTCGCAATGCTACAATATGGATGATCGATGCTACCATCAGGGTGTTGGCTGCAATTTGAAGAGACGAAGAGCGCTGCCTGACCTGGGCTAGTATCGTTGAAATATTCACGCCAGGAGCTCATGGCGCATATGGTGGCATCTTCGCCGAGCCCCTGAAACTCAGACGGTTCGGTAGGTCCTGCAAAGGATAGAGTCAGTGCACATGCATTTAGCGCAGCAGCCGTTGTAAATGTAGCGCTAAATCCCTCGAAAGCTTCCTGGCTCCCGTACTGGATATCCGTCGATAGGCATATCGTGTAACGTGTGCTTGGCGAAAGATCGCTTGATGGGTCGAGTTTGCATTTACTGTCTGTGTCGCATGTTATTGTGGTATCCAATCTCAGACTTGGGTTACATACTGTGTCATCGTAGGCACCTTTTGAGAGGTTTGCTGAGGAGGAGAGTGCGGTCGGTAATATGAA
This sequence comes from Deltaproteobacteria bacterium, assembly GCA_018645265.1. Classification (GTDB taxonomy): domain Bacteria; phylum UBA10199; class UBA10199; order 2-02-FULL-44-16; family JAAZCA01; genus JABGOS01. Next base: position 3,159 of record JABGOS010000110.1, read on the forward strand.
AAACGAGGATGTTCCTACGGTAGTTGAGTTAATCGCAGCGGAGAAGTTGTACTCAAATGAACTGTCGACGGCGACGTCTGTTGTTCCATCAATCTCCGATATATCGACTGTAGGGGAGGTGTTGGTGTCACCCGATCCGCAAGCCATCGTAAATACGATCGATGGTATTATTGCCAACAATATCATTGTGTTACGCATAGTTCCCCCAAGGCTGATTATAAGAATACGGGAATTATATTATACTTATTGTTTTAGGAACAGTGATTAATAGGTGATGAGGGGTGTCGACATCATCCCTGCATATCTGATATTAATAGGGGTATGGAAATCATAAAAGGCATAGCGATCGCATCGCTGAATCTCTTTAACGAGATGAGTCCTTATCTTCTATTTGGATTCTTCTTTGCAGGTATCCTTCATGTACTCTTCTCGTTGGAAACTTTCGCAAGGCATTTGGGGAAGAGCAATTTTGCGTCCGTCGTGAAGGCGGTTGTGTTTGGTATCCCTTTGCCGCTTTGTTCATGTGGGGTGATACCAGCTGCGGTTCTACTTCGAAAAAAAGGAGCCAGTAGAGGGGCAGTGCTCAGCTTCCTGGTCGCAACTCCGATTACAGGGATAGATTCAATTTTAGCTACATACTCCCTGTTGGGATTGGTCTTTACCATCTTTCGTGTGGTCGCATCTTCTGTGACGGCATTGATAACCGGCATATTAGCAAACTTCATCTTTCCGACGGAGAGCGCTAGTATGCATGTTCATAATTATCCTCCGGAGGAGAATGATCCCGAGTGCTGTTTTGAGGAGGCGGAAAAAAAGGACAAATCGTTTTTCGAAAAAATATCTGAACTGTTCAAGTATGCCTTCATAGAACTTCTAGGTGATGTCTGGAAGTGGCTTGTCGTCGGTATAGTAATAGGTGGTATGATATCATATTTTATTCCTGAAGCTTTCATCGAGCAGCATTTGGGCAGTGGTTGGCAGGCGATGCTTATTATGCTCGTCGTAGGTATTCCAATGTATATATGCGCAACCGGTTCGATTCCTATAGCAGCCGCGTTGATGCTGAAGGGATTGAGTCCTGGTGCGGCGCTTGTGTTTCTGTTGGCTGGGCCCGCTACCAATGCGGTTACATTTACAGTTGTCTCCAAGGAGCTTGGTCGTAAATCGGCAATCCTCTATGTCGTATGTATTGCCGTTATGAGCGTTATTATGGGAATGATTTTAAACTCAGTATGGAGTCATATTGGTGGGCTTATTCCAAACGCTATTCACCACGCTCAACTGTTGCCAAAATGGCTGGAGATCGCATCATCTATCCTTCTGGCTGTGTTGATTCTGATAACTGTGATCAGGGGGATAGCGGCAAAATTGAGGAATGATTCAAAGCATCACTGCAATTCCTGCCACCACTAAAAAAAGTGTCGGACACTTTTTGGGAAAAATCACTAAAAGTGTCCGACACTTAATTGATTAATATTAAAATGTTGTTACTTCTAGCTGCCATCACAGGATGCAGAATCTTCGATATTCTCAAAATATCTCACTCCGAGTTTGTCGTCATAACTGAGTCCTAGATGGCATAACTCAGTTGTGAAAATGCCTTCAAATTCATCTGCGGTCAGTCCACCCTCGAGGGTAGCGTTGTCAGCGCTCCAATCGATCGTTCCCGAGATATCCGTTATCGGGATGGTGATCATAAATCTCTTTTCATCATCCCCATTCACGTAGATGCTGATAGCTCCTCCATTTGAATCGGCTATTGAAGTTAGTTCAGCTAGAGAGGCTTCCGTCCAACCGCCAGATGTCTTCTTCATCCATTTATAGCTGACACCTGAAAGGGTACAGTCCGTTGTGCAAACAGAGCTCGTCTTGTTAAACCTGATGAACGGAAAGATGCGGCCGGTGGGCGCATTTAATTCCGCCAGTGTAGGAGTCCGCACTCCAGTGAATGTCAGCTCCTCATCGCCCATGGCAAATTTGATTGTGCCAGAAGGTAATTCAGATGATTGCGATATGTTTGGCCCAAAGCCCAGATAGTCGCCGAAGGCATTGACCGTAATATCCGATGTCGGGGTGTTAGCAGGAATGCTGCCGCCCTCGTCGGTTGTTACAGCGGAGTCTACAAACGTCACGCTGCCTGTGGTCGCTGAAGAGAATGCTGAAGGGTAGGCAACATAAATTCCAGTGTGTAGATAGGTTGCTGTCGTAGTGTCGGAATCGAGAAAGCTGTCGATTATGTTGTTCATGCTAGCCTGAGTTCCACTTACATCCATGCTGAATCGGACATGGAAATCTAGCATGTAATTGCGATTGTCTTGCTCTGCGTCGATCTCGCCATCCTCGTCAATGTCGGGATTCTGATAGCGAAGTCCAATTTCATCCTGTCCGGCAATATCCTCCGCCACATCTTGCTCAAGGTCGAGCGCGCCGAGCAGGTCAGCAAGCTCAACGTCGGACGTGGCAACCTGATTCTCCGAATCAATGCTAAGCTCTCCAAAGTCTAGCTCCCCAGTTTCTTCATTGATGGGTAGCGTATCAAGGTCATCAGTTCCGCTTACGTCGCTGGTTTTGTAACACGCTACAAGCATATCGGCTCCAATCTCATTGCTGTTTATAGCGCATAGGATCCATATGAGTTCGCCATTTAGGGATAGCTCGAAAGAACCATCCGATGCCACCTCGTCGCATACGCGTTCAGCGTTTGCTGTTTCTGTGCTTGTAGCACATACGTGGGTGATGCCGCTTGCATCAGCCTTCTGTAGTGACGGTGAAACCGAAAAAGTTCCGGACGGCAGTTGTCCGCTCATTGCAAAATTACCAGAGCCGGATCCTCCTCCACCAGAATCGTCGCCTCCACCACCCGAGCTTGAGCCGCCGCATGCCGCGATGGCGATCGTTGTCACGATAGCTATAACCAATGTCCAATAACGCATAGTTCCTCCCCGTAGCTAAATTTATTGGGTAATTATAACAGCTTGTCCATTTACTGGCTAACACTAAACACTCCCGCTCTTATTTCCAGCCATCATATATAACATATTGATAATGAAAGAGTAATTAATGCGACTTGCGAATCAAATCACGTATGATATGCAGGCCGAAATTCAATTGGAGGGAAGATGCCTAAAAATAATATCGATCAAAAATGTGTGAATGCAGTTAGGCTTTTGGCTGCTGATATGGTTGAGGAAGCGAATTCAGGGCATCCAGGTATGCCTCTTGGTGCAGCTCCGATGGCATACGTTCTGTGGACGAAATTTCTAAGGCATAATCCAAAAAATCCAACCTGGCCAAATCGCGATAGGTTTATCCTGTCCGCAGGGCATGGATCGGCACTCCTATACGCTATGCTTCATCTTACAGGTTATAATCTTTCGATCGATGAGCTGAAAAGGTTTCGTCAATGGGGAAGTAAGACGCCGGGACATCCTGAGTACGGACATACACCTGGTGTGGAAGCGACAACAGGTCCCCTAGGACAAGGATTTGCCATGGGTGTTGGTATGGCGCTTGCGGAGAGATTTATGGCTTCGCGGTTCAATAAGTCGGGAATGGATGTCGTTGATCATTACACGTATTCGATTGTTTCCGATGGGGATCTCATGGAGGGCATTACATCGGAAGCTGCCTCTATTGCGGGACATCAGAAACTTGGAAAGCTCATATATCTCTACGATGACAATCATATCTCAATCGAAGGGGATACGAATCTTGCCTTTACGGAGGATGTTGTAGGGCGCTTTGACTCATATGGATGGCATACCCAGAGGGTTTCGGATGGTAATGACCTTGCCGCTATAGAGAAAGCGATCAAAAAAGCTCAGAAGGAAGATGGTAAGCCTTCGATTATAGCTATCAGAACTCATATTGGTTTTGGAAGTCCGAAACAGGATGATGCCGGAGCTCATGGGTCACCGTTGGGTGAGGATGGACTTAGGCAGACGAAGAAAAATCTTGGATGGTCTGAGGATAAGAGGTTTTATGTTCCAGATGATGTGCGTGCACACTTCACGTCGTGCGTAGAGGATGGTGGTAAACTCTCCGCTGAATGGCAGGGTCTCTTTAAGCGATATGGCGAAGGTAATGTAGAGGATGCTAAGAGATTTGAAAGGGAGATTGCAGGTGCTCTCAGCGATGGCTGGGATGAAAATCTTTCTAATTTTGCTTCAAATGAAAAAGTCGCAACGAGATCTGCGTCAGGTAAGATCATCAATGCGTTAGCCGCTAATCTTCCGAACTTGATCGGAGGGTCTGCTGACCTCGCGCCTTCCAATAATACCATTATTAAAGGGGCGAGCGGTTCTCAGTACGATCATCCGGAGGGTAGAAATATCCATTTCGGAATACGAGAGCATGCTATGGGTGCAATAGTCAATGGTATGGCCCTTCATGGTGGAGTGATACCATATGCTGCTACATTTCTCGTATTTTCAGACTACATGCGTCCGTCACTACGTCTTGCAGCTCTGATGGATACACATTCCATGTTCATTTTTACACACGATTCAGTGGGTGTAGGTGAGGATGGTCCGACACATCAACCTATAGAGCACGTGATGTCACTTCGTGCGATTCCCAATCTAACTGTATTCAGACCTGCCGATGCAAATGAAACTGCTGCCGCATGGAGACTTGCCATTGATAGGAAAAAGCCTGCAGTTTTTGCGCTATCCAGACAGAATCTACCGACGCTTGATGTTGATAAGTATCCTGTGAAGGGTGGAACGGCGAGGGGTGGATATATTCTTACACTGAGTGAAGAGAAACCGGATATCATTCTAATTGCTACAGGTTCTGAAGTTCATCTAGCTCTTGAGGCTCATGATGAGCTGAAGAAGAAGGGCGTCGATGTACGTGTTGTTTCTATGCCTTCTTGGGAACTCTTCGAAGAGCAGTCGGCTGAATATCAAGAGAGCGTTCTGCCGATCGACGTTAAAAAGCGCGTAGCGATAGAGGCTGGTGTGACATTAGGTTGGGAACGCTATGTTGGTGATGAGGGCAGGATTGTCGGTATCGATAGGTTCGGCAAATCAGCTCCAGGCGGAGAGGTCTTTAAGGATTACGGTTTCAGCGTAGAGAATATTGTAAATATTGCTCTTGAGCTGTAAGGGAGCTAATACGTTATAATTGACAGCTGCCCGTGCCGTTTTTCTGCAGATATTTTTGGTGATATTCTTCAGCTTCGTAGAACGTTGAAGCTAGGATTATTTTCGTTACGATTTCTTTTGAATATTTACCTGACTTAATGAGGCGTGTCTTCGACTTTTCAGCCATGATCCTCTGTTCCTCATCATGATAGAATACAACTGACCGATATTGCGTGCCAACATCCGGTCCTTGCCTGTTGAGCTGTGTTGGATCGTGGCATGACCAGAAGGTGTTTAGAAGATCAGGATAGGAAATTGTTTCAGGATCGTATTCCAGTTGCACTACCTCGGCGTGCCCAGTTGTGTCGTTACATACATCCTCATAGGTTGGATCGTCTAGATCGCCACCCATGTAGCCAACTGCAGTGCTCTTGACTCCACTTAGCTGTCTGAAGGTTTCTTCAATGCCCCAAAAGCATCCAGCTGCGAATGTCGCCTTTCTTGACATACTGTCTACTCCTCCTCGCATCTGAGTTCGTCGAGCGTTTTGATGGGGGGTATGTTGCTCTTATCTAGGTAAATCGTGTGTTTCTTTGCCATGTGATGTGGGTAGTAGCTCATCTTGGCTTTTCTTAGACCTTCTATATTCATATCCTGTTCTCTGTTGATAAATTCAAAGGTGTTAAGATGATTTTTCACGAACCAATTATTGATAAGCTGATATGATCCACGGAATTTCTTAGTTGCCTTTTCGAAGTGAACTACCGCGGTGTTATGATTCAACCTCTCACCCATTGTGAAAGCTTCCACCCTTCCATCTATGCGCAGGGCTCCTCCAAAGAGATCGAATTTCCAGTAGTTTTCAAATATGTCGGTGAGGGCTACGTATTCATGGCAGAGACCGGGAGATCTTCCGCAATCAACATCATTACACCATCTTTCAAAGAAATCCCTAATTTCGATGATGTTCTGCTTAGAGATCTCCTCATATTTGCAATCGTAACTGCTGACACATTGAGTGACGAGGTTTTTCTTCGCGTGATATCTGTTTCCAGGCAGGTTTAACAGGTCATCCTTGAGATATACATAATCAGCGTTGGGTCGATCTTCATCGATGTGCGTATTGTCGATTTTGAGAAGCGGCTCATTCTGTTCGGGAATTCTTTCGAATGCGATGACATTCGCTCCAGTAACATTTTTTGCAGCATTGATAGCATCCTGCATCTTTATTTCGCCATGTGGCGGGCCAAATATGGTCGTATATTCCTCATGCTTAAAGAGGAAGAGGAGTGAGCCATCAGCTTCAACCACCTTCAAGGGACGCCCCTTACGCCATGCATATAGGCTCATGAAAGTTTGCTCTGATGTAGTAGGATTGCCCCGTTTAAGGTAGCTGTTTACGAGATTCTTGTGATCCATCGATATAATGCCGTGATCTTTAATCGTCATGATCCCCCTTGTTTCAGTTGGCAAGTAATCTACTTTGACATGCCTGTCAATCGGGCGTAGATCTGGGCCGAAAAGGAGGCGAATATGCAATATCTTATTGTCAGTATGGCAGCGCTCATAGTTGCGGCTCTGACTTTGTTCTCAGGTTTCGGTCTTGGAACTCTTTTGATGCCTGTATTTGCGATATTCTTTCCGATAGAGCTTGCCGTGGCTGCGACCGCAGTGGTGCACCTTGCCAACAACATCTTTAAAATCTTTCTGGTTGGTAGACGTGCAAATTTTAGGATCGTTGCACTTTTTGCAATTCCTGCATCGCTTGCGGCGATGATTGGTGCATATCTGTTGAGCTATATGCAGGGCATCGATGTTATCTATTCCTACAGTCTGGGATCATATGCATTATCCACTACCCCTGTGAAGATCGTTATAGGAGTATTGGTTGTTATTTTTGGGCTACTTGAACTCCTTCCTATTTTAAAGAAAATTGAACTGCCAAGGAAGATGGTGCCTATAGGTGGAATCCTTTCCGGTTTCTTTGGAGGGCTTTCTGGTCATCAGGGGGCGCTGAGAACTACGTTTCTTATCAGGTTAGGAATGCCGAAGGAGGTATTCGTAGGGACGATTGTAGTGTCAGCAGTTATTGTGGATATATTTCGACTCGCTGTTTATGGGATCACATTTTATAGCATGCGCACTTCTATCCTGAATGGTTCAGATGTTAAGAGCCTGATAATTGTAGGGGCTATTGCTGCCTTTTTGGGCTCCTTCATAGGATCAAGACTTCTCAAGAAGATCACGATGAGTCTGATTAATAGAATTGTAGGCATTATGCTTCTGATTTTAGGTCTGGCACTTGCTATGGGGATAGTATGATAATGAACGCTGGCTGCAAAAAAGTGTCCGACACTTTTGGAGATATATGGCTAAAAGCGCAGATGTACTAAAACAGACGATGTTATTTTCAGGTCTGGAAGTTTCTGAGTTAAACGATCTGGGAAAAGTTGCATCATCTACAAAAGTTAAGTCGGGCGGGGTCATATTCAATGAAGGTGATGAGGCACAGTCCTTTTATGTGTTGGTAGAGGGGTCCATCGACTTGGTAAAATCATCCGCCGAGGGTAAGGAGCAGTTGATCCGAAATGTTAAGAGGGGTGAGGTCTTTGCCGAAGCGGCGATGTTCGCAGGCAGTACATATCCCGTAACCGCTATTACCAAATCTGACTCAAAACTGATGGTCTTCGGAAAGAAAGCCCTTTTATCATTCATCAAAAGGCATCCCGATGTTTCACTTAAGATGATGGGGGTTATGTCGAATCTATTGAGACACCTGAATTCACTTTTGGGGGAACTCTCCCTCGGGACAGTATCCAGCAGGCTGGCCGCATATCTTCTTAAGAGAGCTAAGGATGAGGGTGGAAAGGAGTTTCTGTTAGGAATGGCAAAGAGGGATCTTGCATTCCATATTGGAACCATTCCGGCTACCCTATCAAGAAATCTTGCAAAAATGTCCTCTGATGTCTGGATAGAGGTTAAGGGTAATAGGATATTGCTTAAGGATATCAAAGCATTAAGGGCGGCCTCCGGTCGTTAAATATTTTTTACATGCCTTGACCTAAGTCAATTACCCACCCCCCTAAATAACCTATTATTTATTCAGAATCGAAAGGGAGGTCTCAGATGGGTAAAGCAAAAAGGAATATCATTAAGATTGATGAGGATAAATGTAATGGCTGTGGTGTGTGCGTTCCAGGATGTAAGGAGGGTGCACTACAGATCATAGATGGTAAGGCGAGGCTCGTTAGTGACGTCTACTGTGACGGGCTAGGTGCATGTCTTGGCGAATGTCCACGGGGTGCGCTTACAATTGAGGAGCGCACTGCAGAGGAATTCGATGAAGCGGCCGTCGAAAAACATATAAAGACAGTCAAGGAGCCGAAGCCGCTCGCATGCGGTTGTCCAGGAACGATGGCAAAAAGCTTAAAACCAAAGGTTAAGGTTGAGGTTAAGGCTGAAAAGGGATGTCCGGGGCAGGGGATCAGTTCGGAACTTGGACAGTGGCCCGTTCAGCTTGCTCTCATTCCTGCTCGCGCTCCATATCTCCAACATGCGGATCTAGTAATTCTGGCCGATTGCACTGCGGTCGCATACGCCAACCTTCATCACGATTTCATAAGGGGTAGGGTGGTTGCGATGGCGTGCCCAAAACTCGACGACACCGGTCCATATGTCGAGAAGCTTGCAGAGATGATAGAGGTAAATGATTTTAGATCGGTAGAGGTCGTGATGATGGAGGTGCCGTGCTGCAGTAGTCTGATGGGTGTGGTTCAAAATGCAAAGGCGAAGGCCGATAGTCAGGTGCGATTGAAGAAGACAATAATTAATTTAGAGGGAAATATAAATGAAGGTTGAGGCTGAGGTTGAGGTTGAGATGATTATAAAAAGACTCAACCTAAACCTTAATCTTAGCCTGAAGACCGGAGGTCTCAAATGAGTATGTTCTGTTATCAATGTGAGCAAACAGCAAAGGGTACAGGTTGCACATCGCATGGTGTATGCGGCAAGGATCCAAACGTATCTGCGATGATCGATTTAACCGTTCACGCAGTTAAAGGATTGTCGATGTATGCACATCGTGCGAGGGGGTTGGGGGTCAGAAACGAAGAGGTTGATAAATTTGTTGTAGAAGCACTCTTCACGACCGTAACAAACGTAAACTTCGATACCGAGCGATACGTTCCGTTTATCAAGAAGTGTTCTAAGCTTCGCAATCGGATTAAAGATGATTATGTAAAAGCGGCGAAGGGTTCCGGTCAGAATCCAGACACGCTATCCGGTCCAGCAGTATTTGAACCTGCCTCTGATTTGAACGGCATGATCTCTCAAGCTGAGGAGTATATGATCACGAAGAGAAAGGAATCTCTGGGTGATGACGTAACCGGCCTTCAGGAGACCTTGATGTATGGCCTAAAGGGAACTGCAGCATATGCAGATCACGCGCGAATTCTCGGCAAGGAGGATGATTCCGTATATGCTTTTTTTCACGAGGCATTGAGTTTCTTGGCTGACAACCCAGTCGATACTAATGCGCTTCTAGGAATGATCCTAAAATGTGGTGAAGTTAATCTCAAGGTAATGGAACTTTTGGACACAGCGAATACAGGTACATATGGAAATCCTGAGCCTACCAAAGTTAGGGTTACGCCCGTGCAGGGCAAGGCAATACTCGTCTCGGGTCACGATCTCAAGGATCTGCATGACCTACTGATTCAGACCGAAGGAAAGGGTATCAACATCTACACGCACGGTGAGATGCTTCCGTGCCATGCCTATCCCGAGCTTAAGAAGTTCAAACATCTCGTAGGTAATTATGGTGGTGCGTGGCAGGATCAGCAAAAGGAGTTTGCTGCGTTTCCCGGCTCTATCCTTATGACGACTAACTGTATTCAGAAACCGAACGATTCATACAAGAATAGAATATTTACTACGGGTCTTGTAGCATGGCCTGGTGTTCATCACATCGCAGATAAGAACTTTGCACCTCTGATTGAAGTGGCGCTTTCATCAGAAGGTTTTACCGCTGATGAGCCGGCGAAGGATATCACTGTAGGTTTTGGGCATAATGCGGTGTTGAGCGTGGCTGATAAGGTCATCGAAGCCGTTAAGGGCGGAGCGATCAAACACTTCTTCCTGATCGGTGGATGCGACGGTGCAAAGCCAGGTCGTAATTACTACACCGATTTTGCGGAAAAGGTTCCAAGTGATTCTGTAATTCTGACGCTCGCATGCGGCAAGTATCGCTTCAACAAGATGGAGTTCGGTGATATTGGTGGAATTCCGAGGCTCCTCGATATTGGACAATGTAATGATGCTTATTCAGCGATCAAAATAGCATCAGCTCTAGCCGATGCATTTGAGTGTGGAGTAAATGATCTGCCTCTCTCGATGATCCTCTCATGGTATGAGCAGAAGGCGGTCTGCATTCTCCTCTCATTGCTGCATCTCGGTATCAAGAATATCCGATTGGGCCCGAGCCTCCCGGCGTTCATCACGCCTCCGATACTCAATGTTCTCGTGGAGAAATTTGGTATCATGACGGTTACCACTGCGGAAGAGGATTTGAAAAAGATCTTAGGTTAAGGATGAGGCTGAGATTAAGGTTAGGCAATTATATTAAAAGGGGTGTCTGGATTAATCCAGGCACCCCTTAACTTTTAATCTCAATCTTAATCTTAATCTCAATCTCAATCTTAACTATTCAAACAACTCAGTGCTCAAATATCTTTCACCCGTGTCGCATATAATAGTTACGATCGTTTTATCTTTGTTCTCCGGACGTGCTGCGAGCTGGAGTGCCGCATAGACGTTTGCGCCGGATGATATTCCGCAGAGAATTCCTTCATTTCTTGCTAGCAGCCGTGCGGTTTCAAAAGCATATTTGCTGCTGACCTGCATTATCTCATCTATTATTTTGCGATTTAAAATGTCAGGTATAAAACCTGCGCCGATTCCCTGGATTTTGTGCGGTCCTGGTTCCCCACCGGAGAGAACAGGCGAGTCCACAGGTTCGACTGCCACCGCTTGTATCTTCGGTTTGATTCTCTTAAGTATTTCGCCGACGCCGGTTATCGTTCCACCTGTTCCAACCCCTGCGACGAAGATGTCGACCTTACCTTCGGTATCCTTCCAAATCTCCTCTGCCGTCGTCTTTCGATGTATTTCCGGATTTGCAGGGTTTTTGAATTGCTGGGGCATGAAGGACTTATCCGTGCTCTTTGCGATCTCTTCAGCCTTTTCTATGGCCCCTTTCATTCCCTTGGCTCCAGGGGTCAAAACGATCTCTGCACCATAAGCCTTGAGGAGATTTCTCCTCTCAAGACTCATCGTGTCTGGCATTGTGAGAACAAGCTTATATCCCTTAGATGCCGCGATCATCGCAAGTGCTATACCTGTGTTGCCGCTTGTCGGTTCAACGATGGTTGTATTCTCGTCAATGAGACCATCCTTCTCTGCAACTCTGATCATGTTCAAACCGATTCTATCTTTTACTGACCCGCCTGGGTTGAATGATTCGAGCTTTACAAAAATCGTTGCATCGAGGTCGCTTCTGATACGATTTAAACGAACTAACGGTGTGTTACCTATGAGCTCTGATATGTCATTTGCGATTTTTGTCATAAAAACCTCCTATTGACTATTCCCGAGAAGCTAATTCATTTTAGAAAAAGTATCAACAACTGAATCGCATATCAATAGCAGTCTGGCGCCGACCGGAATGAAGCAGCTGCCGGACGAACAATGATCTGGGGCTCGTGATATTAACGTGTGGACAACGTGATTCTATTTTGTTTCTCTCCGGCGATGCCTTACATGGGTGAAATATCGGCGATTGGCTCTGCCTTCTGCTTCGCTGCATGTGCACTGCTCTTCACCGGCGCAAGTCATAGAATTGGTTCATTCTCGATGAGCCACTTCAGAATGCTCTTCGGCGTTATTATGCTAGCGGTATTGCAGTACGCCGTGAACGGATCTCTCTTCCCAGGGAATATCACGGTTCACAACTGGACCTACCTGGCGCTAAGCGGTCTCACCGGATATTTTCTGTGCGATACATTTCTGTTTCAATGCTATGTCGATGCGAGTCCAAGGATTGGATCGCTCATATTCA
>JABGOS010000023.1 GCA_018645265.1 Deltaproteobacteria bacterium
GGTGTTTGTGGTTGATCGTAAGGATCTGGACTATCAGACCATGAATGAGTTTAACTGCTTCAAGAAGGATAGCGTGGATGCTACTGACAACACCCGTTCACTGGTAAAGCAGTTTGGAGATGATACGAAACTCATCGTTACTACCATACAGAAACTGAATAATGCGATTCATAAAAAGCGGTACAAGTCTGACATGGCACACCTGAAGGAGAAACGGATGGTATTTATTTTTGATGAGTGTCACCGCAGTCAGTTTGGGGAAACTCGCAAGCGGATCACTTCTTTCTTTCAGAACATTCAATTGTTTGGTTTTACCGGCACTCCCATTTTTGTTGACAATGCCCGGAAGAACGAGATGGGAGAACGCACTACAAAAGACCTCTTTGGAGAGCGTCTCCATGAGTACGTCATAACAGATGCCATCCGAGATAAGAACGTATTGAAGTTCAGTATTGAATATATTGGGCGATACAGACAGAAAGGCAACACCTTACTCGACATTGAGGTGGAAGGTATCGACACCAGAGAGGAAAGTGATTCGTCAGATCACCTGGAAGAGATCGTAGACTACATCATTCGCTATCATGACCAGAAGACCCATAGGCGTTCGTACACGGCTATCTTTGTGGTAAGCAGCATTCCAAACCTGATCAAATATTATGAGTTGTTTAAAGATAAGAAGAAAGCAGGCGAGCACGATCTGCGTATTGCCACCATTTTCACCTATGGTGCTAATGAAGACGATGCTGATGCCAATGGTATGCTTCACTCCGATTTAGCCATGGTAGCCGATACGGGTAAGCCATATGTGAACCGCTTCGATCGTGAGAGTCTTAAGACCGGTCACAGTCGTGAGAAACTAGACGAATTCATGGCAGATTACAACGCCATGTATAACACCAGCTTTTCTACCAGAGACGGTCAGCAATATGAGAATTACTTCAAGGACATCAGTAAGCGTATCAAAGAGCGTGAAAAGGTTGGCTTCAATGAGAAAGAACGAGTGGATATACTGCTGGTTGTCAATATGTTCCTAACGGGTTTTGATGCCAAGAAAGTCAATACCCTGTATGTCGATAAAACCCTGCGCCATCATGGATTGATACAGGCTTTTTCGCGTACCAACCGCATCATTAACGAGCAGAAATCGCATGGGAATATCCTGTGCTTTCGTAACCTGAAAAAAGCTACCGATGATGCTATCGCTCTGTTCTCCAATAAAGAGGCGAGGGAGGATATTCTCATGCCGCCTTATGAGGAGATTGTGCGAAAGTTCGGTGAGGCTTTTGCTGAATTGCTAAAGATAGCGCCTACGGTAAAGAGCGTGGATGATCTTCCTAGCGAAGAGGAGGAGATGGCATTTATTCAGGCTTTTCGTGAATTGATGCGGATTAGAAATGTATTAACCTCGTTCTCTGATTTCAGTTGGGAAGATCTGCCTATGCATGAGCAGAGCTTTGAGGATTACAAGAGCAAGTACCTGGACCTCTACGATAAGGTCAGGAGTGATCATCAGAAGGAGAAAGTCTCTATTCTGGAGGATGTAGATTTCGAGCTGGAGCTGATCCATAGGGATGAAGTGAACGTGGCGTACATATTAAGGCTGCTCGCCAAACTGAAACAGGCTGAGGATAAGGATGTTGATCAGCAGAAGAAAGCCATTATGGATCTCTTGACCGGAGAAATTGATCTTCGCAGCAAGCGCGAGCTTATTGAGAAGTTTATCGAGGAACATCTCCCCAAAATTGACGATGTTGATACTATTCCCGATAAATTTGAAAAATACTGGCAGGATCAGAAGGTGCTGGCATTAGGCAGGTTATGTGAAGAGGAGCATCTTGATCAGAAACAGTTTCAAGCATTGATTGATGCCTACATTTTCAGCGAGCAGGAACCGCTCCGCGAGGATGTATTTAAATGTCTGGATAACCGTCCCAGCGTACTGGAAGCCCGAGAAATTGGCGAGCGCATTATAGGCAAAATGAAAACATTTGTTGATGTGTTTGTGCGCAACATGGCCGCATAAAAAGTTAATACCAGATTAGACAGTTGGAATTGCATCCGGACAGAGTATTCAACAAAGATGCTTTGGCAAACTCACCTTTTTTCAGTCCTTCAATTCCACCATTTAATGCCAAAACAGTGTTTGTTGTTGCTGTTTCGCCAATTATCTGTATAATGCCCTATTATTGTTTTAGTTATAGAAATCTATACTTATTAGAAACGGAAATAAATTATGGTTAGAATATCCAGTAAAGAGAGACTTCAGCAGCTGGCGGATGAGGCGATTGCCGGTGAAGAGCAGAAAGCGGAAAAGAAGGCGAAAAAAGCAACAACAACCAAGAAGAAAGTCGCCAAATCTGTT
>JABGOS010000111.1:0-2856 GCA_018645265.1 Deltaproteobacteria bacterium
CGGGTTCTCATTTGCCCAAGCTTGTGAGCTTTCGAGTATATCCGCGGTGGAGGCCTTCTTTGTTATAGTGATGAACTTGTTAAGAACTTCATCAATAAAATCGATATCGACCGTCATGGCAATGCCAAGACTTCCTCCGGCAAAACGAGCTACGCGCATTGCATCCATTTCGGATATCCCTCTTCCTTTGGCTATATGCTTTGCGACATCGCCATCACGAAGGGGTGAGAAGGAAATGGCCTGAGATCGGGACCTGATTGTTGGCAGGAGGCCGTGTGACATTGAGGAGACAAGGACGAAGTGGGTCGATTCGGGTGGTTCTTCCAAAACCTTGAGCAGTGAATTCGATGCCGACTCAGTCATTCGATCCGCGTCATCAACGATAGCTATTTTTTTTGCAGATTCCATTGAGTGAAATCTTAAGTCGGACTGTAGCTCTCTTATTTGATCTATCTTTATATTTTCACCAGAGGGTTCGACGAGCAGCTGATCCGGATGATTTCCATTTGTAGATTTAATGCATCCCGCGCATTCACCGCATGCGCCCCACGTGCCCTTATTGTTCAGGCATGCGAGGGAGAGGGCTAGGCAGTCTGCAACTAAACGCTTGCCTACTCCCTTGGGCCCTACGAATAGATAGGCGTTTGGAAGCCTCTTGGACTCGATCGCTTTTCTAAGCTGCTCTATTTGTGATTTATGACCTATGATTTGTTTCATATATCTAATTTGCCATTCGTTAGGGCAATAATCTTCTCATGCATAGCATCTGGGTTTAATGTTGCGTCGATTATAATCATTCGCTCAGGTTCTCGTTTTGCAATATTGAGATAGCCCTGCCTCACCCTTTCATGAAAATCCATCTTCTCCTGTTCAAATCTATCGAGGGTTCCTGCGGTTGAGTCCGTTTCGTTCCTCGCGCGGGCCCTTCCAAGCCCTACCTCAGCTGGGCAATCCAACAGAAAGGTGAAAACGGGCATAAGGCCACCTGTGGCGACTTTGTGGATCTCCTCGATTATGCTGGAGTCGATCTTTCTAGCAGCGCCCTGATATGCTGTCGTCGCATCGGCGTATCTGTCACATAGAACTATCTTTCCCTCATCCAGCGCAGGCTGAATTTTCTCCACTATGTGTTGGTTTCTCCCTGCGGTATAGAGTAAAAGCTCTGTCCTTGGGGACATGTTATCGTTTTTTGAATCGAGGAGGATGGATCGTATCCTTTCACCGATGGGTGTGCCACCAGGCTCTCTCGTGAGAAGCGTTGAGTGACCACTATCGCATAGGTGTTTATTGAGGAGATGTATTTGTGTCGTCTTTCCACAGCCCTCGATTCCCTCGAATGTGATGAATATACCTTTCATAAATACCCTCTAGCCCGCAAGCTGTATATGATAGAGCCCCTGTGGACAAGTGATATTATGGAGTTTCTAGCGCGACGGCGCATATCACTTGAGAATCTCCCTCTTCTATGCTGATATTGGAGAATAGATAGAGGAGGCCGGAATGACGGAAAATTCTGACGAGAAGGATATACAGGCGCTATTCGAGAAAATATCTAATCATTTCAAAGGGGTTGACGATGGCGCGCAGGCGATGTTTGAGATGTTGGTCAAGACGACATTGGAATATCGTGATACGCTAATGCACTCATCGGGAGTTCCCTTTACTGTAGGTGAAACCAGAGAGGCTTTGGGCGTTTTCATGGAGGTGATGAAGACTCAGCAGATGCCAGGCGGGCTAGATAAGCGCATACACGACCTCGTCATCATCTGGCTCGAAGGGATCAAAATTCGCATCCAACATTAAAAAGGTGTCCGACACCTTTTGATACAATTCCCCAAAAAGTGTCCGACACTTTTTATATAAAAGCGCTGATTGATCTACTCCCAGCGATATGCTAACCTCTTGAATTCATTGGAGGGATGAGTGCGCAAGATCATTACTATCGCTGTCATAGCCATAGCCTTTTTTACAATCGCTGCAGTAGCGGTTCCATATCTCGTGCCAACCGATACCTACAGGTCATGGTTGGAACGGCAGCTTTCAAGCGAGATGAATGCGAATGTGGCAATTGAACAATTTCGTCTTCGTCTCATACCATCACTTGGTTATTCGATTAGGGGGTTTCATTTAACCTCCAAGGATTCACCATTTCAGGGTGCGGATGTGGTTTCGGCAGAGAGGATAGAGGGGGATATATCGCTCTTTGGGCTTATTGGCGGAGATGTCGTCACTAGGGTTAAGGCTTATGGTTTCAATCTAAATTATAATTCGGTAGGTGGTCTTTCAAATCTAGGACAGATGCTCGGGTGGGCTGAGACGAGTTCGTCGGTGGGTTCATCTGAGAGTTCAGCAGTTGAAGATATGAAGGAAGCTTTTATAGAACCGAAGGCTGATGGGGAAGCTGTTGAAGCACCAATGCAGGATGTTCAATTCGAGTCGATGCCGACTGATGCCGTTCCAGATAAAACCGATAATCAGGAAACGATTGAGGTGGTTCCCGCACCGCCGGAAATTAAAAATAATGAGTCCGATAAGATAGATGATGATAAACCGGTTGATCCGGAGGCCAGTGCACCCACATCGAAGTTTTTTGATATTCTGATTCGCAATGCATTTGCTAAGAATAAAGCGATCGAAGATGGGCCTCGCTCACTAACTATAAAATCATTTGATGTTGTCGATGGAAATATAAGCATATCTACGAAAGAAAACGGCACCCCCTTTGTTATCAGCGACGTAGATTTCGCTACGAGAAATATTATCATTTCAAAGGGTGAGGGGATGTCGGATGGTACGATAGATTTTGATATGCGTCTTGGCGGTGCTCTGTTTGGATCCGATGTTCAGAATTTCAGT
>JABGOS010000111.1:2866-15248 GCA_018645265.1 Deltaproteobacteria bacterium
GAGACTGTACGTTGCCGGTTCTCAGGCATCAGTAGATCTTTCGCTCAAGACAGGCGTTACGCCTGCTGCGTTCAATGTGCATTTTGCATCGCCGATGATAACCGCAGCGACGATCGGATCGTTTGCACCTGCCATGATGGATAAGTTGCTCTTGAATATGGAGTGGCAAGGTCCGATAGGTCTAGATTTTACAGCCAAGGGTTCTAAGGATGCCTATAATCTAGAGGTGAAAATAGATGCGACCGCCTCTAATATCAAGCTTGGGAAAGTCTTTCTGAAAGGACCTGGACTGCCTTTTAAAATAAGTGCAACGACCCTCGTTCAAAGTGAGGGAGTTTCCATTAGGGACGGGACTGTGAGTTTTGGAGAGGACAAAGCGGTCTTCAAGGGTTTTTTGAAACGGGATGATAACCTGTCGTTCAGGTTAAAGATGGAAGCTGAAAGAATTGCGGATACTCCATTTAGAAGATTCTTTCCAAGGCTTGTCATAGTTGACTCGTTTGAGGAGCTGATTTTTTCAGTCGACATGAACGGTTTTCTTCTGGCTGGTGATTCCACCGTTGAAATGAATGGTGAGTTTAGGGCTAAACGTGCACAAGTTTCCGGAGTTTCGATAGATGATTTTGAAGGTGTTTTTCTGAGAAGGTCAGATAGCGTTGAATTCCCCACGGTGAAGGGGGGGTATGCGGGGGGCGAGCTTTCCGGGAATGGTTCAGTGTCTGGTACCGATGAAAGGGAGTATAAATTCGACGGTGTGGTGGAACGTCTAGACGCTGAAAAGATTCAATCCTTAGGTGGAGCCTTCAGTGGAAAGGGTTCGCTTGTACTTCACGTTTCTACGAAGGGTATTGAACCCCTTACTCTTTCAAAGAATCTCACGGTATCCGGTTCTCTGATTATACCCTCCGGTTCGTGGCAGGTCCTTAAGGTCTCGAAGGGAATCTTTTCGAAGGATACGTGGAAGGGTCTTGAGGCTTTATCTGGTCCTCCTCTCGATGGAGTTTGGAAGGTGAAGCTTGGAGCGGCTGGCGACGAATTTACGGATTTTAACGCTTCCTATGAACTTATTGGAACGGAGTTAAGCCTTACCTCCGGGTCTTGGATGAATCCTCAGTATGTAGCTGAGGGTATGAAGGGTGCTATTCTCATCTCCAGTGCTGGGATGGATAGGTCATCCGGGAGCGGTTTTAGAGATGGGCTTGGGAATTTTACCTTGAATGTGGAGGGGGTTGCGATAGTGCCGAAGGGGATTGCTGTTCAGCTGATCCCTGATGTAACTGCGCAAAAGAGGCTTCTGGATCCAGAAGGAAGACTCGTATTACCTATAAAGATCGACGGGACGCTTAAGAGCCCCAAGTATCAGATGGACCACGTGAAGTTCGCAAATAGCATTGAGGATAAACCGTTGGAGGGTGAGCCGGAGGGTGAGCCCGCCAAGATAATCCGTCAGGATAAGCCTGTAAGTCAAAAAACCGTTGAGAAGGGTAAAAAAGCACCCCAAACTAAGCCTGCCAAGAAAGCTGCTCCGCGTGGGCAGACTCGCAAAAGCACCTCTAGCAGTAAGAAAAAGGATACCGAGGATATTCTTAAAGTTATTATCGGTCACTAATTAGTCAGGCACGTTTATTGCAAAAAACTGTCCCTAGAAACAAGGGGGCGGTCAATGAAACTTCTAAAAAGTCGTGTGGGACGTATAACGTTGGAGTTTGGAGTCGCTTTAGCAATTATTTTGGCCCTATCATTGGATGTATTCAGACTCAATTTAATCGACCAAGAGATCCATATCAAAGGTTTTACCGATGACGGCATTACCCAAAGCAGAGTTGCATCCAGGATGTTCGTCGACGACCTTAGTGCTGATTATGATTCGGAGGTCGCGATTGAGATCAACATCCCTGCTACGGAGATGCGCCTCTATGAAAATGGTGAAGAGCTATTTATGAGGAAGGTTGCAGTTGGTCAGGGTAGATATCCTACTCCAGAGAGGGATTCTCAAATTGAACTGATTGAATGGAATCCTTGGTGGTTTCCACCTAAATCCCGATGGGCGAGAAAGGATAAGCCAACACCACCTGGGCCAAGAAACCCTTTGGGACCAGTGAAGCTGAGGGTTGGTAAACACAGTGAAATCCTACTTCATGGAACCAATAAGTCATGGTCAGTTGGAAGGGCGGCATCCCACGGATGTATGAGGATGCATAATAGCGAAGCGAAATCGATAGCATGGTATCTACAGGAGAAGTTTTCTAAAAAGAACAACCCCGACCTCCTCGACACATATAGAGATAGGAGTAGGTCTACTTTCAGGGTTAAGCTTGAAAAGCCGATTCCAATAAAACTTGTTTATAGGCTTATAGAGGTTAGAGATAATAACTTAGTTTTTTATCCCGACGTTTATAAGAAGTTTCACGGAAACAAAAAAGCAGTAGTTTTGACAGAACTTCTATCTAATGGATATGAGATTGATATGTTGGACGACGCTAAGGTGGAGGCCTTATCCAGCAACTGGCCTAGTAAAAGATCTGAAATCCCTATTGAAGAACTTTTAATGGATCCGCCAAGCAGCGATTTTCTAGATGCACCCGAGTGCAGCTGAGATCTAATTACATTGATTCATTGTAAGAATATTGTTACCTGATTTGTTATTACACAATATCAACAGTCGAGGATAAATTATGCGTAGAATTATCTACTCTCTCTCTGCTCTTATAATAATGATCCCTTCAATAGCGATTTCAGGAGAGATGGACCTTCTGCTTCGTTCAATTGTTAAAGATGGATCATCTGCATCATGGTCCAAGTCGTTGCCCGAGGAGGGTGGCGTAGTGATGGTCCCATGTCTTATCAAGACAATCGATCTCGACAATACGCTCGAAGCCATTGATCGTTCAGGTGGAACGGTTGGAGCGGTTGCTGGTAAAATAATCTCAGCTAGTATACCACGCGGTGAGATTCAATCACTTTCAAAACTTCCAATAATTTTAAATATAGAATTTGCTGCCCCGCTTTCAAGTAAGATGGATACGGCAAGGGCTGCGGGTGAGGTGGATGTGGTGCAGGATGGTCAGGCTCTAGGGCTAGCTTACAACGGCAAAAATGTCGTCATAGGTATTGTCGATGATGGTCTGGATTATGGACATTCTGATTTTTTGGGTGCCGATGGAAACACAAGAATTCAATATGTGATGCAGCATATAAATGGAGAGGCTGTCGAGTGTACGAAGAAGACTATAGTAAATGGCTCATGCGAAATTGAGGATGAGGGCCAGGGCTTTCTTCATGGAACGCATGTTACTGGAATCGCTGCTGGCGGAAATGATGTCTATACTGGCGTCGCTCCAGAGGCTGATATAATGTTCGTCTTCCTAGATGTTGAAGATGCGTATACGAGCGATACTGGATCGACGTCATTCGGAACAAACGTGTTGGAGAGCGCATCAACGATTTTCGATAAGGCCAACATAATGGATAAGGCTGCTGTTGTGAACTTAAGCCTTGGTACATCGATAGGCGCGCACGATGGAACCTCACTCCTCGAAGAAGGTTTGACAGAGCTCACTAGTGCCCAGGTGGGAAGGGCCATTGTGAATGCAGCTGGTAACGAACAGGTAATTCCAGCCGCTCAGCCATCAGCCAGACGCGATTATGTTGGTGGTATACATGCATCTATAGATGTAGCGGATGGTTCTAGCGAGGCGTCGAGATTTGCAATTTGGAATGGTTCTGGAAGTGCTGCAACCTTCACTGGCGGTACGCTCGTGGATATATGGATGAATGAGGATCAGAAGGATAATTGTAGCGTTTCTATAATTGGATATACCGAGGGTAGGTCATCTTCAGATTTTACCTTTCCAGGTATCGCAACTACAGACGATGCGGATCTCGCATCCAACGATATATCATTTTCTGTAGATAGTGCGGAATCGTCTACATCTGATAGCGGAAATGTCGTGGCTACGATAAGCATTGATGATTCGGATGCAAGAAACAGTAAGCCCCACGCTATGATTTTGGTAACTCCTGCCGACGGTGCTTCTTCATCATCATTGGAGAGCATGTGGTATGATGTAATTGTCAGGGCGAACGGTGGTAACTGCACTGGTAATATGTGGCTCTACTATGATTATACATTGTATCACGATTACTTGAAGGGTATCGCTACCGGTGCTTTTGACGTTGGAGATGGATCACGTGGTGATGGTTATGCAATTTCAGATGGGGATAGTTTTTACACGATGACAATCCCTGCTACAGCTGTAGGTGTTATCTCAACCGGTAGCTGGCTTGCTGAAAAACCTACGGCATCTGGACTCAGCGAGTGGACCGGCGCAAATGGAACGACTTACGATCAATCTAACATAGATGCTCCTGGTGGGTCGGGTTCAACGATTGACGATCTCTCCTCCTTTTCCAGTTTGGGACCGACAGGGGATGATAGAACTAAACCTGATATCGTCGCTCCTGGTGAGCCGATTATATCGGCGCTGGCCAGGGGTGCTTCTGTATCTAATAGCGTAGCTGTAAATGACAATTTTTATAAGAGCGCTGGAACATCTATGGCCTCACCATATGTTGCAGGTGTCGTTGCGCTGCTTCTCGACAGGAATAACACGCTCCTCTTCGATGAAATAAAAGCCGCTGTTCAGGCTGGTGCGAGAACGGATGGTTTGACATCAAAGACAACGGACACCGCCAACAGTTACGGTTCGGGGAAGATAGATGCAGCCGCGGTCTTGGCCCACGTCATAGAGGACGATTCTGCATATAGCGGAACGGGAGATCTCGAATCTCCAGGTGGAAGTAGTGGTTGCTCGTTCTTGGAAGGAAATAAACGGGGATCTACTTCGACTCTTCTTTTAGCGCTTCTTTTATCTCTATGTGCTCTCTCTTTAGCCAGTCGGACGATCTTGGCGAAAAGATTCCGGTGAGATTTCGATTCACCAGGTAGACTTCATTCTTATCGAACGGTCTGACGTATGTGCTCATAAAGTCTGGTCCACCTTTGCCTATTATGACATTTAAAACTATTTCATCGCTTTTATCAAATGCGATTACATGAAGACCGGTTGGACCCACCTGGTAGATGTGCCTTTTTTCTGGATTTGTAGAAACTAGGATGCCTTTGGAGAGCCCTCCAAAGGAACCAAGCGCACCAAGGACGCGAGAGGTATCCGCTTCTTTCCATGCAGCCTGCGGTTTCTGGCGCTTCTCATTTTTAAGAAGATTTTCTTTGAGTGCTGTGGTTTTTTCCGCAGCTTCCCATTTTACATCATCTGATCTTCTCACCTGAGAACCGTCGATCATCTGTTCAACATCAAAACGTTGGATATTGTGAACATCGAATCCCGGCACGAAGTAATCGAAGGAAGCGTCGTCTACGCGATTCCCGAATGGATTGTCAATAAATATTATCACAATCGCTACGATTGCGGCTGCACCAAGATATGCAAAGGGTCTTTTACTCATATAGATGAACCGCTTTTCTTCTTCTTTTTCTTGTAATGATGAAGACAACAAGTCCTATAAGGATAGTCAGAATTGGGCCTATAGCGAGGTTCAGATATTTAAAGATCTGCTTTACCCCGTCAGGCATTATTGCGATCGGTCTGGAAATTTCGTTTCGGGATCTAATGCCTATCAATGTATTCCCCATAGCAAAGCTATCCACGGCATTTTCAAATAGGGTGGTATTTGTTGGAAAGTTGTTTAGAAATTTATCGCTAATCCATCTGGACGAACCCACTACGAAAATTTTGGAAAGTTCAGGACTTTCCTTTATTACATTCTCCCTATCCGACGCTTCATAGTAACTGCCGAAGGGGCCACTGAGGAGTGCAATGAGAGGCTTTGGCCCCCTCTCGCCTCGCATGGAAGCTTCATTTGCTGATTGGGGATCAAGTTCGATCTTATCCGCTGGTACGGTAGTTGAATATTGGGATGAACTGGCCAATACCTCTTCCTCGTAAACGTCATCCTCAGTTGCGGAAAGTGCAAGAGGGCTGGTCCATGGAAGTACAATAGATTCGATGTCTGAAACTAGTGGGTTGTTAGGGTTAAACTGATTCATCCTTATGTCAGGCCAGAATGCGTATGGAAGATGGTATGTTACCGGCCCACCTGAAAATGCGGCCATGGCATTCGACTGATCAAGGAGTAGTGATTTTTTTACAACTGCTCCATAGTGCTTGAGCAATGCGAATAAGTTTGAATCAACCTCAGTAACCTTCATCGAGGGTTCTATCTGAAACCTGTCGGCGAGTAGAACGATCTTTCCTCCCCCCATAATGAATTGATCAATCGAGAAGAGACTCTCTTCGCTGAGTTCGTGAGGGGAGATAATTACTAATGCACCATATTTTTTAGGGTCGAGGTCGCTTATGGTTTCATTGTTGATATCGGTGAGTTTGTATCGTCTCGACAGGCTATCCCGCATGAAGAGATAGGTTTCTGGGGAGTCTTTTGATGCGAGCCAACCGATCATGGGTAGCTTGTCGGAGGAAACTTTTAGTATGGCTTCTGTAAGATCATATTCGAGGTTATGTATCTGTTTTATCACTGGGATGATCTGTTGCTTGTCCCCGTAGAGGATGGCCATTCCCAAGAAGATCTTTGCTACCTCCTGCTTATCGCGCTCTATAACATTTAATTGAATTGGAGGGATGCCCAGCAGCACGGCCTTCTGCTCCTCCACGGAAGATGAGTTTGGATCGATGAATTCAATCTGAAATTTATTTCCAGCGGCACTTTTAAATTCTGACAATATGTCGTCGACGTTCCTTCGGAGCGGTTTTAAGGATGGAGGTATGCTTTCCGTGAAGTACAGTCTGACCGTGATGACATCCTCCAACTCCTCAAGTATTTTTTTTGTGGCATCGGAGAGCGTATAAACTTTATTGTCGGTGAGATCGATCCTGAACGGATGTCTCGAGGCAAAGAAATTTATCGCCACGATGACAAGTAGAAGTGCTGCAATAGTTATGAATGTTCCAACTCTATTCATGGTGCGCCCTTATCGTCTCGCTATTCCCTTGAGTATCCGTTCGTTGATATAAAGAAACAAACCCATTACGGAGAAGTAATAGACTATATCGCTGCTGTCGACGACGCCTCTAGAGATGGAGTCAAAGTGGGGCGTAAATCCAGCATATTGCAATATGTTGGTGATGAAGTTGCTCGTGCCGCCTATTACCATCGGAGTTCCTATAATGAGAATTATAAAGCAGAGGAACACTCCAAGTATGAAGGCTATTATCTGATTTTCTGTCAAAGATGATATCATGAGTCCTATGGATAAATAGGCTCCACCAAGGAGTAGCAGACCTAAGTATCCACCTATGATCGGCCCCCAGTCAGGATTTCCTACTAGAGCCACTGTGATGGCTATCGGGAATGTGAGTATAAGGGCGGTAGCTATAAGGCCAACCCCTGCCAAGAATTTTGCAATGATGATATCGATATCCCTTATTGGTAAGGTGAAGAGCAATTCAAGCGTCCCAAGTTTTCTTTCTTCAGACCACTTGCTCATTGCAACCGCAGGAACGAAGAAAAGAAATATCCAAGGCATCATCCCAAAGAACTGTCTCATGTCAGCTTGTCCTACTAGGAAGAATGATCTGAAGAAGAGCCAGTTTACAATGACCAAAAAAGTAATCAGATATACGTAGGCAATTGGGCTTAGGAAGTAAGCTTTATATTCTTTTTTGGCGATTATGAAGATATTGTTTTTCATGTTCTACCGGTTCAGTTTAATTCTGTGTTAATTCCCTAAAAACACTTTCCAGTGACGTGGTTTCATGTGTCAATTCCGTGAGTATAAAAGCATTCTTTACCGCCCAGTTGAATATCTCCTCAGAATGATTCGTCCTATCGGAACACCTAAGTGTAAGACGTTGATGTTCGGAGAGTTCATCCGTTAGCCATTCGCCGAAATTGACGTTATTCAAAAGAGTAACCCGTTCCTCAATCTGTCTTCTCGTTGCCTTTATGGAGACGGTATAGTTTATGTGAGCACCACTTCTGTTCAACAGTTCATCTATGGTGCCGTGTGCAACCAATTTACCGGAGTTGATGATGAGAGCCCTGGAACAAGTCGCTTCTACCTCCTGCATTATATGAGTTGAGAGAATGACTGTTCTCTCCTGTCCTATATTTTTTATGAGTTCCCTTATCTCATAGATCTGATTTGGATCCAAACCAGAGGTAGGCTCATCGAGTATGAGAATGGGAGGCTTGTGTATCATCGCAGCAGCGAGTCCAACCCTCTGTCGATATCCCTTGGAAAGTTTTCCAGCCTGCCTGCCTATCACGCTCTTGAGTCCACAGATCTCTATCATTTCAATGATGCGCCTATTTATCTTTTTCGCCGAAACATTTCTGAGGCGTGCTATATATGATAGAAATTCATATACTTCCATATCTAGGTAGAGTGGGGAGTTTTCAGGGAGGTAGCCAATTTTTTGGCGTGTCTCCATTCCATCCTCGGAGACAGGGACACCGTCCACCGATACTAAACCTTCGTTTGCCGAAAGATAGCCGGTAATGACCCGCATCGTAGTAGTTTTACCGGCACCGTTTGGACCTAGGAGACCTACGACCTCACCGCGGCTTACCTCGAATGAGACGTCATCCACTGCATGGACGCTTCCAAAGCTTTTATGAAGATGTTCAACGTGTATCATATAGAGTGGCCGATTTTATGATTATTCCTTTTAATGTCAAGAAGTTGCGCTAAGGCTGTGCGTAATAAAACAGATTGCGCGCCACACGTGATTTGTGATACACCGCGCCAGTCATGATTATAGGGATAACAGGAAAGAATGGTTCGGGTAAAGGTGAAGCTGCACGTTTTCTCGTCGATAGTGGTTATGAATATTTCTCGCTATCCGACGTTTTGCGTGATGAACTTCTTGCTCGCAAAAAAGAAACCAGCCGTGAGAATCTGCTAGCTATAGGAAACGAGCTTAGGAAGGCTCATGGTGCAGGGGTGTTGGCTGAAAAGATTCTGCAGAAGGTGAGGATAGATGCACATGCAGTAGTCGATTCGATCAGGAACCCATTCGAAGTGGAGGTTCTTCGAAGGCGCAAGGATTTTCATCTCCTATCGATCGAGGCTGAGCCTGAGGCGAGATTTAAGAGAACCCTATCCAGAAATAGGGATGGTGATCCTAAGACCTATGATCAATTTCTTGATGTTGAAAGGCGTGAGGCGAAGACCCCAGATCCCACGACACAGCAGATGGACAGAACTGCAGAGATGTCCGATGCGGTCGTCTGCAACAACGGTACTGTGGAAGAGCTTTATGAACAGATCAGACAGGTCGTCCAGGCCATGGCTGCTGACCAGGGTAGGCCTGACTGGGATGAGTACTTCATGAATATTGCGAGCGTTGTAGCGCTTCGCGGCAATTGCATAAAGCGAAAAGTCGCCGCCGTGATCGTAAAAGATAAGAGAATAATTTCGACCGGTTATAACGGTACACCTAGGGGTATTACGAATTGCAATGAAGGCGGTTGCGCAAGATGTAATCACTTTGGGCAGTCGGGTGAAAGCCTTGGCGAATGTCTCTGCTCGCACGCTGAGGAGAATTCGATCGTGCAGGCAGCTTATCACGGGGTGTCTATAAAAGATTCCACCATCTATACTACGTACTCCCCATGTTTGATCTGTACGAAGATGATCATCAACTCCGGCATATCTGAGGTTGTATATAGCAAGGCCTATTCGATCGAGGATCTACCATTAAAATTGCTTCGCGAAGCTGGAATTAAGGCAAGGCAAATTGAGATATCTGATCAAGTCTAACAACGGAAGTGGATAATGACAACCAAACCCTCAAAAGAACTCAAAACCTTCGATAATCCAAAACCTGATCGCAACTATGAAATTTACTTCGACTGTCCTGAATTTACGTGTCTGTGTCCTATGACAGACCAGCCTGATTTTGCGAGCATCGAAATCAGCTATATGCCGGATAAGCTCTGCGTAGAGCTTAAGTCCCTTAAGCTATATCTGTGGAGCTATCGCGATGAGGGCGCATTTCATGAAGCTGTGACAAATAAAATATTAGATGATATAGTAGCAGCTATTGAGCCAAGGTGGGTAGAGGTTTGTGGAGTGTTCAATGTCCGTGGTGGTATTGAAACATCCGTGGTGGCATCTCATGGAACCAAGGCTTAGAAAGGAGAGGTTATGAGAATGACAAGATTTATGGTGGGAATGTGCTTTGTGTGTTTGGTGTTTGGTATGACTTCGTGCGGAAGCTCGTCAAGTGGCGGCGGAAGCGATACAGCGAAAGCGGCAGCTGAGGATTCGTTTGATGGATTTGGAGAAGTATTAGACAGTGATGACGTTGAGGCGTGTTGGATTGGAACTGCCACATCTTGTGATTGTCCTGGTGGTGGAACTCTAGAGGTAGATGCCGATGATGGCATTGCAGTGACGATGGATGGTTGTACCTCATCCGACGGGCTCGTTTATAGTGGCACCCTTACAATGGATGATGACTACGTTATCAACGGCAATATGGCTCAGTTTGGTGAGTGTTCCAACGTGACAGCAAGTAATATTTCAGGCGATGATTGTACGGGAAGTAGCTCGGGAACATGTGCTGGGGAATCATATACATGCAACCTGACCAGCGATGGTGACGATGGGTGTGATTGTCAATAGTTGTAAGTTTTAAAAATTAATTGATTAGGGCCATCCCATCCTTCGTAGATGGGGTGGCTTATTGTTAACCTGGTAGTGATGAAATGGAGATGTTTATGTGTGGTGCAATTTTGGAAACTAAAATTCCAGGCTTAAAGTTGAAGGCGCGCGGCAAGGTTCGCGACATCTATGACCTCGGTGATGAACTGTTGATCATCACAACCGATAGAATATCGGCTTTTGATGTCATCCTTCCAAATCCGATTCCAGGTAAGGGAGAAGTCCTAACGCAGATGGCGAAGTTCTGGTTTAAAAGGAGTGAGAATTTGATTCCAAACCATCTGAGCGGGACAAGTATCTTCGACGTGATTTCTGATCAAACCATGGCATCAGAGCTAGAATCGCGCTCTATGATAGTCAAGAAGGCGAACGCACTTCCCGTTGAAGCTATCGTCAGGGGGTATCTCTCCGGCAGTGGTTGGAAGGAATATCAGAGGAGTGAGTCGGTGTGCAGTATAAAGCTTCCATCCGGGCTCATAGAATCCTCTAAGCTTCCGGAAACTATTTTTACGCCATCCACGAAAGCTGAAATAGGCGAACATGATGAAAACATATCATTCGACAGGATGGTCGATTTGGTTGGAAAGGATATCTCTGAAAGAGTCAAGTCTATCTCGGTTAAGATTTACAATGAATCAGCAAGCTATGCTTTGGATAAAGGGATCATAATCGCGGATACTAAATTTGAGTTTGGCATTTTGAATAATGAACTTATCATAATAGATGAAATGCTGACGCCCGACTCCTCCCGCTTTTGGCCGAAAGATGGTTATGAAGCAGGGCGTTCCCAACCCTCCTTCGATAAACAGTTTGTCAGGGATTGGCTAAGCAGTACTGGTTGGGATAAAAATCCACCCGCCCCAGAACTTCCTAGGGATATAGCCGAAAAGACGGCAGAAAAATATCGAGAAGCGCTACAAAGGTTGACTGTCGGTTGATATCGAATATCTAATATTTTATTTCTTTCCCTTCTGATTCTTCTTTCGCCACACGTAGGGATCTTCGAACTTTGGTTTCGGGGCTGCTTTAGCAGCCTCAGTAACCTCTAGGGCAAACTCCGGCATTCCATTGTCGCCGTAGCGGCTGATGCTTTCATGGGCAAGTCCAGCCCTGATGAGATTGACTGCAAGTAGCTCTCCATCGATGAGAACGTGTGCCAGCGACCTCCCGTATCCACCCCTGCCACCACGGATGATAACCACACGTTTTGCATCTCGTAGGAGTTTGTCCGTTAAAGCCTTTGCCTCTCGGCCATACGGTTGATCGATGAAAATCCCATGTTCCTTGTGTATTATTTCAGGTGTATCTATTCCTAAAATTCTTATGTCCTCATCGCCACAAGAAAAAGAGTCTCCATCATCAAATTTTATCTGATCCTTGCTACAGAGGAAATGGTTGAGGGGTTTCTTAGCATCCACCACTTGATAGAAGAGTGTGAGACAAACTATGAGTATTGGGGCTATTTTAAATTTCATATCCTTACATGAGCAATTCAACTCTGTGATTTCTTCCTATGACAAGCTCACCCTCCTTTACGAGGTCTTTACTGACAAGGATCTTATCTGGACCCTTGGAGTGGGGCGCTGCTGCAAGTGCATGAACCGATCTTAAACCGCCAAGCCATCTTCTCGCATCAGACAGATATAACATATCTCCCTCTATAGCGTTCAGCTG
>JABGOS010000112.1 GCA_018645265.1 Deltaproteobacteria bacterium
CTATCGAGATATGTGCAATGTCGCTAGCTGGCTGGTATCCTATAGTTCTTCCCCTCTTGAGTCTAACTTCAGACAGGATCTTCGATTGAGTTAGGTCGTAGAGTATTTCCTGTACTAGCCTGATTGGGGTTTCAAGATTCTTTGATATCTGTATCGATGTGAGCGGTGTTGAATCATCCTTTGAGAAATTTTTAATGCAGAGGTGTGCTATTCTAATAGCCAGGAGTTGTTTGAAGTTGTGACTGACTTGCAAACAATCCGGTTCATATTCATATGTGTCGACATTTTGCTCAGCGAATGAAATTTCAGCGCCTAGCAATACGATCAACCAGCTCAAGTGTAGCCATACAAGGAATAGGGGGAGGGCGGCGAAGCTTCCGTATATTGCACCGTAGCTCACAGCCCCAATCTGAAAGCGGATGTATATCATCTGAACTACGAGATAGATGCTTCCACCTATTATACCTCCGATAATTCCGGATTTGATGCGAACCTTCGTATTCGGCATGAAGATGTAGACGAATGAAAAAAGAAGCCATGTGCTCAAGAAAAGGAAAACCTTCGATAATGATGAGGTCGCGGTGGCGTAATCCTGTAAAACTGGTAGGGCCTTCATGATCTCTTTAATATGACCGAACAAAAAAACGGAAGCCGCGTTGGACATAATGAAAAGGATGGGACAGACGAGCATCATCGAAAGGTAATCGCTGATCCTTCTGCCGAATGATCTTCCTTCCTTCACACCCCAGATATCGTTGAGCGAAGTTTCGATATATCCAAAGACCTTTATTACGGTCCAGAAGAGGGCGCCAACACCTATTCCAGCTATAATACCACCGCCAGCGCTTTCCAAAAAGGAATGGGCGAACGCCATTATCTGTTTTGCGATCTCATCCTGTCCGGCAAATGTGCTGTAGATTTGCTTTTCCAAAAGCTTTTCGAAGCCAAAACCTTTTGAGATCGCAAAAGCCATCGCTACGAGTGGAACTATCGAGAGTAATGAATAATAGGTGAGTGCCGATGCCTTGAGTGAACATCTGTTTTCATTAAAGCCACGAAGGGCGAGCAGGACAATTCTGAGTCGCCTGATCCAGAACGACTTTCCCTTGGAGAGAGAGCTTATACGTAGACGCCAGATATCGGTTTTTATGAATTTGATAATTGATGAGACGATTTCACCGAAACTATTCACAGTGCTACCTCCGCTGAACGAAGATAATAATTACACCAAAGTGCGTTAATTTGCACTATGAATTAGTTTTTTGGCAATTCAGCTATTGGAAGCCTGTTTCTTGATCCATTCCCAGTTTTTTGTGACGGATCTTTGCGTAGATTCTCTTTGCTGATCGTTCATATGACGGAAACGCCCCTGCAGTTTGAGATAATCGTTGATGGGAAGTCCTTTGGGTTCGATATTGATCGTGTATTTTTCACCATCCTCGACTTCGTAGATTGGAAACGCATTCGTCTCAGTTGCAAGTCTCATAACCTCGATTGATCTTGCTGAGTCGATCTTCCAACCTGCTGTGCATGATGCAAGGATGTGAATGAATCTAAATCCCTTTATCTCTTTTGCCTTCTTGAACTTTGCCATTAGATCGTGGGGGTAAGCTGGCGATGTCGTTGCCATATATGGAATTGCATGCGCTGCCATGATGCGGTCGATGTTCTTCTTGGGTGAGGCCTCTGGAAACTCAGTAGGTGTCGTAGTGGTCCATGTATATTCCGGTGTAGCGCTGGAGCGCTGTATGCCGGTATTCATGTAGGCCTCATTGTCGTAACATACGTAGATTACATTTTCATTTCTTTCGGCAGCCGCTGAGAGTGCTTGTAGCCCGATATCGAACGTTCCTCCGTCTCCTGCCCAACCCATTACCTGAGTTTCGGTTTTACCTTGAATATCCAGTGCTGCACGGACGCCGGATATGACTGCACCCGTGGTCTCGAATGCAGTGTGCATGAGCGGCACTTTCATATTTGAATATGGGAATGGTCCAGGAATGACGGCCCAGCAACACGCCGGTATTACCACCACGAGATCCTCGCCGAGTTCTTTAAGGGCCATTCTCATTGCGAGTGCACCGCCGCAACCGGGACATGCGAGATGGCCGCTCGTCATGAGCTCCTTCTGTTCATAGTTCTGAATCGCTTCGCCCTGTTTAAATAGATGTGGGTCCGTTCTCATCAAGCCTCCCTATACAATGCATTGATCTTTAATCCCAGATCACTGATCATCGCTTTAATCCAATCCAAACCGTTTCCTTCGGCTGATCGTTATTTTTTACATGTTCGTAAGCTTCCTTGATGGTATCAGGGGTAATATCCCTTCCGCCAAGTCCCAAGTGATAGCTGAAGACCTTAGGTGCGGTCGACATTCCAAAGAGCGCGCCTTTGATCTCCTTGCTCCAAATACCTCCACCGCCGTGGCTGATATTCCTATCGAGCACTGCGATCTTCTCTATTCTATGTCCACCATTTAGGTTCCCGATGGCATCTTTCAATGCTTCCGTTGGGAATGGTCTGAACATGCGCAGTTTACATATTCCAACCTTTTCTCCTTGTTTCCGAAGCTGTTGAACCGCAACACGCGTCGTCGATGTCATTGAGCCGCTGGTAACGAGCAGGATATCCGCATCCTCTGCATCTATCAGTTCCAAAATTCCATACTTCCTTTTAAAGCGTTTCGAAAAATCCTTCGCGACATCGAGATATGCTTTCTTCGTGCCTTCGTGTGCCTCCTCCATTATATGTCTGAACTCCATATAGTTATCAGGGGTGCAGAGGGGGTCGAAGGTGTAAGGTGCGCTTGGATCGAGTTTATATTTAGGTTTAAATGGTGGTAGAAATTTATCAACTTCGCTTATGTCCGGTATCTCCACCGGTTCATATGTGTGTGATAGGATAAATGCATCGTAGACTACCATCACTGGTAGATTGACAGTCTCCGCCAGCTTGAATGCCATGATCATATTATCGAGCACTTCCTGGTTCGTTTCGCAGTAGATCTGTATCCACCCGGTGTCGCGCTGTGCGAGGGAATCCGTCTGGTCACTCCAGATACTCCAACCTGGAGCCATAGCTCGATTTACATTGCAGAGGACGATAGGGCATCTTCCGTATGCGGCCCAGAAGAGAAGTTCGTGCATGAGTGCCAAACCCTGAGACGATGTTGCCGTGAATGCGCGGGCGCCAGCTTTTGATGCAGCGATAGTTGCAGCCATGGCTGAGTGCTCGGATTCCACCTTGATGAACTTCGCATCGAGATCGCCGCGCGCGCAGATTTCAGAGAGTTCTTCAACGATCTGCGTTTGAGGTGTAATCGGGTAAGCTGCAATAACTTGAGTCCTTGCAAGCTGTACTCCGTAGCTTGTAGCATGATTGCCCATTAAGACTTCTTTTTTAGACATATTATCCTCGTCAGTGATTAGTGATCAGTCACCGTTTATCGTTTACAGTTCTGTTGGTTCCTCTGACATCTTCATCGCGGCCCTTGGACATTCGAATGAGCAGACACCGCAGCCCTTGCAGTAATATAGATCGATGTCGAATCCGCTCTGTTTTTTCGCAATGGCAACGTCTGGACAGTATATGAAGCAGTTGTCGCATTCGGTACACCTTCCACAGTGGAAGCAGCGGGACAGCTCATCATTCCTTAGCTCTTCCGAAGGGGATGTATGCACCTCTTCAAATGATTTGCCATTCAGCCTATCTTTTACGGGAAGTGTGGGAGATTCATTCGGAGAGCTCTTTGTAAAGTATGCTGCATTGAGGTCTTCAAATCTTACAATTTCGTTTAAGAGCTCCGTCTCGGAATTAGTGGATAGAATTGGACTGTTTCCTGTCCTATGCTGAAGGTAGCGAGCCATCGAGACGTATTCGGTGTCGCCTATCTGAATTTTATCCAAGACTTTGTCCAGGTTATCTCCGTGGAGAAGACAATCTATTGCAATTGAGCTTTTCTTGCCAGCACATAGAGCATCGACAACGGTGCGCGGTTGTTCAATTATATCGCCGCCTGCGAAGACGCTATTCCATTCTGTCTGACCGCAACTCTTTGTAACGAGTGCGCCGTTATCAAATCTGAGAGAGGAAGGAATGATGTTCGTTTCTATCTGTTCACCGATAGCGGAGAGGATGGTGGTCGATTCAAAGGTTATCTCTGATCCCTCTACCGGCACGGGTCTTCTTCTACCTGATTCATCCGGTTCGCCGAGTTCCATTCTCTGGCACTCCAGACCTGCCGCATGACCAGACTTCACGATTACACGTTTGGGAGCTATCAACATCTCGATTCTGACTCCCTCATCCTCAGCTGCCTGTATCTCCTCTTCCGAAGCCGGCATTTCGGCACGGGATCTCCGATAGAGAATGGTGACTTCGGCACCGAGGCGCTTTGCAGTTCTTGCTGCATCGACCGCGGTGTTTCCACCGCCGATAACAAGAACACGATTTCCAATGTTGTGCTTTCTTCCAGTTTCAAATGAACGAAGAAAATCTAAACCGGACATGACTCCAGTCGTCTTTTCATCAGGGATTCCAAGGGGCCTCGATTTCTGTGCGCCTATCGCTACGAAGACCGCGTTGTAGTCTTGCTTGAGTTCCTGCATCTTAGTGGCATCACGAACTCCGGAATCAAGCTTGAACTCCACGCCCATCCTTGAAAGGCGTTCTATCTCTCTATCGAGAACATCCTTGGAAAGTCTGTAGGCTGGAATTCCATAACGCAGCATTCCACCGGCCTTCTTTTCACGCTCGAATACCGTAACTTTATGGCCGAGCCTTGTTAGGTGATATGCGCATGCAAGTCCGGCAGGTCCAGAACCTATGATCGCTACGCTCTTTCCGCTCTTTTCAAAAAACGGAGTTGCTACGGGAAGTTTTTCGCCGACCGCATCGCCTAGTGCACGTTCCAGCATGTTGATATTTACAGACCCACCGAGTTCGCCTCTGTTGCATCCATCCATGCAGGGATGAAAACATACTCTTCCCATTATAGCCGGGAAGGGGTTCTCTATCGTTGCCGCTCCCCATGCTGCTTCAATCTCACCCTTTTCAAAAAGCTTTATCCACTTTTCGATATCGTTGGAGGTGGGGCAGGCTGCCTGGCAGGATGGAGTCCTTTCGACGTAACTCGGACGAAGGTAACGCCACGTCCCAGTCTGGTTCCATTCCATGGTAGCCTGGCTGAGGTCGCAGTAGGGCATTTCCGTCGCGCTATTATATTTTATAGGTTTTGGACGATTCTGTTCCTGGCTCATCTTATGTTTCCCATTTAGTTTGAAGTTGCGTTTGAAAGATTTTCAGCTTCACCATCGGTGGGCGGAAGTTCCTCCACCGACTTGAATATAACCTCTTCGTAGGCCTCTTTTGCAGCGGCTAGATTAGCATCGGGTTTAATCGGAACGCCTTTCTTAATCGCCTTGCATATAGAATCGATGGAACAGATCTTCGTTACTCGACAGAAGGCACCGAGGATAGACGTATTGACGATTGGGCTGGATGGTGATCCGAGCTTGTTTCTAACTGCAATGCCGCTTGCATCCACCGTAGCTATCTTTACATTCTCGAGTCCGGGTATTTCAGAAAACTTTTCAGGGGTATACTTCGTATTGATCAGAACCCAGCCCTGTTTTTTGAAGCCTTGGAATGTCGCTGGGTTTTTTATGAGCGTCGGATCGAGGATGATCAGATGATCCGGCTCGTAGATCTGGCTTCGCAGGTTTATGCGGTCATCATCAACCCTTACAAATGCAGCTACGGGAGCTCCCCTTCGTTCAACCCCGAATGTCGGGAATGCCTGTACGAACTTTCCTTCATAGAAGATGGCGGTCGCCAGGATCTTTCCTCCGATTACTGCGCCCTGGCCGCCGCGCCCGTGGAAGCGGATTTCGATCATAATTCCCTCCAATCGTTTGTAGGCCTGAAATAGCGGCCTCTCTACATACCTTATAGGCCTATGTTGTCAAATTGAATAAATCAGAGTCTTTTTAAGTAGTTGGGCGGTAGAATCCTCTTTTGAGTTCGATGAGATTTTTAATACTGATCTGAAGATGTTAAACCCTCGGATGTTATAGCTTCGATTGAATATACATTGTTATTACCCTGATCGATGGGCTGAAATGCAAGGTATGGTGTGTCTGTAAAATCCTGATCATCGGGAAGGCTGGTTCCAAGCAGAAAATCATCATAATATCGCTAAAGAAAGAACTAAGCGATAAAACATATATGATACAATGAATGAACGATATGCGTTATTTCATTATTACGTAATCATCTTCGTTGTGTGCTGCTGGATCAGTATGAAATTTGTGAGGACAGCTTATTTTGCCAACTTCAGCGAGGGAAATGAGTAGCATATCGCTGCCATCGTAGTTTTCCCATATGAGCCATTTTTGTGATTCAATAATTGCTCGACCGTATGAGCTCTCATCATCTTTTGCACCGCAGTACTGCATAACAGCAGTCTTTTGTGCCCTTTCCAGAGCTTTTATTTGTGCTTCAGGGAGTTGTGATAGCCTATATCCGGGCGTAAATATGAGCATGTGATTCTTCGGTGGATTACAAAACCATTCAGGCATCTTTTGAGCTCTAAAAAAACAGGTCGATGCTTGCTGACTCTTATTGTCATCAACGGTAGTTTCAGAAGGAATGGTTATTGTGTTCTTTGGATCTGTAGTGGATGTGCTTTCTCTTGGAACTTCAGAGACCTGTCCAGGTTCAATTGATACTCCAGCAGCTGATAGCATTTTAACCTCCGTCAAAATGCCCTCCCCTCAGCTATTTATATTATCGGCAATTTTCAAGAAAAGTTGCTGGATAATAATTATGTAATTACAGTAGGTTATAGAAAATATTTAGTATTGTTCGCTAGAGGAGATCCCGTATATACCCCTCACAGAATCGATCGTAGCCTCGGTCGGTTCATCGTCATCGGTCGTAATCTGGATATTTAGATATCTCGTACCGGACCAGTCCAGACCGCTTGGCAGTGTACCTGCAAAGGAAGTAGATATGTTATTTAGAGTTGTTCCATCGGCTGAGTAGTATGCAAGCACAGAGCTGTCATCCACTTGAAGTATAAGATAGACCTCATCGAGACTGGAACAGTCCTCCTGATAAATAGCTCCTGAACCGACTACCCCATCGGCGTCATAAAATACGGTACAGCCTGTGTTGCCTGCAAAATCGAATAAGCCAATCTGCAGATATTCCCCTCCGCCATAACCACCTCCGGTAACCAACGGAGCCTCCGCGATGGTTAAGCTCACCGAGTCCTTCAGTGGTGCAAATCCGGAAAAGGATGAGATGTGTAGTATAACTTCAAAGCCGGATGAATCTATGTTAATCTCTTTGGAGAAACCACCTGCAGTGCTGTCTGTTACATTCGTATTTAAAAAATCAAGTGTGCTTACAGCTGCATCGAAGTTGAGAATACCGATCGATGAGCTGAGCAGGTCATCCCATGAATCGTAGTAGTAAGTTCCGCTAGCTGCCATTGCAGAAGTTATATCCCAAACGGTCCAACAGCTTTGAGAATCGGCATTGAAGTCGTCATTCAGTGCACAGCCATTTGTGAAGGAATATTCAACGTTTTCGGAAATAGGAATTCCTACTGCGCTCGTCACACCCGTGGTGATGGTGAGCGTGCAGTTCATCAACTGGTATTTGTAGGGATCCGCTCCATCTGAATCAGTTATATTGATTAGATAAATATTTTGATCCGAGGAGCTCGTGTCGATTTCTGTCGTTGGTTGTTCCAATGAACTTCCCTCTGGAAGTTCGCATGTAAAGGTTATGTTGCCATCAGCCGTTACGGAATCGTTATTCATTGCCTCCGAAAATGTAATTGTGATTGAACTTGGATCTACACCTACCACCGTCGTGGATAGATCATTTCCGTTTTTATCCACTACGGAGGTTACTGATATCTCATCTGCAGCAGCGGTTGTAAATGTAGCTGATACACCTTCAAAGGATTGTCCGTTAGCATACTGGATACCTGCGGTCAGGTAGATCGTATATGTAGTAGCTATCTCAAGTTCATTCACAGGTGTAAGTGTGGTGATCTGTGCAAACTCTGTTTTAATAGTTGCATCGACGTGTGGTGCATTTTCTCCTTCGGCGAAAGTTTCGACGATGAAGAAGGTCGACCCGTTTACAGTTTCTGGGACGATGTTCTGTGTGAACGTGTATACGAATGTACTATCAGTAGGAATGTTTGTTTCACCATCAATGGCTTCAATGGGTATGGGTAGATCTTCGGGTGTTACGGGGCCCACCGACCCGCATCCAAATGAGACCAGGATGAGTATTGCTATCGCAAGAAATCTAGTTAAACCTTTCCACACCATGTCGTTCCTCCGTGAATGATCACAGGCTGAACATGTTATATGACTGCATGATGTATGCCATGGGGTGTAGATGTAACTATATGAATATATTAAATAATTTAGGGGGGTAGAAGTGGTTAGTATGTGGGTCAATTATAAATAACTTAGCTATTTCAAGAAGTTAAACGTGTTAAAAAAGTCAAACCTCCATCATCTTGGAAGGGTTCGTCAATATTTTGTCGATTCAATTAATAAGTGTCGGACACTTATCTGAATGATCCTACTTCGGATCGCTGTGGGCGGTAACCTTGGAGCCAGGGACTTGTTTTTCAATATCGGCTATGATTCTCTCAGTGAGATCATGTGCGGCTTCAAACGAGAGGCTGCTTTCAATTTCAAGATGGAACTCTATGAACTTCTCTCCACCAACGCTTCGCGATCGAAGTTTATGGTAACCTTTGATCTGCGGACCTCGTGAGTGGATGCATTCATCGACGATTGCAAGCGTTTCATTCGGTAAGGTTTTATCCATAAGCTGCGTTATTGCATCAGCTGCGATCTTAATTGCCGAGACGATGATGTATAACGATATGAGTATTGAAATGATCGGATCGGCGTTCTTGACCCCACCCCAATTTTCCAGGCCAAGCGCCACGAGCACTCCGCCATTTGTCCAAACATCAGCACCGAAATTCAAAGAGGATGCAGCGAGTGCACTTGATTTTGTTCTTCTGCCGACCCTTTTTAAACCATAAGCCAAAAAAATGCTTACGATCATGGCTACTATCATGACTGATATGCCGGCCCATTCTGCTTCGAGTTGATAGCCTGTAACGATACGACGAAATGCGTGGTAGATGAGAAAACTGCCAGAGATAGCGATTAATATCGCTTGAATGAGACCGGCTATGGCCTCCGCCTTGCCGTGGCCAAATGGGTGCTTTTCATCGGCTGGTTTTTCAGCGGTGGAAACAGCTACCATGGTTATAAGTGATGAGAAGACATCCATCAGTGAATCGAGTGCACTTGCGAGTATACTGATCGACATTGTAGCAAATCCAGCTATCGCTTTTGCCACCGTTAAAAAGGCGGGGACAACTATTGCGATTATGGCGATCTTTCTCTTAGTCATATGGGAATTATTGCGAGAAATGAATGAAATGCAATGTAGTTTTTGAGGATACGCTGAGGGGTCGGTATTATAGTCGTTCTATCATTCTTAATAGAGATGGGATGGAGATGCCAATCACATTCGTCAGGCAACCACGTATCTCCTTCACCAAGGAAATGCCCTTTCCCTGAATCGCATATGCGCCTGCGCGATTCCGCCATTCGCTGGTGGAGATATACCAATCTATGAAATCTTCGGTGAGCTTGATAAATTCGACAGTTGTATGTGTTACTTCAATGTCTACCGTTTCCCTGTTCATGTCGCGAACAGCGATTGCACTTAAGACATCATGGCACCTTCCAGAAAGTTGTTGTAAAATATTACGTGCGTGATTTTCATCCTTAGGTTTTCCAATTATTTTCTCATCGATGCCTATTGCAGTATCGACTGTGACGATAACAGCATCGAGTGATGGCGGAATTGCTACGTGCGCCTTTTCGCTTGCCAATCTCCGTACGTAATCGGCGACCTTTTCATCTTTGAGTGGTGACTCATCTATGTCGACAGTATCTGCTATGTAGTTTACCCCAAGATCGGAGATGAGCTTCCGTCTAGCGGGTGATGCGGTTGCGATAACCAGGGGACGTGTTATTTTAAATACAGAATTTGGCATATAATATTTATCTACTAACTCTTAATTCTAAATTATTCAAAGAAAAACTCTTCAACCTTCTCTCGGAATTCGCGCAGTCTCGTCTTTCTTTGCACCTCTCCCATGAAAGCTCTCACTCCAGGGATGCCTTTTGTATACCACGGTAGAATAGCCTTCATGCTCATGACTGAACGGGAATCACCAATAAATTTACGGAGCATCTCGAGGTGACGGAGGGCAGTTTCTCCCCTTTCTTTGATATCCGGACCTTCAAAGTTTTCGTCGAGAATTTTTTTAAAGATCCACGGATTGCCGACGGCGGCTCTTCCTATCATGATTCCATCGCATTTTGTTTCAGAAAGCATTCTCAGGGCATCATCACGCGTTTTTATGTCGCCATTTCCTATCACCGGAATAGATACCGCCTTCTTAACACGAGTAATATAACTCCAATTGGCTTTGCCTCGAAATTCCTGTTGCCTCGTTCTGCCGTGAACGCTCACCGCATCGGCACCGTTCTCCTCTGCAATTTTTGCTATTTCAACACAATTTATCGAAGTATTGTCCCATCCCGCACGTATCTTCACGGTGAGTGGAAGCTTCGTTGTTTTTCTGCAGGCGGTAACGATTTCGGCAACGAGTTTAGGATTCCTCATCAGCGCTGAGCCCGCACCCTTTTTGCAGACCTTCTTCACAGGGCAGCCCATGTTAATATCGATGAGATCTATAGGTTCATCCACAAAACTTTCGATGGCCTCTACATATGCTTCAGGTTTGGCGCCGAAGAGTTGAACGCCGAAAGGTCGAATCTTATCATCGTTATCGAAGAAGCGCTTCGTCTTCTTCCTCCCCTTGATAGCGCCCTCCGCTGATACCATCTCTGAGATAGCGAGTGCACATCCCATCTCCATTGCGAGAATGCGGTATGGAAGGGATGATAGCCCCGCCATTGGTGCGGCGATAAGATTATTCCTAAGCGCAAGATTGCCTATCTTTATAGATTCAAACGGATTCATCTTGAAGGTTTGCTATCTCAGAACTAGCCCTTTTGCAAGGTGGGGAAGAAAGGGGACTCCCAAACCGGTGGTATTTGTGGAAAAAATATGCCTAGCCCCAAGAAGGGATGGAGGAAGACCGGCTTTAGGTGTCAGTGTTGGAGATCCCATGAAGCTGTGCTGACTGCCTAATCCAACTGAGGGGTTAACCTCTTCTCCATACCCGCCGTTTCCTGTGGATCCGCCACCGCTTCCCCCCCGATTGCGCCACATCTTCATATCTATAGTGAATTTCATGGTGGTTCCTACGCCTGGAGTTGATGTTGCAGTCAAATCACCCCCAAGCGATCTGGCTATACTTCTAATTCCAGGGAGTCCATTCCCACTGCCATCGGCAAGGTCCGGCCTCAATCTCACGTCAGGTTCAAATGCACGTTCCGGGTGCTCCATTCCAACGCCATTATCCTGAAAGAATGTGTGAAGAAGTGTTCCTTCCTCCTCTGTCCATACCTTTACATGACGCACATCGCTGACATCCAGCCCTCTCTCTTGTGCCATCTGTTCGACAGGTTTATCAGGGTCCGAATATTTTATTGCGTTTATAAGAAGCTCAAGGTTTGCTCTGAAAATACTGAATCTTGCAACTTCCGGAATTTGAATGTAAGCAATCTCTTCGCCTATTACGCGTACACCTCTTGTTCCAGCTCGTTCCTTCATGAGTGTTTGCGCCAGGTCGAAAGCTAAATCCGTTCGTGCGTAAGTAAACCTCCTCAGACGCTCTAAGGTAGTACATAGCTCCTTTACGACATTACCTGCTTTCAATGGGTCCATCACAACCTGTTCGTGAAAACGGATTTGACTCTGTTCCACTACCATTTGCAGCAGAGGGATAAAACCCATGATGGGTTGTTCCAAACCTTTGATGTCATGTATCAGGCCCCTGCCGTCAATTAGCGCTGCCTGCAATTTTCTAAAGAGTATGGGATGCATTCCATCAGGTTGGCCACTTTTAAACAGTTCCCTGAATCTCGTGTTTAAGGTTTCCAATGTAGCATAATTCTGTTCAATCTCTTTCGGTATGTCCGCTAAGCTATCCAGGATATCTATTGCTGTAACGAGGCCTGCATTCATGTCGGTAGCAGCACGCCAGGTATTCAAAGATGAAATTTTTCTTTTTGTTAGGGGGGTGTAATTACCCATTCGTGCCACGTGTTTTCTAAAGACGACATCCAACTGAGCTGGTCGAAAATATGCAGTCTCCGCCAGTTCAAGAAGTGCAGCTATCGAGGGGAATGCTCTTGTAGAAATCCAGGTTTCGACTTCATTTACCTCGCTGAGGTAAAAGTTTAAGGGGGCCGGATCGTATCTGTCTAGTTCATCCATCTCTGCAGTTACAGCTGGATGCAGTCTTCCGTCACGAAGCAATAAAAGTTGATCGGGGTCGGCTAGTTGATAGATGCTGGTGAATGGTGAAAGTTGTACTCTCTTTAATCCGTGTTCTTCAGGTATGTAATTGGGATTTAAACCAAGGCCTACCTTCGATGAGGCGCCCTTTCCCCCGGCTGGGTGTTGTGATGCTGCTCGTATCACGATGCAACTCCTAACCCTACCGCCTATTGATATATCTCTAATTCTATCTTCTTATCGCAGTGTATGCAGAAATGTTTCGTTAAATCGAGAAGATATATAAATTATAATTATATCTTTTATATAAACAGTCGCATACTTGATCTAATGGTTTGATTTTTAAAGATAAAATAATTTATTCTTTTTTTATAATTCTGTAACAGGGATAAAGCTATCAATACGCTATAATGTCCACTCCTGACCGGTATATAGAACTCTTAGCAATAGCCTTGCCCTTTTTGGGTAAATCTGATTAAAGTGCCGTTCTGCTTGGGTTTGAGACGTATAAAATCCGGTATAATCTTTGAAAAAATGGGCGGTTGGGCCCCATGCGATTCATAAGGCGGCGAACCCCGCCAGGCCCGGAAGGGAGCAACGGTACCCGATTTTATAATGCGCCGTGGATTTAGCCTGGCCGCCCTTTTTTTTAGTGAACAGTGAAAAGTGAACGGTGAACAGAATCTCCATGCATTCTTGGTACACTGTATACGGCACATTGTTCACTTCATTCATTCATGTCATATCAAGTCCTCGCACGTAAATATCGTCCTCAACGCTTCGACGAAGTTATAGGTCAGGAGCATATCACCACAACGCTTAAGAATGCGCTCACATCAGGGCGTCTACATCATGCGTATCTCTTCACAGGTGCACGCGGTATCGGAAAGACGACTGTCGCAAGGATTTTGGCCAAATCTCTGAACTGCCAAAACCTGAAGGAGAGCGAGCCCTGTGGGGAATGTCCTGCATGTGTAGAGATCACGGGTGGATCTTCATTAGATGTTCAAGAGATCGATGGTGCTTCTAACACGAGCGTCGAGGATGTGCGTGAGATTCGCGAGCGTGTAAAATATATGCCATCATCGTCGAAGTATAAGATCTA
Organism: Deltaproteobacteria bacterium; assembly: GCA_018645265.1. Taxonomy (GTDB): domain Bacteria; phylum UBA10199; class UBA10199; order 2-02-FULL-44-16; family JAAZCA01; genus JABGOS01. The sequence goes on from JABGOS010000112.1 coordinate 13,598, forward strand.
CATCATAGATGAAGTGCACATGCTTTCGAATAGCGCATTCAACGCGCTTCTCAAGACGCTCGAAGAGCCGCCAGCCCACGTGATATTCATCTTCGCTACTACAGAATCACATAAGATACCTGCAACGATTCTTTCAAGGTGTCAGCGTTATGATTTTCGGCGCATACCTGTCTCTCTAATTTCTGAAACACTTTCGCATATAGCAAAAGGTGAGAAGGTGAAGATAGATGATGAATCGCTTCGGATGATCGCACATGAATCGACCGGTTCGCTTCGCGATGCGGAGTCTCTATTCGATCAGGCGATCGCCTTTTCAGGAACGGATATCACGGCAGATATAGTGAAGCGCATGCTTGGCACCTTGGATAGAAGTCGTCTCTTCGATCTTTTGAATGCTGTATTGAATAGGGATTCGAAAATATCCCTCGGTATTTTGGATAGTGCGTTTGAGAGTGGTACAGACTTGGTTCGCTTTTCATTCGATTTTTTGGAGCTCCTTCGTCATATACTCGTACTATCTGAATGCGGGGATGTCGGGAGTGCTATAGACCTTCCCCCCGATGAGATTTCACTCCTCAAGGAGAGCCTTGAAAAAACTGGTACGCCGGAGCTTCATAGGATGTTCTCCATGTGGTACGGCGTATCTGATAGCGTTCCTCGTTCACCCTTTCCAAAGATGCTCCTAGAAGTTGGTTTGATGCGAATCTGTAGAATAGGGGATGTTAAGGATATCGATGAGGTGATTTCGAGGATCGATAGTTTGATCAATGTGAGTGATGTTTCGTCTGTAGCCAATCAAGGGGCAGGGGTCAGAGGGCAGGGGGCTAATGAAACCGCACTTTCAAAAGGCAGCGAGAACAAAAAAGAGGGTGAGGGTAGTTCGCTTAGCTTTGAACCTGTAAGTAGCAAAGTCGATATGGAGTCTGACAAAAAGTGGCAGGAGTTTATGCGATGGGTTGTTGTGCAAAAGCCTCAGGTAGCATCGATACTTCAGCACGGCGTTTTTGTCGGAATTGAGAATGATCTAGTGAAGTTGTCATTCAATAACCCCCTCTATGCGGATATGTTGTCGGAGGAAGATCGTAAGAAACAGGTCGAAGGGCTCTTCGAAGGATATTTCAAAAGATCTATGCGCATTGCAATCGGCAAGATTGCCGATGCACCTTCTGGTGGTGAGCAGGCGAAGAAGAAGAAGGATCTTATGCGCGAAGCGCTAGGTAGTGAGGTTGTAAGGACGGCAGCCGACGTTCTAAATGCACGCATCCATGATGTTAAAGTTGACGGTGAGGGAAATTCTTAATTTTTAAATTAATAAATACAAGTGTGAAAGGTTTGGAGGGTAAAGATGAAGATGGATATGAAGAACTTGATGAAGCAGGCGCAGCAGATGCAGACGGAACTAGCAAAGAAGC
>JABGOS010000116.1 GCA_018645265.1 Deltaproteobacteria bacterium
TACATACTGCTACGCTACAGGATGCCGATGGAGCATCAGTAAGTGCTATGGCTCCCTATAGGGCTGACGCTCTCTCAAACATGGTTTCATGGGCGCTACTTTCAGGGGCTGCTGTCCTAGCCGACGCTGGAGTAAATCCCCTTCACCCCTCGGTGAACTTTTATCAGCGTATGAAAGCGGCATTTCAAGCTGCTGGCATCACCGGGAAAACATTGGACGGGATAATCAGCAACCTTTACCTCTCCCACGCCTCAAAGGCAGAGGTAGAAAAATCAGGTTTTCAGTATCCAGCAAAAGGTTGGGCCGGCGCTATCGATCTTTCTGAAAGACTTCAGTGGAAGAAAAAAAATCCGGAAACGATCAAAAAGCAGATGATCGATCATGCAGTAGCGAACATTCCGGTCTTTGCGAACCTCGGCATACGAGATCTGAGAGAACTGATCAAAATGGGCAAGATCAAAAGATATCGCTCCGGGTCAAGGCTTATGAAGCAAGGCGCCAGGGCAGAGAGCTTCTCAATCATCCTCGATGGTTCCGCCATAGTTAGTAAAAATATTGATGACAAACATATTCCGCTGCAAACTCTAACATCCGGACTGATAGGCGAAGCCGTCTTTGCCGGTGACAGGAAAAGAAATGCGAGAGTGTGTGCAATGACAGATCTCACAACACTCACATTCGGCAAGGATGCCATTGATTTTCTGAGAGATAAAGGTGTAGCAGCTAGACTCGTTCACAGAAGAGAGGTTATGGAACAAGCATCCGCAGCCCCTGGAAAAGTTGCCGTCCTCAGCGAGCTGTCACCCCAAACACAATCGGATGTCTTCCTACAAGGTGACATGGTGAGATTTGCCAAGGGAGAAACGATTCTACGCGAGGGTGACACATCCAAAGGACTATACGTTATATTTGATGGTAACGTAACCGTCTCAGCTAGCGAAGGGGCATTAGCTAAAACACCAGTTCAGCTCGGACGAGGCGATATAATTGGCGAGGGGACGCTTCTCGGTGGAGATGTTAGAAGCGCAAATGTCACAGCTAACAATGATGTTCAAGCCCTCTTCGTAGATGCGGCTAGCACAAGGCAGATAATCGACAGGGATGGCGTTGATCTTCGCTACTATCTGCTGGGACTCGTTCAGAAAAGAAAAAGCGTTAAATCATCCGCACCTCCCGATGTCGCCGTTCCAACGACAGGCGCACCATCACCCAGCACGGCCGGCGGTGGTGGTACAGCAGGCATCGGAACACACGGCCCCCTTCAGAGGCACGCTTCTTTCGTTTATGGAGTAGACGCCCTGGGAGGCCCCGCGATGTGGTCAACAGCCATGCACATGAATGGATTCGGCACATTAGGCATTGCTGGCATGCTTCCATTTGGAATGGGTGCATCGACACTGCTAAAGCCCATGATATAAGATTATAGAGGCGACTCTGAATTTCAATCAGTGAACTGTATCTTTGATCTTTTCCTTGGATTCGTTTCTATCGGATTCGACTTTCTCCGATTTGTCATCGGCTTTTTCCTCTGGCGGTGAAAAGCACTCCACACGATTACGACCATTCTCCTTCGCACGATAGAGAGCGATGTCGGCATGATCAATGAGATCGTCAACTTCATCAACATCATCGGGATAGGTTGAAATGCCAGCTGATATTGTGATGTCTCTTGTCTGCTTATGATCCTCTGAAAGAAAACTATGTCCCTCTGAGAGAAGCCTCACCTTCTCGGCGGCGGCTATTGCACCACGTTTATCGGTATCGGGAAGCAATAGAACAAATTCCTCGCCACCAAATCTTGCGACCGTATCTACCTCACGCAAGTTCTTACTGAGAAGAGCACCTATCTGCTTTAATGCTTGATCGCCCTGAAGGTGACCAAAAGTGTCGTTATAGTCCTTGAAGTGATCAACATCGACCATTACGAGAGATAGCTCACGTTTAAAACGAACCGCCCTCTTCCACTCCATGTTGAGCATTTGATGAAAGTAGCGGCGATTGTTGATCCCGATCAGTTCATCACGAACGGAAAGTTCCCTGGTCTTAGTATACAACCTAGCATTCGCAATAGCCAAGGCTACCTGATTAGCAACCAATGATAGCATTTTCACATCCTGATAAGAGAAGCTACTTCCGCCCGCACGCGCAAAGTTTATCACACCAAGAACATCATCTTTATACTGAAGTGGTATTGAGAGGAACGAGGATGTATTCGCAGGTTTCTCGAATTTATAATTTAGGAATCTTGTCTCCCTGCTCGTATCCTTGATATAAATTTTCCTGCCAGTCTCAGCTACTAAACCAGTTACTCCCTCATTAGGTCTGAACGTAGTTTTGAAAACAGCCTCCATGTCATTGAAGCCATTAGCCGCCTTGACATGAAGTTCTTCCTTCTTATCGTCAAATACCAATATCGCGAATTCGTTTATTCTCAAATAATGTTTCAAGGTCTCGGTGATGTTCGAATAGAGATCATCCAGATCCACGATGGAGTTAACTTCCTGACCGATCTCGTATATGAGCGATAGATCTCGGACGAGATGCTCAAGTGTCTTATTAGTACGCTCGATGATCGCACTCTTCTCCTCCAACCTGCTTTTGAGATTTAGTTGTTCCTGGACCATCAACATATCATGGTCGGCTTGAATCTTGTTTGCCGATAGATCGGTGAGCTTTGATAGCATTTGATTGAAGGCAGTCGACAAGTCGCCAAGTTCATCGCTCGTTACAACAGGCGCCCTAACCAGAAAATCACCACTCTCCGCCTTGTTCATGATCGACATCAGGCTCTTAAGGGGTCTATCCAAGAAGATATGCGTACCAACGGTAGCCGCCAAAGCGATCACAAGAATTTCGAAGGCAAAATAGATTCGATCGAGTTTAAAACCAAAGAGTGTCGCTGAGAAGTCAACCGCTCCCGTTTTGACCAGCATTACCTGAATACCCCATACCAAAACGTAAGCCAATCCTGTAAGGATGACGATCTTCACAGGAATCGATACATGTCTCATGATTTTATTAGTTATTTTATCTTCCACACACACCTCAGACCCATTAATATTATCGTCAGATCTGAAAAAATGTTGCTAAGGTTTTCTGGTCAAAAATAGCTGTAATATCATGGCTTTATTGTGTTGACGCCTTGATTATGAGTGCTAAACATAGGCGCCATGCGACGAATCATCATATGTTCATGCCTCGTTTTAGCTTTTTTGACCAGCCCAATCCGGGTTTTTGCAGCCCCTCCCCCTGATATCAGGGTGCTCGTCATAAACGATGTTCCGTCTGTTACGATAGATGGCGGGGACTCCTACCTAAGGTACGGCTCGCTGGGTGCCAGGGGCGACAACAGGATTGGATCCAAGGCTATCATCCGTGCTGATGAATCTGGATTATTCATAAATGGAAAACCGTGCGGCAACGAAGCAGTGATCTCCAGCAGCACGAGAAACTATACAGTTGGTTCTAAATCTTTCTTTGGTAAACTCGTTGTCATAGCCAAACCCAATGGAAAATTGATGGTAATCGATCATCTGCCACTTGAAAGATATCTTGTAGGAATTGTCGGAAGTGAAATATCCCCTAGGTGGCCGATAGAATCGATAAAAGCTCAGGTAGTAGCCGCAAGAACTTACGCCTTGAACAAGATCGATTCTATCAAGAAGGCAAGGCCGGATAGATCCTATGATATCACTTCCAACATCTACTCGCAGGTCTACCACGGCGCCCACGTTGAGGATCCCAAAGCCACGGAAGGCGTCGATGCCACTCGGGGTGAAATCCTTTACAGGGATGGGCGCATCTTCCCAGCATTCTACCATAGCTGCTGTGGCGGTGAAACTGAACATGCTCATAACGTATGGGACGGAGAGCTTGGTCCACCGGTGATTAAGGATAGTTTCTGTAAGCGTTCACCGAAGCACACTTGGACTTATAGCGTACCGGTATCAAAATTCATCAAGGTGCTGAACAAAAACAATATTCCTATTTCCAACATACTCACGGTCGCCACGACATCATTTCAGGATTCTCCAAGGAATGAACATCTCTTGGTGGAAACGAATGAGGGTTTAAAAATGATCCCCGCCAAGGATCTGCGAAAATACTTTGGTTACAAAGAAATCAAGAGCACCTGGTTCGATGTGAAGCTCAAACAGAATTATCTTCTGTTCGATGGGAAAGGATATGGCCATGGAGTTGGCATGTGCCAATGGGGCGCCAAGGGTATGGCCGACGCAGGCCACTCCTATTTGGAAATTCTTAAAAAATATTACTCCGATGCGGAGGTGAGGAAGGCATATTGAGTCGTGGGTTATCAAACCAAACACATCTTAACACACGACGCAAGACGCACGACATAGAACGCAAATGAAACTCTCAGACTTCAGTTACGAATACCCAAAAGAACTCATCGCACAACATCCACTCAAGGATCGTGACTCCTCGAGGATGATGGTGCTGAATCGATCGCAGGATTCCTTAGAACATTCGAAAATATCGAACATAGTCGATTTTCTGAATGAGGGAGATCTGTTGATCGTAAACGATTCCAAGGTTGTGCCAGCACGTCTATTTGGAAGAAGAAGAAATGGTGAGGAGATAGAGCTCCTGGTCGTTGAACCGAAACAGGGCATGACGAATACGTGGCGATGCCTTTTGAAAAAGGCCAAACGAATTAACAAGAATGAAAAGTTTTTTTTCGGCATGCAAGCAACTGCAAAATCACTGGGCCGTGACGACATTTATTTATTGATGGAATTTAAGGGGAACTCACTCGATCTCGCCATGAAACATCATGGCGTACCGCCACTTCCTCCCTATATTGAAAGGGAGGGCTTTGAGGCATATTCAAATGAAGATAGACAGAGATATCAGACGGTTTATGCAAACCGAGCCGGGTCTGCTGCTGCTCCCACCGCAGGACTGCACTTCGGTGAGAATCTAATGGAACGCATTGAAAGTGCAGGAATCGAAATCCAGAGAGTAACCCTGCACGTCGGCATAGATACGTTTGCACCGGTACGCGTAGATGATGTCAAAGACCACAGGATGCACGGGGAAAAAGTTGAGATCTCGGAAGATGTGGCAAAATCTATTTCAAACGCCAAGGCGGAAGGTAGAAGGATAATTGCGGTCGGCACAACTACAACGCGCGCACTAGAATCGGCTGCCATAAATGCGAACGAACATGGGTCACTTAAACCCGGCAAATGGACCACGGATATCTTCATCACCCCAGGTTTTGAATTCAAGCTGGTGAACGCTATGGTTACAAATTTCCATCAACCGAGGTCGACACTCCTCATGATGGTGTCCGCATTTGCTGGACGCGACTTCATTCTCAAGTCTTACGGGGAGGCCATTAGCGAGAGATATCGTCTCTTCTCCTACGGCGACTGCATGTTGATCTTATAAGGAAAATAGAATGTTTAAATTTAAGCTCCATGAGCAATCCAAAAATACTAAGGGAAGGATTGGGAAGATAGAAACATCCCACGGCGAAATTAACACGCCCGTCTTCATGCCGGTGGGAACTCAGGCAACCGTAAAGTCTATGACTCCTGAAGATCTCAGAGAGGTTGGCTCGCAGATCATACTTTCTAATACATACCATCTCTTCTTGAGGCCAGGGCATGAAAGGGTCAGGAGGTTAGGTGGTCTTCACAAATTTATGAATTGGGATCGACCTATCCTCACAGACAGCGGTGGATATCAGATATTCTCGTTAGCTGACCTTAGACATAAATTTACAGATGAAGGTGTAACATTTCAAAGCCATTTAGACGGAGGAGTTCGGCACTTCCTCTCGCCTGAACTCTCGATCGAAATCCAAGAGGCGCTTGGCAGTGATATCATGATGGTCCTGGATGAATGTACACCCTATCCAGCGGATGAAAAACAGGCGCGTGAATCAATGGAACTATCACTCAGGTGGGCAAAGCGTTGCCTCCTATCCAGAAAATCCAAAAATGCCCTCTTCGGAATCATTCAAGGGGGCATGCACGCACACCTTCGCAAGGAATACATCGAAAGGATAGTGCAGATCCCGAGAGACGGAGATGTCGCATCGAAAACTGAATTCGATGGTTATTCTATCGGAGGCCTCTCGGTCGGTGAGCCAAACGAACTCATGTACGAGATGGTCGACGTATGCACGGATCTAATGCCAGCGGATAAACCCAGATATCTCATGGGCGTAGGAACACCGGAGGATCTCGTTGAATGCATCGATAGGGGTATCGATATGTTCGACTGCGTCATGCCAACCAGGCACGCCAGAAACGGATCAATCTTCACAAATCGTGGAAATATCAATATTTTCAACGCAAAATTTGCAGATGATCCAGCCCCACTCGACCCGGAGTGCAACTGCTACACCTGCCAGAACTACAGCCGGGCCTATCTCAGGCACTTGATCACCTCTAAAGAGATCTTAGCATCAAGATTAGCCACACTTCACAATTTACATTTCTACCATGATCTGATAATCCGAGCTACCCTCTCACTGAGAGAAGGTAACTATTTAGAATTTAAGAAGAATTTTCTAACAAATCGAAAGGAGTTATTATGTTAACGAATCTCGCTATTTCAGGGCTAACACTGATGGCAGCCCGCCCCGCAGGTGGAGAAGGACAACAAGGCAGCTGGATCACCACACTCATGCCACTCGTTGTGATCTTTGCAATATTCTACTTCCTGATGATCAGACCTCAGCAGAAGCAGCAGAAAAAGCATCGTGAAATGCTGGCCGCGATCAAAAAGGGCGACCGCGTCATTACGCGCGGTGGAATGCACGGCACGGTTTTCGGTATCACCGACAATATCATCACCATCGAAGTTACAAACGAGTTGAAGCTCAAATTCAACCGTGAAGCGATTGCGGGAATTTCTGGCAACGAGTCAGCATAACAAACAAGCAAGCAAGTATTTTCAATGAGGAAAGATTATGCCTAACGCATGGAAATGGAAGGTTGTACTTCTACTGGGACTAATCCTGATCTCGGCATACCTTCTGGTGCCGACGATGTTCGGTTTCGCTGAGAAAAGGGAAATGGCGGCTAACGATATAACCAGCCTCCCCTGGTACTATTCGTACTTTCCCGACAAGGGAATCAACCTGGGATTGGATCTTCGCGGTGGTATCTACATGGAATTTGAAGTAGATGATTCCAACGCTGTCCAGAATAAGGTTGATCTCATCATCTCCGATCTCAAGAGGTTCTTCGAGAGAAACAAGGTTAAGTTCGATTCAGTAACTCAGGACACGAAGACCAATCGGATCATAATAACGGGACTCACAAAGGATGGAAGGTCTGAGACTATTTCCTTCGTCAACGAACAGTTCAGGGAGATGCTGAATACGATCCTTTCAAAGACGAATACGTCGGAACTTACCTTCGCACCCAGTAAGGGATTTCTCAAGCGACTTCACACACTTATCGTAAAGCAATCGCTGGAAAAGGTGAGAAACAGAGTCGATAGATATGGAGTTGCAGAGCCCTCAATTCAGATGCTTGGAAGCGATAGGATAGCTGTCGAGCTTCCTGGAATCAAAGATCCGGAGAGGGCTATTGGCATAATCAAGCAGGCTGGCCAACTCGAGTTCAAGATCGTCGATGACAGCGTACCCCAAGCAAAGCTCGTACAGATGATTGCCGATGTTCGCAAAGCAAACAAACTCCCGAATGATTATTCAATAAACACGGTTGATCAGATCAATGAGCACCTAAAAGATAAGTTGCCGAAGGATACGATCATAGCATTTGAAACCCAGTACGATCCTATAACCAAGAAGCTGACAGGAGGCGTTCCATATCTTCTGGATAGAAAAGCATTGGTCACAGGTGAAATGCTCAAAAATGCACAAATCGACGCACAGAATAACGAACCCTATGTGAGTCTTACATTCGATGCACAGGGAACACAGAAGTTTGGAGAAGCCACAGAAAAGAACGTAGGCAAACGCATGGCCATCATGCTCGATGGAACGGTCATGAAAGCCCCTGTAATACGGGAACCTATTTTGAGCGGCCGTGCGCAGATCACCCTTGGTTATGGAAATTTTTCTGATCTAAGAAAAGAAGCTGAGGATCTCGTGCTAGTCCTCCAGGAGGGCGCCCTCCCCGCACGTTTAGTGGAAGCTACGAAAACCGTCGTAGGCCCAAGCCTTGGAGCCGACTCTATTCACAAAGGAATAGTAGCGACGATCGCCGGAGCAATAATCGTCTTCATATTCATGCTCATATATTATAAGGGCTCCGGCTTGATCGCTAATGTGGCACTGCTGATCAACCTATTCTTCATATTATCAGCTCTCGCCCTATTCCAAGCAACGCTGACGCTCCCCGGTATCGCCGGTATCGTATTGACACTCGGAATGGCGGTCGACGCGAACGTATTAATATTCGAGAGAATACGCGAGGAGCTCAGAAGCGGAAAGGGGGCCAGAGCTGCGGTTGATTCCGGCTATCACAACGCTATGAGAACGATCATCGATGCAAACGTCACCACGCTCATCGCCGGTCTTGTTCTCTATCAGTTTGGAACCGGGCCGATAAAGGGTTTTGCAGTGACGCTCATCATCGGACTATCGGTAAGTATGTATACTGCATGCGTATGCACAAGAATGGTATACGACTTCTTCGTAACAAAATTTAAAATGTCAAAAATCAGCATTTAATCAAGAGGCTTTGAGATGAAAAAGAGATTCAACCTACCGTTTATTAAGTACCGTTTCTGGTTTATGGCAGTGTCGATAATCTTCGTAGTAGGATCCCTCACAGTCATATTTACTAAGGGATTTAACTACGGAATCGACTTTAAGGGTGGAGCCAAACTGGAATACCAATTTGTAAAACCGGTGTCCGAAAGCGAAGTGCGCACCGCTCTCCAAAATATCAACTTGGGAAATGTTCAAGTAGTGCGTTTTGGGGAGAAAAAAGATAATCGCATGAGCATAAAAGTGGAACTGCCGAAGGAACATGCAGAAATCGGAGGCATAATTTCAAAGCAGCTTGAAAAAACATTCGGCAAGGGCGAAATAAAACTCGAGCAGGAAGAAACGGTAGGACCTAAGGTAGGAGAGGAACTTAGAAAAAAAGCTTGGCTCACAATTCTATTCTCATGGGCGCTCATGCTGATTTACATCGGCTATCGTTTTGATTTCTTCTTCGCTCCTGGCGCAGTTCTGGCATTGATTCATGATGTCGTCATCACACTTGGCTTTTTCGCCCTCCTCGGCAAGGAGATCAACCTCGCGATACTCGCAGCCATACTGACCTTAATAGGTTACTCGATCAACGACACGATAGTCGTATTTGATCGCATCCGTGAAAATAGCAGCAGGATCAGTCCATCGACAATAAACAACGTCGTAAACGAAAGTTTGAACTCGACGCTCTCAAGAACGATTATAACGTCGCTGACTGTCCTCTTTGTAGTGTTAGTCTTATTCTTCAAGGGTGGAGGAACGCTTCACAATTTCGCCTTCGCGCTCATAGTAGGCGCAATAGTAGGTACCTATTCCTCCCTCTTCATCGCAGCACCGGTCTACATCGGTAGCTACAACAACTGGCCTAAGTTTAGAAAAATGTTGGCCAAGCGGTAAACCCAGTGCAGAGAGAATGGATAATCAAAGAACACAACGTCCAGGCGGCTGCAAAACTTGCAGAGACGCTCGGCATCCATTCGATAACAGCCAACCTCTTAATCGACAGAGGAATTGACTCATCTGAAGAGGCCGAAAAATTTCTTTACCCAAAGCTCAGCGACCTACCGGACCCCGATTCCTTTCCGGATATGCAGCGTGCTGTTTCAAGGATAGCGAAAGCAATAAAGGAGAAGGAAAATATTGCTATCTTTGGCGACTACGACGTCGACGGAATCACAGGCTCTGCCCTCCTGAAATCATTTTTTAATGAGATCGAAGTCGATCCAATCGTCATACTCCCCAACAGGTTTGAAGGGTACGGTCTATCTGAGAAGAACATAAGAGTACTCAAGGAAAAGAGCGTCGACCTCCTGATAACCGTAGACAATGGAATTCGTGCAAATGAAGCTATCGACCTGGCAAACGATTTAGGAATGGAGGTCGTTCTCACCGACCACCACGAGCTAGGCAAAACTCTTCCGAATGCCCATTCTATAATTAATCCACATAGGCTCCCCAAGGACAGTCTATATCGAGATCTTTCAGGTTGTGGCGTAGCATTCATACTCCTAATTGCCCTACGTAAATACCTGAGGGAAGATAAGACCTTTGATCTTAAGGAGCCGAACCTAAAGCAACACCTGGACCTGGTAGCACTGGGCACAATCGCCGATATCGTACCACTCATCGGTGTGAACAGAACTCTAGCTAAGTTTGGTATCGCTGAGATTGCTAACTCGTCCAAACCGGGAATTCAGGAGCTGATGAGCGTCTGCGGCACGAAGCCGTCTGAGGTCACCCCCACAACCATAGCTTTTAGGCTTGCGCCGAGAATCAACGCTGCTGGTCGAATTGGAAATCCCAACCTGGCGCTGGAGTTAATGCTTGCTAAGAACCATGAGGAAGCAAGGGTGATCGCATCCGAATTGGACATGGCAAATCGCAAGCGACAGAATATCGAACAAAGAATAATGAAAGAGGCCACCGATCAAATTCAGTGTGATCTCAGCATTGATGAAAAATATGGTCTAGTCCTGGATGCCAAGGACTGGCACTTGGGCGTAATCGGCATCACTGCGGCCAAAGTCAGCGAACGCAATTTTAAACCTACGGTAATCATCTCACGAGATTCTGATCCGGCCAGAGGTTCGGCTAGAAGCCTGGAGGGCTTAAACCTCATGGATGCATTGTCGCGCTGTAGCGACCTACTGCAAGGTTACGGTGGCCACGCAATGGCGGCTGGCATTACGATCGCACATGACAAGATCGATGATTTCCATAGGCGCTTTAACGAAGCCTGCAGCGAGCTTATATTGACCAAGGTTACAAAAAAGATTGAGGTGGACGCTTTGATAAGCATCGATGAAATCAACAATCAGCTGATTGATGAAATATCGATTTTGGAACCATTCGGTGAAGGCAACCCAGAACCGAAATTCGCCGTCATGGATGCCACTATATTTGATCATAGAATAGTCGGTGATAATCACCTAAAGCTCAGCGTTGGCGATTCAAGTAGAAGATTCGACACCATCGGATTCAATATGGGGAACGCGGTGGAACAGAGCACTCAAAATGTATCGCTCGTTTTTATTCCTCAGTATAACACCTGGAATGGCAATACGTCGATACAACTGAAGATAAAGGACATTAAGCCATGTTCAGAGTAAATGTTGCGCGATCCTTCCAGGCTTCACACGCATTAAAGAACTACAATTGTGCCGATGAGACTCCGCATGAACATATCTGGAAATTTGAGATCTGCGTTGCAAGCAAATCCTTGGACGAATCAGGTTGTGCGGTGGACTTCGTAAAGCTCGACAAGCTCATTGATGAAATTATTCATCCATTTGAAGGGAGTTCATTTAACTGCATCAAACCATTCGATGAAATAAGTCCGTCGACAGAAAATATTGCGAAATTTATCTTCGATAGAATAGCGACGGTTATCGATAGTGTGGACACAAAGCTCTCATCCGTAACCGTATGGGAGGATATCGATCACTCCGCTACATACTACGAATAAGCGTCCGACACTTTTTGCCAATTTTATGAATAAGTGTCCGACACCTTTTTATTAGAATACTTATATGAGTCAGAAAGCCATCATATTATTATCATCCGGTCTGGATAGCACCGTGGCTACGTTGATAGCTGCCCACAGCTACGATCTAACCCTCGCACTCACCTTTGACTACGGTCAGAGAGCTGCACAAAGGGAAATGGAGACATCCTCTGCTCTCTGTAAGCTCCTTCAGATTAATCATAAGATCGTTCGGCTGCCATGGCTTAACGAAGAAACGAAAACGGCGCTCGTCGATCGCTCATATGATGTACCGGAGCCTGAGCTTAAAAACTTGGATTCAGCAGAGTTCGATACCGCATCCCAAGTCTGGGTTCCCAATAGAAATGGGCTCTTCATTTCGATAGCCGCATCATATGCGGAGGCGAGGGATGCTTCTTTCATCATCGCAGGTTTTAATGCCGAGGAAGGGGAAACCTTTCCTGATAATTCACGCGAATTTGTTGATGCATCCAACGAAGCCCTAAAGTATTCCACAATGAAAGATGTCCAGGTCATAAGCCCCACCATCGATTTAACTAAGAAGGAAATCTCTGAGGAGTTTTTAAAATACGATATACCCTTAGATTTATTTTGGTGTTGTTACCACGGTGAAAAAAAACTTTGCGGAAAATGTGAATCGTGCTTGAGAACGATCAGGGCATTTAAGGATTCCAAAAACTGGAATGATTTGAAGGGTAGGTTTAAAACTATATGAAATCGAAATGGATAAATGATGAAATCTGTTATATCGGCACGCAGCTCAGATCTGGTTGGGTGGCTGACAATACTGCGCTTGCGGGAGATGCGATTGCATCATTTATCGGACCAGCCGATGTGCCCATCGAAAACATGGTAGATATGGATGACGTGGCCAACGATGAACCAATCTATTCAAAATCTATGTTGCACTTCATCATCGAACATCCGGGATGCGATCTTCCACTCGCAGTAGCCAGACAGAGAATCATAACAGCAATAGCCTCGGAGGTTTTTCATAAATATGAAAATGGTAAATGCGTCACCAGAAGAGGGGATGATCTCTTCGAAGGCAACAAGAAAATTTCAGTATCGATTGCAACAACATCACCCGTATCGAGCTTAATTCACTTTGCGATCAATGTCATAAGCGATGGAACCCCTCTTCCAACTAAGGGTTTAAGTGACTTTGGAATCGAGCCTAGGGCTTTTTCTGAGGAAATAATGAACCGCTATATGAATGAAATTGCATCGATGGAGCACGCCTGTGGCAAGGTAAAATCCGTCCCGTAAACCTATGATTTTAAATTAAAATAAATTATCAAGTATTTTCTTTTTTAAAACTGTTGTAGAGGCAAGCTCTATATATGAAACACAAAGCAGAAATAGTTGAGATTTTCAACTCCCCGCAGGGTGAGGGAGTTTACGTCGGCGAGCGAATGACATTCGTTCGCTTTCAACGATGCAACATGAGATGCAAATATTGTGACACCCCACAAGGCCTCTGCCATCATGAGGTGTGCCGAGTTGAATCGCCAGCTGGTTCCGAAAACTTCATTGAAATACCGAACCCAGTATCAGCTGCAAAACTCTGCGACCTTCTGAGCGTATTCAACGATAAAATTCTCAGTGTTACGGGCGGAGAACCCCTCGAGCAGGTTGACTTCCTTTCCGAATGGCTGCCATCACAGACGTCGATGAATAAAATCCTATTGGAAACGAATGGTATCCAGCATGAAAGGGTTGAGAGAATACTTCCTTATATTAACGTAGTGAGCATGGACATCAAACTCCCCTCCTCAACAGGTGGAGAGCCAAAATGGGATGACCACTCGGCATTTCTGAGAAACGTGTTGGCATCAGGCATCGAGATTTACGTAAAGCTGGTTGTAACCGCCGACACCACGGATCAGGATATCGAGGAGTCTATAAGAATCATAACGAAGGTGAATCGTTTTATTCCGACCATCATCCAGCCGGCATCACAGACACTGCTTTTCCATGATAGAATATCTCAGAAAAGGCTTGGTTCCTTTGAACGACTTTGCAGCGCCTACCTGAAGGATGTCCGAGTAATCCCTCAGATGCATAAGGAATGGGGCGTCCTGTAGAAAAAGTGTCGGACACTTTTCATGTAAAACGTGCAAAAGGTGTCGGACACTTTTTATATCAATTAGCACTATTTCCATAATATCCCTTAAATATAAAGTGAGAAGCAACTTCGGGGTGTTCTCAGACGATAACTACTATTGAAACGACAACTCTTGGAGGCCAAATGGCAAGAGAAGTGAGTGGAAATAGAGCTGTATTAGCAGGACGTTTAAAACCCCTTGATACGAGTTCCCTCTTTGGAAAAGCCAAAACAAAGAAACCATTTGATATCATTAAGGAATCTCAGAAAGATCCGGCCGAGGCGAGCCGCAAGCTGGCAGCCACAACTGGCAGCCTGAATCATCCCAAATCAATACTCGAAAGAACTACCTAGCATCCAGCGCATTAATAATATTATGACATTTCAACTCTTGTAATCATCTCCATCTTGGAGTATTTGCAAATTTGTGACCACCGAAGATATCATCATCACTCAAAACAACATTCACCACAAATCAGAGGAACAAATGGACAGCACGCGGGTCGGCAATCTGGACCAACCCCGAGATCGTCAGCCGTTATATGTAACGCTTATAAAAGCAGCTACGTTTATATTTTTGCTATACATTTTCCTATTAGGAATAGGTTTACTAGGTGGTTCATTCAAACTGCTCGGCAAGGGTGTTGCTGAACAACTTATAGCTACGACATCGAATCCATTTGCTGGTCTTTTTATAGGTATTTTAACAACCTCAATCGTACAAAGCTCATCGGTTACAACATCGATAGCTGTTGCGCTAGTTTCCGGTGGAGCACTCTCAATACAAAATGCAGTTCCAATAGTGATGGGCGCTAATATCGGAACGACCATAACGAGCCTTCTAGTATCGCTAGGACATGTCAGAAGGGGTGATGAATTTGAACGCGCGTTCGCATGCGCCAAC
>JABGOS010000082.1 GCA_018645265.1 Deltaproteobacteria bacterium
TTTTTTAATTGAAAAGGTTCGCAAGCGCTTCCGGAAGTGGAATGGAAACACCTGTGCCTGTATCTACCATTTCCACCTTCTTGCTAGAGCGCCTTCCTCTACTGAGAGAGCGCACAGCGCTTTCCCAAAAAGTTTGTCTATACATGTGATCAATTTCATCGTCGCCTTCATGAAGGACACCATCTATCAGTATCCTTGTAGGAACCGCTGAGCCATAATAGCCCGTGGTGATCCTCTCATAATCTCTACTGGAGAGGACGCCTTGTTCAAAAGAAAACCTTGGAGCTTCTGCGGAACTACGAGATTCCGCTGATCTAGGAGTGCGCCTGGAGGCTCCACCGAGATTTCCAGAAGATGCAGAGCCCCTAGAGGATACGGCTGCTCTAACACTTGATCCGGAAGCAGATGGCACCACTTCAGATGCTCTTGCAGCTACAGTTCTCGCTGCCCTTTCCGCTTCCGATGCAGCTCGATAGGCCTCGTCCATCTTAACTCGTAGATCATGTATTTTGAATTTTAAATCGGTATCATCCCTACCAGGCTGACCCCTTGGAACTTTTGTGTTCAAAATATCAGCCGCCTGTATCATAACCGCAGCCATTGTAATCGGGTCAGCATCGTATCTATGAACTTTGCTTGCAGCGATAGCATCACCTACTAGCATTCTGAATTGATGAATCTGCTGTGCCAAGCTTACAACCTTCTTATCATCGACCTCAACACCCCCACGTTCGATGGTCTCAAGCTTTCCGACCAGACTTGCACCCGCCTGTAAAATTTCAACAACCTTTCGCACAAGCCTTGAGCGTACCCTATAGGGTGTAAGACCTCGCAATTGCCCCTGCGTGGCAGCCGCTAGACTATTTGGACCAATGTAGAGGGTTGAAATGGTTTGAGCATTCTCAGCATCAGTAACGAGAAGACCTTTATGCCTCGGTGATATAGGCAGCGAATAACCGGGCACCCTCCTCCCACGAACGCTTCTCTGTGTCTGGGCAACTTGAATGAGCACTTTGCGAATCAGCGTATTGAACGCCGAATCCGTTTCAATACCCAGGCTCTCCCTTAACTGACTCCTCGATCCCAGAAAGCCCGGATCATTCTTACCAGTAATATCATTCATATATTCAAAAACGTCATTCCAGGCAGCAATCTGTTCATCCGTTGGGGCTACTACCTGGTGATGAAATGTTATACCTGCCATCGCAGAACGTGACATACCAGCAACCGATGATCCGCCGTGAGATGCCGCAAAAAGTGTCGGGTCAACGCCATGGTTTAGAAGTATCGTCGAAGCCCCTCCATTCACATGAAGTCCAGCATACTGAAAACCGGAACCGCCAGGGTTTTCAATGATCGTTGCTCCCTGCGGAATGAATCCGGTGCCGACACCTAGAGGGTTTGAAAGAGCGTCATGCATCGCCAACCCATGCGTTGCGAAGAGCGTCTGTGAGTCGGTGCCAAGCCCTCCTAGAAATGCAGTGGGTGAAAGACCTGCTTGAGCCATTGCTTGTGCACTTAAGAAATCAGCCATTTTTTCATTTCCTCCAAAATTATTAAGAATTATGTTCTGTTATCGATTTTCATCTTCAAATGTTGCTAATTTTATCAGTAGACTGATCAATTCCTTTTAGCCTTTCAGGCACCCATAAATAGCTTTTAATTTCAAAGGTTTAGATGGGTCGCCTCAAAAGCGGTCACATGCTCAAACCGGCAAGGAAGCCGGCGCTGATATAGGATTTATAGGAATTTGGCAAGAACTGGATAATAAGGGATCAGGGACCCTTGATATAAAATTCATCCCGAAGATAGCCGTTTCGATCAACTGTTTTCGCCTTTATGATATCGCCATCTACATTCACGAACACGACATTGTTGAATCCGCTATACAGAGGTGCACCTGCTCCACCGGTGACTATATATTCAACGCCATCGATCTTTCCCTGCTTCTTAAAGGTATGTTCATGTCCCATGAAAACGACATTCACCTTTTTCCTGGACAGCAGGTTGTGCAATCTATTCCTTGCTTTTGGGTAGCGATCTAGTGACATGCCATAGTGCGATGCTCCCTTCCACAGATAGAGAGGATGATGGAGGAAAACAAACTGGTGCTCATATTTTTTAGGATTCAGTGTGCGGTTCAACCATGCTAGCTGCTCCCCAGCTATCATCCTATCGTATCGTGGATCACAGCTATTTAAGACAACGAACAAGTTCTTACCGACTGTAAAACTGTAATAAGTCTCATTTCCGGGAAGGTCTACCTCGTCTCTCCAAACCTCCTGACTAGCCACATTATTTATATCGTGATTTCCAGGAACCAAAAAATACGGCCTGGGTACCTCTTTCGAAAGACGCCAGAAATTCTGCCATTGATGCCTATTGCCCGGGGTAGGAATTATATCTCCGGTATTCATTACAAAAAGCGGTTTTCTAATTCTTATCTGCTTTGTAATCTTAGAATAAACCCCATCCCCAGAACGGTTATCCCCAATGACCGCAAATTCGAACGAACCATTCTCTGACGCTAACCGTTTCAGTGCAGTATTCATATCACCAGACGACGCACTGGATATCCCACCCACAAATACTGCTGCAACCATCAAAATGAACACCATGTACATTCTCTTATACATTTCCTTCTCCCTTCTAACACCGATCTATACTCAATTTAAAATCGATTGCAATATCAACAGAGCCATGTTTTTTTACACAAATAGCAATACAATAACTCGAGGGAGGTGTCTATGCGTTCACGGATCTTATCTCTATTAGTGCTTATGTGTGCCACTGCAATGATCTTTTCCGCCTGTAATCGAAGAAAGGGCGTTCCGGGTACAGCAGAAAATCCTATTCGATTCTATTTCATGCCGCTTAAGGGTGAACAGGTCTTTGAGACATATGCTCCAAAGATAGCCGAATACATTAAAAAGAATGCTGGGCTGTCGGTAAAACTAGTCCACGCTAAGGATTTTGTCAGCACAATCGAAGCCTTTGGCAAGAATGAGGCGGATGCCGCGTTCATGAACACTCTTGGATACCTCATGGCTCATGATTGGGCAAAGACCGAGGCCTACCTGAAGACACTATATGGCGATGTATATACCGACTACAGGGGTGAAATTCTTGTACGTACCGACAGCGAGATCAACTCTGTGGAAAATTTAAATGGAAAGGTCGTTGCCTTTACCGATCCTTTCTCCGCAAGCGGCTATCTATACCCGCTAAAACTCTTTCACGATAAGAAGGTAAAACCGTCTAAGATTCTATTTGCCGGCGGTCATAAAAGAGCTGTTGAAATGGTTTATAAGGGTGAAGCGGATGCAGCTGCAACATATCACACGAGGCCAACCGCAAGCGGCATCGAGAGGGATGCCAGGGTCGACCTTATGAAACAATATCCTGATATAACTGAGAGGGTTAAGATCATCGCACTTACAGATGAAATTCCAAACGGACCGGTCGCCTTCAGCTCCAAACTTCCAGATGATGTGAAGACAAAACTGGTTGGTGCAATACTTTCATTCGCACGAACTGTTGAGGGAAGAAAGGCTCTGAAGGAATTATACAACGTTACAGGTCTGACAGTTGGCAACGATGCCGATTACAACAGCGTTCGTGAAACGCTCAAGGAACTTGGCAAAACAGTCGATGAAGTCGTTCCTGGAGGAATCACTTTTTACAGAAAACACGCTGAAGCGTGGCTTGAGTATTAGACACGCATGATAACTTTAAATATTTTTTAATTCCCATAATTTTGACAGGGCCGTGCCGTAGCGTTCTGTAAGAACACTTGGTTCCTTTGACTCAGGCTCATTGAGCATAGTAAAAAACGGTACATTCATACCGGACAGCTCGAGATATCCAAACTCCTTCTGTTCGGTTATTTTCTTCCAGTCATTCTCGATGAAATATTCGTACATATCCTTGTCCGGAACTTTATGAAAGAGGATAGAATCCCTCTGGGCAGCTTTGAACCGAGCATCGTTACGCCTAAACGATTCATCGAAAGAAACATCGATATAGAGAATTGCTGCATCCTGAAGGATATCCGACGACATTCTCTCCAGACTGATTTTAAAACCATCAGCTTTGCCACGTGCGAACTCTATGAGTAGCGTTCCATCATCAAAAAATTGTGGGCGATCTCCATATCTATTCTGAATAGCTTCATTGAATCTGATTTGATTGTCACTTCTGAAAGTTGGGCTCAAAAGGTTGAGTCCCTCATCTGTGCGCTCCGTATGAAGCCTCTTCTCCCCCCGCTTTTCCCTCTTATCATCAGCGTCACAGGCCTCGCACAGCCATGGAAAATCATCAATCTCTTCAAAATTACCGACGTGAAAGAGTTTCGAACGCTCCTTTACAGAGAGCTTCTTCATGAAATCTATAAATTCAGATTTACCTGCTGCTGGACGACCTATCACAAAGATATATTTAAAAATCTCCATACGATTACCTCCTGACATTTCAACATCATCACTTATTGATTAACTGCATAAGCTTAATAAGAGCTGGTGAATATCTTTCTGCCAGAGCATTATGATCTATAATCTCCGGTTCATTCATAACTGTTACAAATGGAACCTCGATACCGGCAACGTCAATAAGGCCACTATCGTCACCACCCGTCATCTTCTGCCAGTCATCTTCCTTATAGAAGGCGTTGACCACTCGGTCGGTAGCCTTATGTGCTAGTATGGAGTGTTTCTTCTTCTCCTCATACCTGGCATTATTCTTTCTCCACGACTCCTCAAAAGATACGTCTACGTAGAGAATCGCTGCCCTCTCCAATATTCCCTTAGACAATCTGGGCAGGGCGTTGGAATACCCACCATGTCCACCCCTCGAAAACTCTATAAATAGAGTTCCGTCATTGTAAAAATTATCGTCGGAGAGATATTTTTCAGCTATAACCTGATTGAACTTTACAAGCATCAGGTCGAAGAGCTTACCTGAATCCTCATTCATGCCATAGTTGTTGCCCTCCCTATGTGAGAAAAGTCTCTCCTGCCCTACCTCCTCCCATAGGTTATCCTCCAAGAATTTCTCCCAAAACCATGGAAAGTCGTCAATTTCCTCAAATTTACCTATGTGGAATAGCTTTGAACGATCATCGTCGGATAGTTTTTTCAAGCAATCTATGAATTCCGATTTTCCGGAAGCAGGCCTTCCCAAAAGTAAAATATTATCAAAGGTTTTCATCTGACACTCTCGTATAGATCCATGAGTGTATCTAGTGCAGGTTTATAACGCTTTTCAAGAGGTCCACGCTCCTTCAACTCAGGAAAGTTGTTCATGGTTACGAAGGGGATTTTTGTAGAATTATAATTTAGAATTCCAGAGTCCTTCCTACCCGTTACGCTCTTCCAATCATCAACTTTATAGAAGAACTCCATCGTTTCACGAGGCGCCATATGTGCGAGGCTTGAGTGTTTAAGCTTCTCCTCATAGCGTGCAACATTCCTCCTCCACGATTCCTCGAATTCTACGTCAACATATAGGATGGCAGATTTTTCTAAAATTTCTTTAGAGAGTCTCGACAATGCATTTTGATAAGCATCGTCGCGGCCACGTGAAAATTCTATTATCAGTGTTCCATCCCTATAAAATTCCGGATGGGCTAAGTACTCCGCAGCTATCTTATGATTGAATTTCGCAAACATGAGATCATAGAGTTTTACCTGATCGGGAAAGATAACATTGTAGTTGGAACCATTTTTCTCTGAAAAGATCCTTGGGTACCCTGCCTCCTCCCATTGATCATCCTCCAAAAATTTCTCCCACAGCCAAAAGAAATCATCCATCCCCTTCATTTTACCTAAATGAAATTCTTCAGCTCGCTCTTTGGAATCGGTCTTTTCCATAAAATCGATAAACTCTGACTTTCCGGCGGCAGGCCTACCTAAAAGCAGGATATGATCAAATGTTTTGGTCATGCGCTCTCCAATCTCAGTTAGCATCTTATGGTTAACTTCCTTCAAAATCGCTAACATGAAACTCATCTGAACTGCAAGAGGTGGAATCTTGTATCAATTGAACTTTTCAGGCACAAGCTTGACAAAGCCCAGGTGAAGGGTTAATCCCGAATGTAATTAACCTGCCGAAATGAAAGGGTTTTTATGAATAAAATCCTCACCCGCAATCAACTTTCCGAAAATGTAGTCAAATTAACTATCGAAGCACCGGTAATTGCAAAAAAACGCAAGGCAGGCCAATTCATAATCCTGCGTACACACAAAAAGAGGAGCGAGCGGATACCGCTTACGATCGCCGATGCAGATGCTCTGAAGGGAACGATTACGCTAGTTTTTCAAGTTGTAGGAAAAAGCACTGCAGAGCTGGCAGCCTTTCAGGTTGGTGATTCCATAAACGATCTTGTAGGCCCACTCGGCAAAGCCACACACATAGAGAACTTTGGCAATGTAGTCTGCATAGGCGGTGGAATTGGCATCGCACCGATGCATCCAATCGCACAAGCGCTAAAAGGTGCCGGCAACAATGTTACGTCAATTTTGGGCGCCCGAACAAAGGGACTACTCGTAATGGAGGAAGAGGTAAATAAAGCTTCTGACAAAGTTATAATCGTCACAGATGATGGATCATATGGTGAGCAGGGTTTTGTTACCAATGCTCTCGAAAAAATTATAAACGACGGACAGAAGGTGGACGTGGTCGTTGCTATAGGTCCTGCAATAATGATGAAGATGGTATGCAAAGTAACGGAACCGCATAAAATTAAAACTGTAGTATCCCTCAATACGATCATGGTCGATGGAACGGGAATGTGTGGGTGTTGTCGCGTATCAGTTGATGGCACCACCCAGTTTGTCTGTGTAGATGGACCTGAATTCGACGGTCACAAGGTGGATTTCGATGGAATGATGAAGAGACAATCCACCTACGTGGATTTAGAAAAACAGTCTTACGATATATATAAATCTCATGGGTGTGGGAATAGATGTACATGTAAATGACAGAATACCAATGCAGCAATGAGGAGATATTAGATGACGCTCACACCAGCAGAACGAATGAAGATACCGCGCAAGAACATGAAGGAGCAACCACCGGAAATACGTGTAAAGAACTTTAAAGAGGTTCCATACGGTTACACAGAGGATGAAGCGGTGGAGGAGGCTACAAGATGCATCGGTTGTAAAGTGCCCCAGTGCGTATCAGGTTGCCCTGTTGAAATTGATATTCCAAAATTCATTCAACAGATCGCTGATCGTGATTTCGATGCCGCAATTGAAACCGTAAAGAAAACGAACCTCCTACCCGCTGTATGCGGCCGTGTATGTCCTCAGGAAACACAGTGCGAAATAAAATGCATTCTCGGAAAAAAACACACGCCCGTTGCTATCGGCAATCTGGAGCGTTTTATCGCAGATTATGAAAGAAAGAAAAAGGAGATCGCCATACCCAAGATCAAAGCTAAAACCGGTCACAAAGTCGCAGTAGTAGGTGCTGGACCTGCTGGTCTGACAGTAGCTGGCGATCTTACAAAGATGGGACACTCCGTCACCGTGTTTGAAGCACTCCACAGGCTTGGCGGCGTTCTGATGTACGGCATACCTGAATTCAGACTCCCAAAGGAAATTCTGGAATCTGAAGCAACATTCCTGGAGAAACTTGGCGTTGAATTCAAAGTGAATTCAGTTATCGGAATGCAATATTCATTGGATGAACTATTTGAAGAGGGATATGAAACAATTTTTCTTGGAACGGGCGCTGGCCTACCCTACTTCATGAACATTCCAGGAGAAAACTTAAACGGCGTATACAGCGCCAACGAATACCTCACCCGCTCTAACCTCATGGGGGCATACGATTTTCCAAATAACGACACGCCTATAGCATCTTCTAAAAATGTTGCTGTAGTTGGGGGCGGAAACGTGGCCATGGATTCTGCACGCACCGCCAAGAGGCTCGGCGCTGAAAATGTCTATATAGTATATAGACGGTCAGAGGAAGAAATGCCGGCCAGGAAGGCTGAGATTCACCATGCCAAGGAGGAGGGAATTCAGTTCAACATTCTCATGAACCCCACACGCTTGATAGGGGATGATAGCAGTTGGGTAACGAAAATGGAGTGCCTGAAGATGGAACTCGGTGAACCGGATAATTCAGGAAGGAGACGCCCCGTACCGATTAAAGGTTCTGAGTTCCAAATCGATGTGGACTGCGCAGTAATCGCTATCGGCAATGGGCCCAATCCGCTAGTTCCACACAACACTCCAGACCTGGAGACTAATAAATGGGGAAATATAACCGCAGACTCTGAAACTCAGAAAACCTCCAAAGAGGGAGTCTTTGCTGGTGGCGACATAGTACTTGGTGCGGCGACCGTCATTCTGGCAATGGGCGAGGGAAGGCGCGCCGCCAGAGCTATGGATGAGTACCTGAAAACCAAAAAGTGGTAGAGTGTTAAGATGAATAAATAAGGGAGAGCTATTTTATGAATAAATCATTTGCAGATCAGTTGATATCCAAGGCTATGCAACGTGAGGAGGATGCATATAAACTCTATTCCGATGCAGCTACGATGGTGAATCGATCGGAGGTAAAAAAACTCTTCGAAGATCTTGCAAAACAGGAACTTGGACACAAGGAAACACTATCGAAGATCAATCTTGATGATTTTGAGAATGCATCTCAAGAAAAGCTTTCAGACCCCAACCTATCACAACTCGTTGAAGCCCATTCCTTAAATGAAGGTTTTACACTTCAAGATGCTCTTCTTTTCGCTATCAAGCGTGAAGACGAATCATATCGCTTCTACAAGGAGTTCTCCCTCTTAGCTGAACAGGATGCTTTAAAAAATATATTCAAAAATCTCGCCAAAATGGAGATGCAGCACAAAATGAACCTTGAAGAGATATATGAGGATAAAATTTATCAGGAGAATTGATTTAAGACTATATACTATAGACAATAGACTTCGTTTTAGCGTGTGGGCAAATTGCTTCTTTATTTGCCCTTTTTTATAATGAAGGCTTATGGTCTGTTATCGATGGTCTGTTGTCTAATGTGATAAAAATTGATAGGACTGAAGAATGCAGATCGAAGCGGACGCAAATTTAACTGAACAACACAGCATCATACGTGCATTTAAGCATAGGAATTTCACATATTATTTCTTCGGTCAGTCTATATCCTTGATAGGAACATTCTCCCAGATGTTGGCTATATCCTGGCTTGTGTGGCGTATGACCGACTCGCCATTCCTTCTAGGTGCGATCAACTTCGCAGTACAATTTCCGATGTTGATCCTGGCCCTCATAGGCGGTGCGGTAGCGGATAGATACGACAGGCGAAAGCTCATGATAGCCATGCAGATCTTATGTATGCTTCAGGCATTTCTACTGGCCTTCTTAACGCTTAAAGGCATCGTATCCCTATGGCAGATCTTCGCACTTGGAGTATTCCTGGGATGTGTCTACTCTTTTGAATTTCCCGCTAGAAATGCATTTATAACTGATCTGGTTGGAAAGAAGGATCTTCTAAATGCAGTCTCACTAAACGGCGCCATGCTCCATGCGGCGCGTATGATCGGCCCTATGATAGCAGGTTGGATTGTGGCATGGCGTGGCGAGGGTGAGTGTTTTCTCTTTAACACACTTACATTTATGGCACTGATCACGGCCCTTCTCATGATGAAGCGAGATAAAATCCTTCATGTCGAAAAGGATAAGACTCCATTTTTACCAGCTATCGTTCACGGCATTAAACATATGTGGGGGGAGCCAGGCCTCAAACTCGGATTCATAATTCTCGCCATCGTATCACTTCTCATCATGCCTCTCGTTTATATGCTTCCGATATTTGCCGATCAAGTTTTTGGCGGCGGCGCCATAACGCTTGGTTGGCTCATGGCAGCAGCAGCTGGTGGTTCCTTCATAGGCGCCTTAATTCTCGCACATCGTAAAAACTCGGATAAACTGTCAACGATCTCGGCTGCCGCCCTAATTCCCGTTTCAATATCTGTGTTCGCCTTCAGTCAAACATCTACGCTCTGGATTGGCCTTCTCACCCTCGTACTTGTCGGTATCTTTGATACAATCGCTATCGCTGGAAGTATCACCCTACTTCAGTACACCACGCCCGGTCACCTCCGCGGTAGAATGATGAGTCTCTTCGTCACCGCCTTCATGGGCTTCGCTCCAATAGGCAGTCTGGCGGGAGGAACTGTCGCACGTGAGATCGGTGCTCCAATGACCATATCCGCCTGCGGGGTACTCTGCCTGATTATAAGCCTGTTCGTGCTAATCAAGGCGAGAAGAATTGATGTATCATCCAAGCGCTTTTGCGAAGATTCGTCAAAATAATGATTGTTTGTCATCATTTTGACTGAAAATTATCATTTTTCACATAGTCCCCAGCCTTTCTCAAAACAAGAACCAATAAAATCAAAGAGTTACAGTTTTTTTAGAACACACCTTTTTGGCATGATGATTGCTCATATATCTAAATAGTAAGCAGGGCCTGGGGACAATTCGGGGGACATAGATTATGAAGAAGAGAAAGGCCCATTTGCCATTTATAGACCAGCTCAGACACGCCATAAAGTCATTGAAGAAGATGAAACCTGGCGAAGTCCACGTCTTGAGTATAAACGCAAATTACGGACACTATCAGATTGTAATAGGTCCTGAAGAGAGCAGCGATCACAACAGATCGATTGAGATAAATGGTGAAATTCATCACCTCTTCGTAACACCTAAGAATATCAGCGCTCAACCATCGAAACGACAGGTTGAACAGAACCTGAAAAATACGGTCATCATGCGCAATCTAATGATACACCTCCGTGACCCAAAAGGTGATGGGAAACACCTCATCATCATGAGCAAGAACGACAACGGTCTGCATCCGCGTGAATGTATAAATCTGGCTGGCAATGATGGTGAGAGGTTGATGAATGAACTTGAACACAAATCGAGCTATTCGCTAGCCGCCTACCGTATAATTCAGAAGGATATCCTGAGCGCCCTAAAGAAGAATAAGAAACCTCAGGAGGTCACCGAGCATTAATCCTTTCTCAGTCGGAAGAGTACCTGCATTTTACTTCACAAAAATGCCCAGACTTACATAATAACCGTATGATTACATGCAGTTATATCCGTATTTTCCTAGCAACTTATATCCATAAATGCCGATAATAACATTATAGGGGAGAATCTCGGGGGAGATTATGACCGGAAAACAATCCACTGTAAATCCAGCTAATCAACCAAACCTGCTGATGGAGTTGTATATTAATCTACAGGAAAAACTCGCACCAGGCACATGTGGAGTTGGCAATAAGGGCCGCCGATATAAAACCATAGTAGCAAATATTGGAAATGAAACGGCATACAATATAATACCGAATGATCTATTTGTTGGTGATTATCTCAATCCAACCCCCCTACAATTGCTAAGACATAAGTTTAACTACGGTACATTTAATGCGTGCTACTATCCAGATCCGTTAAATAGCGGAGCAAGCGCCTACTTCTTAGAGGTGGAGGGTAAACTCGGAAAGGGTGGACGTGAGGAACCGTATGCAGTCGATATGCCTAAATGTTCAAGCAGGCAAATCCTAGGCAGAGTATATACATTTCTCGACGGCTCCGGTGAAATTCAACCTGGGCTGGCCCATCCCTCTGCGCTCTGGTCCCCATTTTGGGAAGACCCGTCTGAACAGAGCATCATATGGTTAAGCGATTACATGGTGGATGTTGGCGCTATAGGAATGTGTCAAAAGACTCTTTCAAATGATTCTTACAAACACGGCCTTTTCTTCTATTTCAATGAGGACCCCTTAGCTGAACTTGACGCAAAACCTGCAGGGTGTGGCGATTTTATGGATGTATTTCCACCAGATATAAGAAGTTGCAAAGAGGCATCGGAAAAGATCGAAGATGAATATCTACAACTCATCAATTCCAGCGCCCAATATCAAACGATGTTCGAAAAATCGATGCAGGATGATTGTATAAGAACTGAAAAAGCACCAAACTTGACTGCAGAGCTCATGCAAATAATTCCATTCATGAATTTGAGCGATCACAACATAGCTGTATTTGAAGATATCGTAGCATTCGCTCTAGAAAATGATATTTCTGAAGATGAAGTTCTTTTTGTAGCGGAACATTCTATCAATGGCGTAAATTGTATGGATGATTATCTGCATAAGGTCCGAACTGTTATTGCCCTCAAGGTAGCTAAGAAGCTTCATCAAAGAAATATTACCAACGGTGGAATATCCAAGGATTTTGAAACATTTTCCGATACAATTTCGCAGGCTATATTGGATGGAAAAATTAGCGTTCGAACCAAGAAGACATCAGAATATGTTACGATGAATGGGGCTTTTGCATTCTACTCTCCAATTGACAATGAAATAGCATACCCACCGATCGACACTTCACTTAGCACAGTATCTATGTTTGAAGCCCTCATACATGAATGTCGACATGCATTTCATGACTATAAGGGTGAGGCCATGACGAAGCTGAATGATGAAATGAAAGCATATTCAGCAGGTGCAAAAGCCTCCACCCTTCTCGCTGAGTTCAACGGTACGACATCAGCTGAAGTCCAAGTATACGCTATGGAAAATAGAAGAATTATGC
Organism: Deltaproteobacteria bacterium; assembly: GCA_018645265.1. Lineage (GTDB taxonomy): Bacteria > UBA10199 > UBA10199 > 2-02-FULL-44-16 > JAAZCA01 > JABGOS01. Next base: position 12,624 of record JABGOS010000082.1, read on the forward strand.
TGCGATTTGCTCTCGAAAAAATGATTGGATACCAAGCCTGCATAGGCATTCCCAGGAAAACCATAATAACAAACATGATAATGCAGGATGAAGCAATTAAGCTTGAGGAGCAATGGCGACAGGCTATCCACAAGGAGGTTGTTGGTCTATCGGATGGTTCATCAAAACAACTTTTCAAAAGAATGTATGCGTTTAGAAACCTTCTCTATATGCAGGGTGGCCTTTTAGATTCTGCGTTCGCATTCATACCGCAAGCCATAAAGGAAGGAACACTATCATTCAACGACGAGGCTGGCTTAAACAACTTCCTCAGCCCACAAACATCACGAGCACTGTCGGATAGAATTCTACAGAGTCCGGATGGAAGCTATACGAAGTCAGCCGCGGCAAACCAATATTTACAATACCTATATAACGCATTCGTGTTAGCTCGTTATCTGAAACCTGGTAACGTGGATAGGCTCTTTGATGATTTTAATCGCCATAGCACAGAAATAGGGACCGCCCTCCTATATCAGGGCTCATCATATGATGGATTATAGTACTATCGTTTTATTTTAGTTTTATTCCCAGCTCAGCAAGTTGATCATTAGAAACTACATTTGGAGCTTCGGCCATGAGGTCAGAAGCGGATGTAGTCTTTGGAAATGCTATGACGTCTCGGATATTATCCGTTCCAGCAAGGAGCATTATCAATCTATCAAAACCTAAAGCAACCCCTCCGTGTGGCGGTGCACCATACTGAAGGGCTTCAAGTAGGAAACCGAATTTAGCATTCGCCTCATCCTTCGTTATACCCAAAGCCTCAAAGATCTTACTCTGAACGTTACTATCATGAATACGTATGGAACCGCCGCCAACCTCATTTCCATTTAGGATGACATCATAGGCGAGCGATCTTGCCTTCGCAGGTTCTGAATCTAGCAGATGCACATCGTCTGGATGCGGGGCGGTGAAGGGGTGATGCACCGCCATATGACGATGTTCATCTCCATTCCATTCTAGGAGCGGGAAGTCGACAACCCAGAAGATATCCGTCTTGGATTCGTCAATGATATTCAATTTTTTACCAAGAATGACGCGAATGTTGCCAAGCGCATCGTTCACGATACCCTGGTTATCTGCGACCATGAGGATGATATCATCTTCGGATGCGTCGGCATGCTTTACCAATGAAGCCTTCTCATCGTCCGATAAAAATTTCGCTATCGGCCCACCCCATTTTTCGCTCGATATTTTCACCCACGCCAAGCCCTTAGCACCAAAGTTCTTGGCGATCTCCTCAAGTTCACCGATATCCTTTCTTGAAAGTTCACGAGCACCAACATTCAAACCTTTAACGATACCGCCCTTCTCAACGACACCAGCAAACGCATTAAAACCAGAGCCCTTGAATAGATCCGTAAGATCGCACAGCGTCCAGGGTATCCTTCTATCGGGGCGATCACTACCATAGAGCCTCATCGCATCTGCGTAGGTCATTTTTTCAAGTGGTAGCTTTAGATCATAACCCTTGATCTCCTTAAAGACGGAGGCGAAGAGGTTGTCCATAATGCCCAGCAATCCCTCTTGATTCAAAAAAGAGGTTTCGATATCGATCTGTGTAAACTCAGGTTGGCGATCAGCACGCAGATCCTCATCGCGAAAACATTTCACGATCTGAAAGTAACGATCATATCCTGAAATCATAAGGAGCTGCTTAAAGATCTGAGGACTCTGCGGAAGCGCATAGAAGTTACCCTTATTTATTCTAGATGGAACCAAATAGTCACGCGCACCTTCGGGAGTGCTCTTCGTCAGAACAGGGGTCTCGATCTCCATAAAACCGTTGTCGGATAGATATTTTCTCACAACCTGCGCAGTCCTATGGCGCAACTCTAGAATCTTCTGCAAACAAGGTCTTCTAAGATCAAGATAACGATGTTTCAACCGAAGTTCTTCAGAGGCATCAACATCATCTTCAACCAAGAACGGCAGCGGCTTTGATCTATTTAAAACCGTCAACGCATCGACGTTAATTTCCACCTCGCCGGTAGACATATTATCTCTGACCTGATCGGCAGGTCGCTTTGATACCTTACCCTCTATTTCGAGA
>JABGOS010000117.1 GCA_018645265.1 Deltaproteobacteria bacterium
TGATAGAAAGGAGGCAGCAATGGAAAGCTGTCTAGTTCTCATTGTGGATGACGATCGTGCTTTTATAGAGGAACTATCCTCAGTTCTTATTGAAACTGGCTATGATATTCTCTCTGCTGGAAGCGTCAGTGCTGCGGCAGATATCATAAAGGCCAGAAAACCTGACATAGTCCTAATGGACAAGAAGCTTCCAGATAGGGACGGCCAAAAATCAATATTCGGACTAAAATCCTTATCACCAAAAACATTCTTTATCATGATAACTGCGTACGGAAGCATAGAATCCACTGTGCAGGGTTACAAGGATGGAGCCTCTCTGTATCTGACCAAACCGGTAACCGTGGAGGAAATACTAGAAGCCTTAGAAACAACTACTGAGAGGAAGAGGCAGGAAACTATGCAGGACGATTATGTTGCAAATGTCGCCCATGAACTTCGCAATCCTCTTTCCATAATAAAAGAAGGGCTTCAACTTACAAAAGAATGCAACGAACCTGACACATCGAACAAGGAAAGGATGCTGAATGTCTCCATCAACGAAATTTCTAGACTCACATCTTTTACCGAGGACATACTTTCGCTCTCCAAGATGGATAGTGGCAACTTTCCTTTCAAACCACAAATAACAGAGATACATGCTTTTCTAGAGCAACTACACCAGACGCTCTCTGCTGAATTTCCGAAAAGGAATATTGAACTGATACTAGACGATGGCAAGTCAGCTATAATACATGCCGACAGCAATTTGTTAACACATGCAATTTTCAACATAGTTAGCAACGCCTCTAAATACACAAACGAAGGTGATGCAATCACATTAAAAACCTCTACAACCAAAGATGACTTGAGAATAACGATAGAGGATCATGGACTTGGAATACCAGCTGACGAATCAGATAAAATCTTTGAGAAGTATTATTGCGTCCAATCCACCACCAAGGATGGCAAAGGTCTTGGGCTTTCAATTGTGAAAAAAATTGTCGATATGCATGGTGGAAAAATCGAAGTAAAATCCGACATAGAACATGGCACGAGTTTCACAATCTCCATACCCACCCATAAGAATGATCATGAGGCAGGAGGGAACCATGAAACGCGTAATGATAGTCGATGATGATAAGGATTTTCTTGAAGAGCTTACCGATGTAATGGACATGTGCGGATACGAGGTAATTCCAGTATCCGACAGCTATGACGTAATATCACAGGTACTCGACAAGCATCCCGATATTATAATTTTAGATCTCCTCATGAACGGATTCGATGGTTTTGAACTCGCAAGGCGAATAAAGGAAGTCCCTGAAACCAACAGCATAAAACTAATAGCGTTGACTGGGTATTATACGGGAGCTGAGGACCAGGTACGGATGATGAAACATGGATTCAGCGACTGCGTCTTCAAACCAGTTCACCCCCTCGACGTATTATCCGCAATCGAACTGCAGGGCATGGGGGAACGGGCCAAGTAGAGCCTAAAAAAGTGTCGGACACTTTTTTGGAATTTTTCACAAAAAGTGTCGGACACTTTTTAGTTACAAGCGTAACCCCCTGTTTTGTATTGATATCTAACCACCACCCAATTCGCAGAAAAAACTTGTTCTCGTCTGCTAGTGCTATATTAATAAATCCCTCTACTTACGGAGGTCTTAGATGGGCGACTGCAATTGCAGGAAGGGTGCGAATCCTTGTAAACCGGAAGAGCAGAAGGCTCCACCGAAAGATAAGCACCCACCCAGGTGCTACACAACGGTATCTGATCAGAAAATCGAACAGATCTACACACCTACAGATATAGGATCATTCAATTATGATGAGAAGCTTGGGGCTCCGGGCGAATACCCCTTCACCAGGGGCGTTCATAACACGATGTATAGAGGGCGCGTCTGGACGAAGCGGATGTTCGCAGGTTTTGGCTCAGCCAAGGACACGAACCAACGTTACCACTTTCTCTTAAACCAAGGACAGACCGGCTTATCAGTCGCATTCGATTTTCCAACGCTCATGGGATACGATTCAGATAGCCCGATGTCGAAGGGTGAAGTCGGCAAATGCGGAGTTGCAATATCTTCCCTCGCCGACATGGAGATGCTCTTCGATGGCATCCCCCTCGACAAGGTTACGACATCCATGACGATCAATCCCCCGGCTGCAATTCTCCTGGCGATGTACATAGTGACAGCTGAGAAGCAGGGTATCGATCGCAACAAAATCGGCGGAACTATTCAAAATGACATGTTGAAGGAGTTCATTGCCCAAAAGACCTTCATGTGCCCACCAAAAGAATCTGTAAGACTCATCGTCGATACGATTGAATTCTGCACTAAGGAAGTTCCAAAGTGGAATACTATCAGCATCAGCGGTTATCATATTCGTGAGGCCGGATCTACAGCAATTCAGGAACTCGCCTTCACCCTTCGCGATGGTATGGAGTACGTCGAAAAAGCTATCGAACGTGGGCTCGATGTAGATGACTTCGCACCTAGGCTCTCCTTCTTCTTTAACGCTCACATGGATTTCTTCGAAGAGATCGCAAAGTATCGCGCCGCTCGTAGAATCTGGGCGAAGACGATGAAGGAACGCTTTGGCGCAAAGAACCCCCGCTCATGGATGCTCCGCTTTCATACTCAGACGGCAGGATGCTCACTTACGGCGCAGCAACCATACAACAACGTAGTGAGGACGGCATATCAGGGAATGTCCGCCGTACTCGGTGGAACACAGTCACTGCACACCAACTCGCTGGATGAAGTATTGGCACTTCCAACTGAGGAGGCGGTAACGATTGCACTTCGCACACAACAGATCATCGAGGAGGAGACAGGCGTCATCAATACTATCGATCCACTCGCTGGATCCTATTTTATAGAAGCACTAACTGATAAGATGGAAGCTGAGGCTATGAAATACATCGAGACTATCGATAAGATGGGAGGAATGGTAGCTGCAATCGAAAGGGGATACCCCCAGAAGGAGATCGCCGATGCTGCCTATCACTACCAAAAACAAGTTGAGAAAAATGAAAAGATAGTAGTCGGCGTCAATAAATATATTCAGGATGGCAAATTGCCGATCGATCTTCTAGAAATCGATCCTGAAATAGAGATTAAACGAAATGAAAACCTAAAGAAGCTACGAAACACCAGAAACAACTCAAAGTTGAATGAAACGATGGCAGGGCTTAAGAAAGCTGCAGAGGGCAGCGAAAACATGATGCCCCACATCATCAATGCGGTACGTGAGTATGCAACACTTCAGGAAATATGTGATGTTATGCGTGGTGCATGGGGTGTATATCGAGATCCTGGTTATTTTTAAATTAAGGAAGGTTCGAACATGAAACGCAAAAAAAGAATTCTTGTAGGCAAGGTCGGCTTGGATGGTCACGATCGTGGCGCGAAGATACTTGCACGTGCGTTTCGCGATGCAGGCTTCGAGGTCGTTTATTCAGGCCTGCACCAGACCCCTGAAATGATCGCAAACATGGCCATTCAGGAGGCTGTGGATGGGGTTGGCCTAAGCTTACTCTCTGGAGCGCACAACCATCTCTTTCCCGAAGTCGCAAGACTTATAAAGGAAAAAGGAGCCGACAATATCGTGATCTTCGGTGGAGGAACCATCCCCGACAAGGACGTCGCCTTCCTGAAGGAGAGTGGAATTTCCGAAATATTTCTACCCGGAACATCGCTTGATATTATAATCAATTGGGCCGACAATAATCTCTGAGGAATGAATGTCCATTGCAGATAAAATAAAGTCCGGCGATATATTAACCATGTCTCGATTGATCCGTGATATCGATGATGGAATGCCTGAAGCGGAAATAACACTCCAAAAACTATTTAAGCATTCTGGAGATAGTAAAATTTTAGGGATAACTGGTCTGCCCGGAGCAGGAAAGAGCACGCTCACATCACTTCTTATTTCATACTACAGAAAGCAGAACAAAAGAGTTGGCGTTGTAGCGGTCGATCCCACAAGTCCGTTTTCTGGCGGAGCAATACTCGGCGACCGCATCAGGATGCAGGAACATAATGCGGATTCCGATGTCTTCATTAAAAGTGTAGCAACTCGCGGATCCTTTGGAGGACTCTCGAAGTCTGTCGTCGATATAGTTCGAATCATGGAAGCTGCCGGCAAGGATATCATCATAATCGAAACAGTCGGCGTAGGACAGGATGAGATCGATGTTGTGAGGCTTGCAGGGCAAGTGCTCGTGGTCACCGCCCCAGGCCTTGGCGATGATATCCAAGCGATTAAAGCGGGTATTCTGGAAATTGCCGATATCTTCGTCGTAAACAAGTGTGATCTTGTAGGGGCAGAGAAAGCGGCGAGCGAACTCAAGGATGCAGCTGAGGACAATATAACGGGCGACTTAAAACCCATAGTTATGACGGACTCCATACACATCAAGGGAATCGATGAGCTTACCGAAAGCATCGACATCGGTTTCGATAAATTCAATAATGATAACATCAAGAATGAATACCTAGATAGAAGATATCGCTATGAGATAGAATATAAAGTTCGTGATAAGCTAACGGAAACGATAAGGGAGTCTTTCGAAAACGATCCTGTGTTCAAAGATATTCTCAAAGCAGTTCGCGACAAGAAGATGGATCCATACACAGCGGTTACGAAGATAATGAAGAATGTCAAATTAACATAACTACGAATAGCAGAGGGTTTATATGGCACTAGATAAGGGTTATATCCAGGTCTACACGGGGGATGGTAAGGGCAAGACAACGGCAGCGCTTGGACAAGCTATGCGTGCGCTAGGTCACGATCTCAATGTTTATGTCATTCAATTTATGAAGGGTAATATTGAATACGGCGAACTTGAAATGTCCAATCGCCTTGCTCCACAGTTCACACTAAAACAGATGGGACGTGAAACCTTTGTCGATAAAAAGAACCCCGACCCCAAAGATATCGATATGGCGGTCGACGCATTGAAGCTAGCAAATAAAATCGTTGAAGATAATTCGGTAGATATTTTAATTCTGGACGAGATCAACGTCGCCTTGGATTTTAAACTGATAGATTTAAAGAACGTCATGACGATGCTCGACAAAAAACCGGAAAAGATGGAACTTATTCTTACAGGAAGATATGCACCAAAAGAAATCATCGATCGTGCAGACCTTGTAACGGAGATGAAAGAGATCAAGCATTACTACCAGCAGAACGTCGATGCAAGAGTTGGAATTGAAAGATAGACTGCGCGTACACTTTCACCATTCACAAATCATATAATTAAAAAGTGTCCGACACCTTTTCTAGCTGAACTGCTTCATCACATCTCTCGCAATAACGATGCGTTGAACTTCGCTCGTACCTTCATAGATCTCGGTGATCTTCGCATCGCGATAGAAGCGCTCGACCGGATGACTTTTGCAGTAGCCATAGCCGCCAAGAACCTGAATCGCCTCCTTCGTGACATTCATCGATACCTCAGATGCGAAGAGTTTCGCCATGGCGCCTTCCCTACTAAACGGCTTACCCTGATCCTTCAGCCACGCTGCACGATGAACGAGCATACGCGCCGCATCGATCTGTGTCGCCATATCAGCGATCTTCCACTGTATCCCCTGAAAGGCCCCGATAGGTTTTCCAAATGCAATCCTCACATTCGCATATTGCGCTGCAACTTCGAATGCCGCTTTTGCAATGCCCAGGGCCTGCGTTGCGATACCAACGCGCCCAGAATCCAAGGTGCCCATCGCCACTTTAAAACCCGCGCCCTCTCCGATCATAAGATTCTCTTTAGGAACCTTACAACCATCCAGGACGATCTCGGTCGTGGGGCTTCCGCGAATACCGAGCTTCTTTTCGATCGAACCAACCTGAAAACCATCAAAAGTATTTTCGACTATAAAGGCAGAGATACCACGATGCCCTTTATTTATATCAGTCATCGCGAAGACGATAAATCCATCGGCGACCGATCCGCTCGTAATGAAGTTCTTCGAACCGTTGAGAATGTAATGATCTCCGTCTAAAACTGCGGTAGTCCTTTGGTTTGCAGCATCGCTTCCTGCATCGGCTTCAGATAAAGCAAAGGCTCCAATCTTCTTTCCCTTAGCCCAGTCGGGAATATATTTTTTCTTCTGCTCCTCAGTTCCATATTTTAGAATTGGACCTAGGAATAAGGAGTTCTGCACGGACATCGTAACACCAGTCGATGCACACCCAGCTGAAATTTCCTCTAGAATTAGCGCGTAGGAGAGCATATCCAGGCCAGCACCACCCAGCTCCTTCGGCATAAGGATTCCCATCATGCCGAGCTCACCCATCTTCATGACCGCATCCCTTGGGAACTTCGCCTCTTCATCCCATTCAGCTGCATATGGTTCGAGCTCGCTCTTCGCGAACTTCCTCGCCATTTCCTGAATCATGAGTTGTTCATCATTTAATTTGAAATCCATCTTTGATCTCCTAGGTGGATAATAAATTTAATTAACAGATAACGCTATTTTCCTTCAAAATTCGGCTTTCTCTTTTCCAAAAAAGCTGACAGCCCCTCGATTCTATCCTTAGAAGCGAAGAGTTTAGGAAAATGCTCCTCCTCATTTTTGAGACCATCTGCGAAATGCATTCCAAGTCCATCGTTTGCAACGCGCTTGGCCATCGATATTGCGACCGGACCATTTTCTGCAATTTTCTCAGCGATAGCCATCACATCATTCATAAAGCTCGCCGCAGGAAAGAGCTTACTGGCAAGACCCCACTCATAGGCCAATTTTGCATCGATAATGCCGCCTGTAAAAATCATCTCCCGCGCTCGCGATGCACCGATCAATCTCGGAAGCCTCTGAGTCCCACCAAAACCCGGAAAGAGTCCCAGCTTCACTTCTGGAAGACCGAATTTTGCACTCTCGGATGCAAGAATCATATCACAGGATATGGCGAGCTCAGTTCCACCACCCAGTGCAAATCCGTTTACTGCAGCGATCACAGGTTTTGTTGCATAGCCGATCGAATTCATGCAGCGATGACCTTGCTCTGCAAACTCAGATGCATGAGATTCGTTCATCTCCTTCATGGCAGCGATGTCGGCGCCAGCGACAAAAGCCTTATCACCTTCACCAGTTATAACTAAGACGCGCGTATTCACATCGTCATCCATCTTCTTGATGGCAAACTCCAACTCACCAACGGTCTCCAAGTTGAGAGCGTTTAAAACTTTAGGACGATTTATTTTTATTATACCTACCTGAGCTTTAGTTTCGGTGAGAATGTTTTTGAATTCCATATTACCCCCTTTGGTCGTACCTTAGGATCTAATATTCATAAAAACCACGGCCGGTCTTTCGTCCAAACCAACCCGCCTCAACATACTTACGTAAGAGCGGATTTGGGCGGTAACGTGGATCACCAAGTTCTGTATGTAGCACATTGATGATTGCCAAAACCGTATCGAGACCTATCAGATCGGCCAGTTCAAGAGGCCCCATTGGAAAGTTGCAGCACGCCTTCATACAGGAATCGATATCCTCACGAGAGGCGACACCTTCGTTGAGAGCGGTTATTCCCTCGTTTATCATTGGCATCAGAACGCGATTTGCGATAAAACCAGGAAAGTCATTTGACCTGACGATAGTCTTGCCAAGCTTTTCACCTAAGGATTCTATAGTACTTGCAGTATCATCACTGGTAGCAAGACCCTTGATAATCTCCAGACCCTTCATAATTGGAACCGGATTCATAAAGTGCATACCGATCACCTTCTCAGGTCGTTTCGTAGCCGAAGAAATTTTTGTGATAGATATTGATGATGTGTTCGATGCCAGAATCGCATCTTTTGGAAGAGTCTCATCCAACTTTTTAAAGATCTCAAGTTTAAGATCAATTCGTTCTGTAGCAGCTTCAACAGCCAATTCACACTTTGCTAAATCCGAAACATTGTCCGTCAGTGTAATTCTTTTCAGAATGGCGTCTCTGTCATCAGTAGAAATTTTTCCTTTATCGGCCATCCTGTTAAGGGACTTCTCAATAACAGCAAAACCTTTCTTACAAAAATCCAGACTGACATCCTGCATCACGACATCATAACCACTTGCTGCAAAAACCTGAGCAATGCCGTTACCCATCTGCCCCGCACCGATTACTCCAACAGTCTTGATAGTCATCATTAGCTCCTTATCACTGACTCTTAACGTCTTTCTCAGCCTTGGTTGCTTTAATCAGCTCGGTAAGTTTCGGAATAACCTTGAAGAGATCACCTACAATCGAAACATCGGCAATGCTGTGAATCGGAGCGTTCTGATCCTTGTTGATCGCAACTATATATTTTGCACTGCTCATTCCAGCTAAATGCTGAATTGCACCGGAAATACCACATGCGATGTAGAGCTCGGGCTGAACAGTTTTACCAGTCTGGCCTACCTGATGATCGTGATCGATCCAAAGCGAATCGACTGCAGCGCGCGATGCGCCTACTTCAGCACCTAACTCATGGGCTAGCGCCTCTAGAATCTTAAAACTATCAGGATCCTTCATACCTCTTCCGCCCGATACTATGATCTTCGCATCCTCAAGGTTTACATGTTTTCTCGCCTCTTCTGCCACCTCAATCAACTTCGTAATGATATCCTTCTCATCAATAGCAACATCAAATTTTTCGACATCACCCTTCCTGCTCGCATCACGCTCAAGCTTTTTCATAACTCCTGGTCGAACAGTAGACATCTGCGGACGATTATCTGGGCATACGATAGTCGCCATAACATTTCCACCAAATGCTGGACGCGTTTGAAGGAGAAGTTTCTCAGCGGTATCTATCTCGAGCTTCGTACAGTCAGCTGTAAGCCCGGTCTGCAATCTATTCGCAACCCTAGGCGCCAAATCACGTCCTACCGGCGTCGCACCGAAGAGCACTATCTCCGGATGAATCTTTCTAATCACATCGACCAGGACCTTCGTATAGGCATCTGTGCGATAATCCAAAAGATCCTTATGTTCCGCCACTATGATCTTATTTGCACCGAAGGAAATCACCTCTTCTGGAGTATGACCGATCTCATCACCCAGCACGATTGCAGTTACATCGACGCCGAGATCCTTCGCAAGCTCAGTCGCCTTCCCAACGAGTTCAAGCGAAACGCCCTTTATCGTGCCCCGATGTTGTTCAATAAAGACGGAGACACCCTTGAACTGTGACGTATCCATCTTAATGCGTTCCTGAGGACTGTCGTAGTAAATTGCACCGAACTTACAGGAGTCGACGCATGCACCACATTGATTGCAGTCATCACTAAAGCATGCGATCTTATCCAACATCTGTATCGCACCGTACGGACAAGCCGGAAGACAGAGCTTGCAACCTTTACATTTATCTTTATCGATTATGAGAGCCATTTTTTATACCTCGCATTAAGGTTTTTTTATTGAACGGACAGAATCATACGTAATTATTATCGACCAGAACACCTAGAAGATCGTTCGCCAACTGACCAGGTGCACCTGCGAACACTTTGCCTTCACGCTCGTGCTTCGGAGAAAAGGTTTTTCTCACCTGAGTCGGAGACCCCGGCAATCCAATGCGCATTGGCTTCGCATCGACATCCTTGCTATTCCACACCGTAATTTTCTTTTCACGATACGCCGTCGCGATGCCCCTAATCGTGGAATAACGGGGTTCATTCATCTCTTTCGTAACGGTCAAAAGCGCCGGCATCTTCGCCTGCACCATTCTTCTCACATTTCCAAAAACGCTCTTCGCAAGAACTGTATCACCCTCCACCTTCACATCCTGAACGTATGTGATCTGAGGAATTTTCAGACACTCTGAAAGTTGCGGTCCAGTCTGGGCGGTATCACCATCAATCGCCTGCCTGCCGCCGATAATCAGCGAGTAGTCCTTGATCTTCTTCACAGCGCAGGAAAGTGTATATGCGGTGGCCCATGTATCGGCGCCAGCAAAGGCCCTATCGGATAGGAGTATCGCTTCATCCGCACCCATGGCGAGCGCTTCACGAAGCGCCTTCTCCGCCTGAGGTGGGCCCATCGAAAGGACGATCACCTTCGCGCCATGCTTCTCCTTGAGTGTTAAAGCCGCTTCAAGAGCATTTTTATCCTCAGGATTGATAATCGCCGGAACTCCCTCACGATTGAGAGTACCTGTTTCGGGATCGATTGTGATGTTGTTTGTGTCAGGAACCTGCTTAATAGTAACTATGATATTCATGAAACCTCCAAGATTAGATCTGTTGAGCTTATCCGTCATTCCATGTATCGAGTAGTGGAAATACTTAATTAGGAAATGTAATGCAACCGCTATTAACGTACTCCTGATACGGCTTAGAGCAAAATCTATTGACCCACGAGGAATCTACCGATAAGAGAAATTCTTCAAAGTAGTCATGCCAAATGACACAACCAGGAGTTATCATGATTGATTACTCGCTTACCGATGAACAAAATTTCCTAAGAGAAACCGTACGCAAATTCGCTGAAAATGAAATAGCTCCCTATGCTCAGGAACTCGATCGTGAGGAGAAGTTTTCCGTAGAAATTACAAAAAAGATGGGCGAAATGGGGTTTTTTGGTGCCTTCGTATCTCCAAAATATGGCGGTCAGGGGCTTGATTACATCTCCTACATAATAATGGTCGAGGAGATCGCAAGGGTTGATGGTTCGCAGGCAGCGACAGTCGCAGCAGGAAACTCACTGGGAATTGGACCTATTTATTATTTTGGAAATGAGGAGCAGAAACAGAAATGGCTTCCTCGTCTTTGTAAGGGCGAAATTCTCTCTGGATTTGGTCTCACCGAAGCCGATGCTGGTAGCGATGCCGGTGGAACGCTCACGAACGCCGTTCTCGATGAAAGAAAAAACGAGTGGGTGATAAACGGCAGCAAGATGTTCATCACGAACACTTCCAATGAACTCTCTGGAGTTGTGATCGTACAGGCAGTCACCGGTAAGAGCGCTAAGGGCAGGAAGGAGCTCTCCTGCTTCATCGTTCCAACCGATGCTCCGGGTTTTGAATCAAGAAAGCTGCATGACAAGATGATGTGGCGCGCATCCGACACGTCGGAGTTATACTTCGATGATTGTCGCATCCCCGCTGGAAACATTTTGGGAAATAAGGGCGAAGGCTTCAAACAGATGCTCCAAACCTTGGATGGCGGACGCCTGTCCATAGGATCGATGGGGCTTGGAGGAGCTCAGGGGGCATTCGAAAAAGCGCTCCAGTATTCCCAGGAGAGAAAACAGTTCGGAAAACCGATCTGTAAGAATCAAGCCATAGCATTCAAACTCGCTGACATGGCAATCGAAATAGAGGCGGCTAGAAACCTTCTCTATAAGGCGTGCTGGCTAAAGAACAATGGCCTGCCATACGGCAAAGAGGGTTCGATGGCTAAGCTCTACTGCGCGGAGGTCATGGGACGTGTTGCAAATCAAGCGGTTCAGATCCACGGCGGATATGGCCTCATGAAGGATTACGATGTCGAACGCTTCTTTCGCGATCAGAAGCTTCTCGATATAGGCGAGGGAACGAGTGAAATCCAAAGGCTGGTCATCTCGAGATACATAGGCTGTTGAGTTCTACCTTTCCGACAACACCATACAACATGAATTATATCATATAGTTGCGCTTTTAAAGTGTTACTAGCAACATCCACACAAGAGCTGCCGATAATAGATATATAGGAAAGGAAAAATCTATATGTCTACATGTAGCCGGATAAATCCAAATGTAGTTCGCGTAAATGTCATCTTAAACGAAGATCACTACGAGGGCGTGAGTGATTCCGATATTAGAGAAACGTTTCGAATAGCAAATGAACTTCTGCAGAAAGAACTTCACACCACAAAAGCCTTTGACCTTCAAATGATTGTCAGAGGTCGCTTCGGCAATGAGGTCCCACAGAACCTAATGGACTATCATCTTAACAGCGATGGCATCATGACTCCAGACTATGTAGTCGTCATGAGTAAGGACGAATGGTCAGCAAGTTATGGTGGTTATATGCTAGAACCCTATGGCGCAAGCGGCGCTCAAGCTCATGAGCTTTCAATGAGAAATTTTTGTAATTCATCACCATCACCATATCATCCTGACGATGTAATTTATGGTGCAGTAGTCGACTGGGGACACATCCTCGGCGGTTGTGGCTATGAGCTACAGGGCATTAAAAAGGTTCGAACGAGTGACGTTTCATCCGATGGACAGTGCAGAAACGTCGATGGATTAAAATGCATTCAAATCCCTGAAGTTCCCGATGAATGGCAGTGTCCAAACTTAATAGATGATCCTGACACAGGTCCGATGATCAGAGACAGGCGAATTTTCACAGCTGAAAGTATAATCCATGAGCTCCTTCATCCGTTCGGCAATAAGGGAAATATGGATCATGCATGCAGTGAAGATATACCTGAATATCTGACAATGTTGAGCGCTGTTCAGATGTGCGGAAATACCGTATCCAACTTCATCAATTCTAAACCTGAGAAATAATCACCGTCTTCTGAATGCAAAAATCGGAATAGCAGGTAGAAGGAAATACAGCCCCGTGCCAAGGCGCGCATAGAATATCGAAACGATTATTGCTACAACAGAAATAATGGGAACCAACAAATTGATCTTCTTGTAGAACTCGATGATAGATTTATCCAACTCCTTATCGACTAAACGCCGCTTGTTCGTTGCATAGATCCATTCGTAATGATAGATAAGACCAACAGCCAGCATGTTTCCCTCGAAGAACAACGCAGCTATTTTATCATTTCCATAGTCGGTCATTACTGTCGTAGAGAATGGAATCATACATATAAACATAAGACCTGCTAGGTTGAGCCATAAGATTCTTTGGTCAGACTTATTGATGAAGTGAAACTGCTGATGATGCTTTACCCAAAAGTAGGCAAGAATAACAAAGCTCTCAACGAAGTGCAGGAAGGCCGGCCACTGGCTCGTTATTCTCTCTGCTAACGGCTGTTGTAACTCGGCCGACGTTGGATCAATTATATTAAAACTCAAAATAAGAAGAGTCATGACGATCGCAAAGACACCGTCCGAAAGGGCTTCTATCCTTCTGGTACTAAGCACCAAATGTAATTTTTTCGCGCTAGGCAATCTCATATCAGCTCCCTTTCATGCTCTTCAATATAACTCCGAGCGCCATTATAAACATCAACAAGCCGAACGCCATTTTAAGACGCCTCTTTCCAACACGCAGCATAAATCTAGCACCAAACATAGATCCTAAAAGTATTCCTGGTGCGAAGATCAAACATCGTTGCCAATTCACATGTGCCGCAAATATGTGTCCACTCAAGCCACCTATAGCCGTAACTCCAACCATAAATCCGCTAGTCGCTATTGCGATATCTAGCGGTATGTTGAAAAATACCGCCATCATAGGAACTAAAAGTATTCCACCCCCAATACCAATCATTCCGCTGAGCAATCCAGCCGCAAAACATACAGGTAGAGCTATTATCAGATTTACTGAATACAATCTGGAATCGAATGCCCTGTTCCATACGTAGAAAGCCCTGCTTATCAGTTTATCCGTATGCTTTCTTTCCGGCTGAATGAGCATTGTTGCTCCACAAAGAATCATAACGAGAACGAGTATCGAAGTTAGAACATCGCTGGAAATAAAGTCTGAGAGATACCCACCAAGAAAACCACCACTTATGGTAAAAATCACGAAGATAATAGCCAACTGCCAATCGACTTTCCTGGCTCTTTGATAGATGATCGTGGCTCCAATGGATAATACTATCATCAGAAACAGGCTCGTCGATGCGGCCTCATGAATCCCTATATCGAAAAAAAGCTGAATCGGCGTATAAAGTCCTCCTCCGCCAATTCCAAATATTGCAGCAACAAAAGCAACGAGGCATAGACAAAAGGCGATGGCTATGTACGATAGAAAATGCATATAGCTCAATATAGCTCGATTGAGCTTTTTTCACTACTGTAATTACATATCAAGGAGCACATATGGAACTGCTCTCACCTAACTACGGCTTTCTATCGATAATTCCTCCATTTCTCGCGATACTGCTAGCGATCATCACAAGACGCGTCATCCTATCGCTCTTTGCGGGAGTTTGGGTGGGAGCAACCCTCATCCTTGGAAACAACCCGATCTCAGGATTTTTACATATAATAGATCGCTTCGTCCAACCTGCAGTTGCTGATCCCGACCACGTTGCGATTATCATATTCAGCATGCTACTCGGCGGGCTCGTAGGAGTTATCTCCAAGAATGGAGGAACATCTGGGCTTGTCACATTACTCACAAAAATTGCAAAGACGCATCGAGGAGGACAGATCGCGACATGGCTTTTAGGTATAGTGATCTTCTTCGATGACTATGCGAACACATTGATAGTCGGAAACACGATGCGACCGATTACGGATAAACTGAGGATCTCCAGAGAAAAGCTATCATTCATAGTCGATTCAACGGCAGCTCCGATAGCGTGCATCACGCTCTCGACGTGGATTGGATATGAAATAGGACTCATCCAGGACACACTCGGTCAGACTGGATACATAAAAGGTGCATTCTCTGTTTTTCTAAACTGTATTCCATACAGCTTCTATCCACTACTAACCATATTCTTCGTCTTGATCATAGGAGTCATGCGAAGGGATTTTGGACCCATG
>JABGOS010000097.1 GCA_018645265.1 Deltaproteobacteria bacterium
AGGAGGGTGTGTGTGAAGGTGTTACGCAGGATTGTGTGAACGGTGAACCAGTTGAGCCCGACTATAATCAGCTTTTGCAGAACTATGAGGGGCCGGATGAGGCAAGCTGTGATGGCAAGGACAACGACTGTGATGGTACAATTGATGAGGATATCACTAGAAAGTGTTTTTCCGAATGTGGGGAGGGTCTGCAGACTTGTATAGTTGGAGAGACAGTAGGGTGGAATGATGATTGCACTGCTGTAAAACCGGTAGTTGAGACATGCGACGGCCAGGATAACGATTGCGACGGTACGATCGATGAGGGGTTGACGCGAGATTGCTCAACGGCATGCGGGCACGGAACGGAAACATGTAAAGTAGGAGGGGATGGAGATTGGATAGAGTGTAGCGCACCTGAAGTAAATGTGGAGATATGTAATGGTGAAGATGATGACTGCAATGGCGAGACAGATGAGGTTTGTGACTGTGTGGTCGGTGAAGAGCAGCCATGTGGAACCAACGTCGGAGCGTGTTTAGAGGGAATACAAATTTGCTATAGCGATGGATGGGGCGAGTGCGATGGAGGTATTTCCGGTGGAGATGAAAAGTGCGACGGTGATGACAATGACTGCAACGGTACGATCGATGAGGGGTTGACGCAAGATTGCTCAACGGCATGTGGGGATGGAGTGGAAACATGTAAAGTAGGAGGGGATGGAGATTGGATTGGATGTACCGCACCTAAACCAACAGTGGAAACATGTAATAATGTAGATGATGATTGCGACGGTAAAGTCGATGAGTATTTGGTGAAGACTTGCACCACTGCCTGCGGACGCGGCACCACCGTATGCAGTGCTGGAAAATGGGGTTTATGTAGCTCTGGCCTGCCAACCGTTGAGAGCTGCGATGGCGAGGATAACGACTGCGATGGTGAAATCGATGAGAACGTTACAATAGCATGTAGTACGGCCTGTGGAACCGGTATAAAGGAGTGCTTGTTCGGTGGTTCTAGAAGCGACTGGGGGCTTTGCAGTGCGCGACAGCCCGACTCAAGTGAGACCAAATGTGATGGCGTAGATGACGACTGTAACGGTCTGACGGACGAAAACCTTATAGATGGATGTACTGCTGTATGTGGAAACGAGACATTGACCGGGTATAAGGTATGTTCTGGAGGTTCATGGGGTGCATGCTCGGTATCAGCAAATCCGACCACAGAGGTGTGTGACGGAGAGGACAATGACTGTGATGGATATGTCGATGAGGGCAATGTGTGTCCGGAATGTACGAACGGACAAATTCAAAGTTGCACCGCGAACGCTGAAGGCGAATGTGCCTACGGACAAAGAATCTGTGTCGGCGGACAGTGGCCAGACTATTGTACCCCAGGGCAGCCAAACAGCGTTGATATATGCGACAACAATAAGGATGACGACTGTGACGGCCAGGTGAATGAAGGGTGTACGCAGCAGGAATGTGATGACTGGGAACGACGGGATTGTTTGGTTCCATATGTAGCGGGAATATGCAGGATTGGATCTCAAACATGTCTAAACGGATCTTGGCCATCGAGTTGTGATCAGGTTGTATTTCCGATAGAGGAATCGGGTATGTATTGCTATGATGGTTTAGATAACAATTGTAACGGATTCGTAGACGAATGTACGCCGGGCACTGTCGATCCCGGAGGAGTAGTAACCGGGGATGGATATGTCGATCCTGGGGGCTTCTAAGGGATTTGATTTATCAGCAGCGAGTTAAAGCTCAATCTTTCGTGGGTTTAGCTGTTGACTTAGCTTCTAAATGTTAATGGGGCTGCCCCTTCATAAAACCACACAACCTTTTCCTATAAAGTGCGATAAAGGATGCATAAGGAACAGGCACAGTCATGTCCACAGTGACGCTACATTCGTTTCGCTCGGAGTTCTTTCATGTGCTTCAGGCGCACAGTATCGGTGTGATGCCCTATGAGGTAACGAATGCCTGTCTGAGATATGCACAGCCTACAGCAACGCAGATTCCCCTAAAACGCCTTGTCCTAGCGCCATTCATGCCGCGAGGTACTGAGAGATTTATAGGTTTGGATGTCATTAAAGGTGAACTAGGAAAGCAGCAGCAGCTTATACAGTCCCACGCCAATGTTGTTTCGAGGCTGGCTGATGTTGATCCAAATTCTGTGGATACAGTAGGGTCCGTGCATGCCGACGTTCAAGATCGAGTTTCACAGATCCTTCTATCGGCATTTCATCTTTCAAAAACTGTTAATGTGCAATCATGTGCGCAATCTGCTCGGCTTTTTCATAAGGCCGCAGCTGAAATGTACAGCAAGCGGTATCCGATAGCAGCTGCAATACTTGAAGAGACAGCCGCAGAGGTTTGTCAGGATTTTATCACTGCCTGTTTGGGTAGCGGCGAACGTGCGGAAAGCTACAGTGGTATAGCAACAAAAGCCAGCGCAGCCGTTCATAGATATCGTGCGGTTGCAGGAGGCTATTGGCGGCTAGCATCCAATAGTACGGATGAGGCACACACTGTTTTCATCTCTTTATGCCGGGGGCTCTGGAACTCATGGCATGATTCAGAAAGGGAAAACATAAGACACCTCCTTGAAAGCTCCCTCAGATGGAATGGGCAGATTACGCATAAACATCGCGCCGCAGCTAATGATGCTATAAGGCTTGCGTATACACATCTCTTTGTGGATGATCCGACCCACGCTGACATAAGCCTTGCGTCCATGTATCTTGCGACATCGCTGGAGTGGCTAGGAACAGTGCAGGGCGTCGATACTCTCATACCTGCTATCAGCAGGTTGGAGCGTATGTCGGAAGATCTATCCTTGGATTAGTATCTATTTCTTCAGGCTCTTCAGGATGGGTGAATCCCAATCATATTCGATACGTGATCGTTTTTTGCAGGTTCCCTTCTCAAGGGCTGAACCTACGATCAGTGGAAGTGATACGCTGGGTTCCACGAAGGCCATGCAGTGCGTTGCCTTCTTGGAAACCTTGCCCCAACTTGTTGCTTCGGAAAGAGTTGAACCGGACAGCCCTCCCCAATGGGGAGAATCGGTTGTTACCTGGATTGCGTATCTATGTCCTCCGGTATCGAGACCAAAGATGTATGCCATAACTACCGAATCGTTGATAAAGTTCTTAGGTACTCCGCCAGCAACGTAAATTGCCGATGTGCATTTCGATTGTACCACGACCTGTGTCAGTTCGTAGTTATCCCTTATGGAATCAATGACGACCCCTTCCCTTCCCTCTTTTACGCAACGATGATAATGTTCTGTGAGCCCGATTCCAATCGATGAGTCATTTATCGCAGGGGCGAATATTGGGACTTTATGTTTGGCAGCTGTCCCAAGGATAGAATTTTCGTCATCAATTGTACTTCCGAGAATTTCCAGAAATTGTCTCGTGGAATATCTTCCGGCTGGCAATTCGTCGGCAAAATGTCCTATAGAACAGTCGAGTTTCCAGAAGGCATCCTCATCCACGTAGGTGTCGTAGATTCGATCGATATAGAGATCGCGAAGTTCCCTGTCATCAGCTTCCGGTGTGCCGACTGAGTGCTTAAAGCCCAACGACTGATAAAAATCCTGATATAGAATTGCACCGGTAGATACGACGACATCTACCATCTTGTTTTCGATCATATCGCGGATGACCTTACGAAGGCCCGCCGCAATCAAGGGACCGGCGAGTCCCAAGAAAACCGTTGGCCTGTCGGAGTCTGACATCATCCCCTCTACCACGTCAGCACAGCCACCGATGTTTCGGGCCTGGATCGATGCGTTGCCATACGCTGTCACAAGGTCGTTTATCGACTTGATCTTTTCAAGGTCGATCTGCTTTACAGACCTCTCTAGCTTCTTGCTTTTGGCTTTCTTCTGGTCATCAGAAAGGTTGGGGAAATAGTAGTTAGATGACTCTTTCAATAATTTAAATTTATATTCTGACAAGTCACACCTCCATGTAATCATAAACCTTTAGCCATGAAGATGGTCATTGTCAAACTTCCTGGGCAATTGATGGCTATAAAAGTATCGCTTGCCATAAAACGCCCATAGGATGTAATCTTACTCTAAACAGGGAGGGATTATGAAGCTATCCATGCGTATTTCTTTGCTCTTTTTCACGACATTCTTATCGTGGGGGATTGCTTGTTCGGGAGATATTAAGAGCTCGAGCCTGGAGGGAAATCTTCTGGACTATAATGAAGGCAACACTGTGACCTTTACGATTTCAGGAAATGCTACCTGCAAGAAGTGTGAAGATGACGAAATTCCTATAGAGGGCATGCAGATAGAGGTTTACGCAAAGGATGGGCCGATCGACCGCCTTGGCCTTAAAGTTTATGGTGGGCTGGGAAACTTTACGATGAAAAACGTCCAAGCCCATGCTGGTCAGACGCTGGAAGTGGAAGGCAAGCTGATGCGTGACGGTACATCGGGATGGGTGACAGCGGCGTACGGTTATGCGGAAGTGGTAGCTCCTGAGGAGGATGGTAAGGTGGTTGCGCTAACGCTTCGCTTTCCATCTTCAGATGATGACTATGATGACGACGACGATTGATTCTTTGAATTAAGTTAATCGGTCTTCCATTTCGCCCGTTCCTCAGCCTCACGAATTCTCATCTCCTCCTCCTGCTTTTTAGCGGGGATGATAAATGAGAGCCCTAGATTCATAGCTATGTCTGAATCGAATGTGTTGCCGGTTGGATTTGGGGTTGGGTGTAGATATGAGTTTACATCAAATCTTACGGCGAACCACTTGAGCGGAGTGTAGATCCTCATGCCACCGCCGATAACGATCATCCACTCCCAAACGCGATTTACCTTTATACCTCCCCCGCCAACTGTCATGAAAAGATCACATTCTATTATGCTCTTTCCTGCCCTGAACGCACAGTCATTGTTGATGACGAGAGCTCCGTTACCCATGTGAACATTGTCATCGGTAACGCTTCTTCCGAAGTTACCGGAGGCATCATAATCAAGCTGGCTGTAGGTGTATGCTGCGGAAGCGCCGAACGTTTCATTGAAATGCAGTGTATACATTGCGCCGACATCCCACGTATTGTGCCACTCGTCACCGAGGTAGTCTCCACCGAATATCGTTAACTCACTTAAGAATTTTTTATGGGGGCGTCTTCGGTCTGAAATTTGAAATGAAGAATCTTTTGCGGTTTCTTCTGAATCGGTTTCTGCGCTTACATCATCATTTGATTCAGATGCCTTCTCCTCCGCCGACAGGGGTAGTGGTGACATCATCAAGAATACCAGCAGTATCATTGGAATGAGTTTGAATGATGCGATCTCTCTCTTCATCCTTTGCCATCCTCTTCGACTTGGCCGCCGCTGCCGCAAGATTTTTTGCTACTGCCCAGGCGTTCCCGGGAAACTTGTGACAATCGGCGACGACTTTTTCAAAAGCATTCAAAAATCTCTCGGCATGCATCTCATTAATTATTAGGGGTGGCAAGAGTTTTACGATATCGACGTTGTGACCTGCGACCTGCGTGAGTATTCGGTGCTCTTTCATGAGCGGCACCGTGATCATCTGGCTGAAGAGTCCTTTGTTGAGAGCGTGAACCATCTTCCAGCCCATCTTAAGTTTTAAGGATTTTGGCGCACCGAACTCGATGCCGATCATGAGACCAAGGCCTCGCACACAGGAGAGCATTTCGTAACGATCCTGCATCGAACGAATGCCGTCGATTATTATCTGGCCAGTCTTCGCTGCGTTGTCGACTAGCCCATCCTCTTCAATAATATCCAAAGTTGCGAGACCTGCTGCCATTGCGAGTATATTTCTTCCAAAGGTGTTGGAGTGGACGACGCAGTCCTCCATGCCGGTAAAAACTTTTTCATATATCGAGCGACGATAGCATATCGCGCCTACAGGAACGAACCCACCTGACAAGGCTTTGGCTACTGTAACGATGTCAGGATTTAAGTTCCAATGCTGATGGGCGAACATCTTTCCAGTTCTTCCAAGACCGGTCTGTACTTCATCACATATAATGATGATACCGTGTTTTTTGCAGAGCGCTTCCGCTTCCTTGTGGAAGGCGGAGGATGCGATGTAGACACCCTTACCCTGTATCGGTTCGAAGATAAACGCTGCGACATCGCCCTTCTCAATCTCCATCTTCAGGGCATCGATATCACCCATTGGTATCATCGTGGCGCCTGGGAGTAGCTCACCAAATCCTTTTCTAAACTCAGTGCCACCGTTTAGCGCTAGCGATCCAGTTGTCAGTCCGTGAAAGGCGTGATCCCAGAAGAGAATCCTCTTTCGGCCTGTCGCCTTGCGTGCAAACTTGATGGCGCCTTCGTTCGATTCTGTTCCGGAATTTGTGAAGAATACAGTATCCACACCCTCTGGCATATATGAGACCAAGCGTTCGGCCAGAAGGCCTGCAACTAGTGGCGCGTCCATCTGAACCATGTTCGGATACTGGAGGTCTATCGCTTCGTGTAGCGCCTTCAGGATCTTGGGGTTGGATCTGCCAAGCGCAAAGACCCCATAGCCGGCTAGCAAATCAAGATAATCGTTACCCTTTTCATCATAAAGAATTGGACCGTCAGCCCGTACATAATTGTTATCGAAGCTGATGGTGCGTAGGACGCGCACGAGCTGAGGGTTGAGATATTTTGCGAACAGCTCATGTTGCCTGCCGCAGTTTGCTTCAAGAAGCTGTTTTAAATCCTTTACCATAGTGGCAGACCCCTACCAGATCAGAGTTTGGGAAGCAATTGTATAATTTTAAGCATCACAGGTGCTGTATCCATCCTTCGTCGAGGCCCCATTTATGGAGGGCCAACTCCGCTTTTGCGAATTCATCCTTCGTAATGTGTCTGTTGAGAAGGGGATCGTCGGTAGCTAGGTGTGCTGGAAAATATTGGCTCATGAGGTTTACGGGAAGATCGGTGGATACCTCAGTTGCAACGAATTCAAATACCTTCTCCGATGAGGCAAGACTACCGGGTAGGACGAGGTGCCGAATGAGCATACCGCGTATTCCTATTTCATCGCCATCAACCTCGAGCACCCCCACCTGACGATACATCTCCTTTATAGCAGGGCGAACGCGATCCCAATAATCTGGTGCCGATGAACATCTGTCACCCGCATCCTTCGATGCATATTTTATATCCGGCATGTAGATATCAACGATGCCATCTAATAGCCTCAGAGCTTCTAACCCTTCGTAACCGTTGGAGTTATAAACTATTGTAAGGGTGAGTCCCTCTTTGGCGGCGATCGTAAGGCCAGCTAAGAACTGAGGAACGACATGGGATGGCGTGACAAGGTTGATGTTATGTGCGCCACGTTTCTGCAGGCTGAGCATCATTTCCGCCAGACGTCCTGGGGTGACCTCCTCACCATGGCCGAGCTGGCTGATTGGGTAGTTCTGGCAGAACCTGCATCTCAGATTACAGCCGGTGAAGAATATGGTGCCAGACCCATAGGTACCAGTGATAGGCGGTTCTTCACCAAAGTGGAGGTTGCAGCTCGCAACGCCCGCTATTTTGGCGGTTTTGCAGATGCCCTCCACCCCCTTCAATCGATTTACCCCGCATTCACGCGGACAGAGTTTACAGGATTCC
This sequence comes from Deltaproteobacteria bacterium, assembly GCA_018645265.1. Taxonomy (GTDB): domain Bacteria; phylum UBA10199; class UBA10199; order 2-02-FULL-44-16; family JAAZCA01; genus JABGOS01. The sequence continues at coordinate 7,607 of JABGOS010000097.1, forward strand.
ATGAGCCGATATGCGATTCCGGTTCTTTTTGCTAATTCACCCGATTCAGATAGCTGGATGTATGAAGGAAAATTTTTTTGATCCATAATATTCTGAAATCTATACACTTTTAAATAATAACTACCAAGCGGTTATTGTTGATGCTTGACAAGATGTCGTGTATTGCATAATACCTTGTATAGCAAGATATCTTGTTTGACTGAGGAAGGGAGTTTTATGGAGGTCGATACCTGGAAAGTGCAACTTCGAAAAGGTGTTCTGGATATGGTGATTCTGAATATCCTTAGGGATGGAGCTCTGTATGGGCTTGAGATGGTGCAACGGCTTGAGGAGGTTCCAGACCTGACGATCTCAGAGGGTACGATCTACCCCCTTCTTTCGAGGCTCCGTGCGGATGGGCTCGTATTCACGGAATGGGTGGAATCCGATCAAGGTAGGCCGAGAAAATATTATTCGCTCAGTAAAAACGGGATTGAACTGCTGGAGAAAATCAACGGTGCATGGGGTTCATTCACAAAAAGCATAAACAATCTAATAGATAAAAATGGAGGTGGGATATGAACGAAAACAATCCATCGATTCAAAGATATATCAAAATTTTGAGCAGAAGGCTTTCACATCTCAGCGATGTAGATCGCGACGATATAACTCGCGAGATAAAGGAGCATATCGTTGAACGCTGGGAGAGCGACTCAAAGGGCGAGCTCGACGAAGAATCGTTGAAAGGAGTTCTCGGTAAGATGGGGGCTCCGGAAGCTATCGCGGCACAATATTGTGAACAACGCGGATGGGCTATTCCTCCGAAGAGGCATACCGTTAGAAATACAATTTTAGTGGCGGCGGCACTTATCGTAGCTCTCTGCCTCGGTGGGGGTTACTTCAGTTACAAGTACGTCCTCTTTCCTTTTCTTGGAATGTTCAAAGGTAGTTTGGTGGAAATCGATGATGACGGTGTGAGAGTTTTTAATGATGCTATATCGGTGAGCGATGAGGGTGTTAAGATAAAGGGCGTCATTGATATCGATGCAAAGGGTGGTCAGATAAAAGTTGGTGGCATAAAGATAGATGGAAAATTTCAGCGCATGAATATCGGCAAGCTCCTTCTTCTAAAACCAGCGGCGGTTGATAAGGGTGAGATGTCCATTCCTATAAAAGGTTCGAAGGGCGTAGATGTTGAGTTCATAAATGGAAAGATAACGGTGGTGGGTACCGACACAACGGATGTAAAGATTGAATTTAAGAAGATGGTCTTTGGCAGCGATCGTAAAAAAGCGGAGCGAATTTTAGGCGAGATGGATGTCACATATAAGATAGATGGATCATCCATTCAGATAGAGGGCGCGGATCCTCTCTCAGATAGGATTATGTACCCGGACGGGATTACAGGGCTTGCATACGAGGCGGAAATAAAGGTTCCAAAATGGATGAAGGCGGAGGTTGAATGCAAGAATTGTAACTTAAACATATCATCTATAAAGGGTCCGCTTGATTTGGAAGCAAAGTATGGGACAACGAATGTAGATAATATTGAAAGTGATACGAAGATAGATGGAAAATACGGTACAACCGAAGTTAAAAATATTGGAGGCAATTTGAGTGCGGATGCAAAGTATGGAACGATCCGACTTGAGGGAATCAGCGGCAACTTAGAGATAGATAGTAAATACGGTGAGGCGAAGGTCGGGAAGGTTTCTGGGGATATCAATGTCGACGCAAAGTATGGCGATGTCGATCTCATACTTCAGAAGGATTACGGATTTACCTTCATCGGCGAATCAAAATTCGGCGATATCGATTGCAGCTTTCCCACTAAGAAAAAAGGGAAACTTTTAACGGCGAAAATTGGAGACGGAAAACATAAAGTCACAATTGATAGCAAGTTCGGTTCGATAGATGTGGATATTGCTGAGCAATAGCTGCGGTCTTTGAAAATCAGTAAATAAGATGACTGTTTCTTTTTAACGATAGCTTCTGAGGTGTGATTGAAAGTTCGATCAAGTCTTCGAATTTGAGGGAGTCAATATTGGAACGAAAAACATCCGAACCGGTTAGAAGATCTATCGCCGGTTTGTCGGTTACGAATTCATAGGGATCTTTCCGCCATTCGAAACCTTTATCCTTATACAGTTTGTTTGCGAGCCAGATAAAGGTGAGACCGGATAGGTATGGTTTGAATTTCTTCGAATCAGTTATCCCCCACTTCACGCCACTGCATTTTTTACCGGACCACTTTTGATGTGTCGGCGTAAAGGAGTCTGGTGCAGCTGTAATTCCATCGATGCCCATTGCGTTGAATTGATCACAGAATTCTTTGGCATTGATAAATGGTGCGCCGACCCGCATGAATGGTTCTGCTGTGCCGCGACCCTCCGATATATTCGTTCCCTCGATTAGACACATACCTGGATAGATGAGTGCCGCCTCATATGACCTCATATTGGGGGAGGGGTTTTGCCAGTTGAGACCTGTATCAAACCAATTCATTTCACGGCTCCATCCCTCTATCGGTATAACTATAAGATCTGACTCGTATTTTTCATAACCGTTCACGTAATGAACGATCTCACCGATCGTCATGCCGTGACGGTTTGGAATAGAATGGAGACCGACGAAGGATGCATAGCCCTTCTCTATTTTGCCGCCCTCGGCAGCGATTCCACCGATGGGATTTGGGCGATCGCAGATGATCACTTTTTTACCAAGTTGAGCACAGATCTTCATGCAAAGACATGCAGTCCAGACATATGTATAGTAGCGACTGCCGATATCCTGGAGATCAATTACCAATACGTCGATATCGCTCAACATTTTTTCCGTGGGAGTCAGTGAATCGAGAGTTTTCCCATAGAGGCTGTGAATTGGGATGTTTTGATGTACACATGAGTTCACAGGTTCCATATCCTGTGCAGAAAGATCTATCCCATGCTCCGGTCCGAATATCGCAGTCACCTTCACCTGTGGAGTTGAGAGCAACCGTTCAATAGATGATTTTCCGGCAGTTGTTACACTAGCAGCATTTGCCAAGATGCCGATTCGAGCATCCGCAAGGATTCCGATGTGTGTATCTAGAAGTAAATCAATTCCTAATCTCATAGTTCCAACAGCTTACTCAATTTGATCGATTCATTCCAGCATGAAAAGTGTTCAGAAAATGAACCATCCCGCTGGTCAGATAGCGATACCTAGATTACTGGAAATGGTGCGCCAGATGTGCCTTTCTTGACAAAGAACCGACTATTCAATAAAAAGCATCATTCACGAGGATATATATAATGATCAGAACCGAAACGATTATTAAAATTTAAACCATAAAAAAGGCGTCGGAGCTCCCTTAAACCCCGGCGCTTTTTATTTTTAACACAACAAAGGAGGGGGAATGGAAGTCGCATCTGGAAAGTCGGGATTGCCGGCGAATGCATATACCGTGCTTAAGCCCGGTGAAAAATATGTGCCGATTATATCCGCAGGAAAAACGGTACCTGAGGTAACCTTTAGATCGATATTTCTTGGTATCATCATGGCGATCCTGTTTTCTGGGGCTGCCGCATATCTTGGTCTGAAGATCGCACAGGTTTTCGAGGCTGCCATTCCTATCGCGATCTTAGCGGTTGGCATCGGATCGTTGTGCAAGAGAAAGTCTACTCTCCTGGAAAACGTCATGATCGAAACGATCGGTGGCGCATCCGGACACATCGTTGCCGGAGCGATATTCGTCTTACCCGCTCTGTTCATCCTCGGGTTGGACAAACACGTCGATCTTTTTAAGGTCTTCATGGCAGCAGTGCTCGGAGGTATCATGGGCATTTTGTTCATGGTTCCGCTTCGACGCTATTTCGTTTCAGATATGCACGGGCAACTCCCCTTCCCGGAAGCTACCGCTGTGGCCGAGGTCCTGGTGGCTGGTGAAAAGGGCGGAAATCATGCGAAGGTCTTGGCTGTCGCCATGATTATCGGTGGTATCTATGACTTTTTAGTTTTGGCACTGCACAGCTGGTCTGAAGAATTTACGACCGCTATGATCAATGTCTTCACACCTCTTACTCAGAAGGTGAAGGCGGTATTTTACATCAATACTGGTGCTGCGGTTATGGGGTTGGGATTTATCGTTGGTATTCGTTACGCAGTGATAATCGCATGTGGTTCGTTCCTCTCTTGGTTTGTCTTCGTGCCGCTGGTTAACAGCTTTGGTGCATACATCACCGTCGCAATTCCTCCAGCAGAGGGAACGATGACGATTGCATCGATGAGCGCCACTCAGATCTTCATATACTACGTTCGTTACATCGGTATCGGTGGAATCTTTGCCGCGGGCCTTATCGGTATTGTCAAAACTAGCCCGATCATACTTCAAGCTTTTACCAAGGGTTTTAAAGAAATATTTGCTTCCAGAAAACAGCATGGCGGCGAAACCAAAATCGATCGCACTGAGCGTGATATACCGATGTCGATCATAATGGTTTTCCTCGTTGGTGTTCTCATTGCGACATGGCTTTTCTTCCGTTTCGGCGTTCTTACAAATGAAGCTAACCCAACAAGTCTTACCTTCATAGCGCTCGCGGTTGTCGTAGTTGTTTCATTTCTTTTCACCGCAGTGGCGATCAGGGCGATTGCAATAGTCGGCATCAACCCGGTTTCGGGTATGACTATTATGACGCTTATAATCTCATCGCTCATTCTGATCGCAGCAGGTCTTTCAGGTGAATATGGGATGATGGCTGCGCTTCTGATTGGTGGAATGGTCTGTACCTCACTTGCTATCGCTGGAGGTACGATTACTGATATGAAGGCTGGTTATTGGTTAGGTTCAACGCCATCCAGGCAGGAGTGGGGCAAGATACTCGGTACCGTATTTGCCGCCGCAACGGTTGCAGCTGTTATTATCATGCTCAATCAGGTCGATGGTTTTGTAGTTTCGGCTGCACATCCGAAACCGCTACCAGCTCCGCAGGCTAACGCCATGGCTGCTATCATCAAGGGTCTTATGGCTGCTAAGGGCGCTCCTTGGTTGCTCTACGGAATCGGCGCTGTCATTGCCATTCTGATGGAACTCCTCGGCATATCACCTCTCGCATTTGCACTCGGTATGTACATACCGCAGGCTTACAATACGCCGATACTTCTTGGTGCACTCGTCGCCTATCTCGTTCAGAAAAGCGCGAAGGGGAATGAGGGGTTAGCAAACGCACGACGCGAAAAGGGAACTCTCATCGCATCCGGTTTTATTGCTGGTGGAGCCTTGATGGGTGTTCTGGGTGCGCTGCTGCGCTTCATTGAAACGAAATATGATATGAGCATATTACCGAACTTCCATAATGCCGATACGTCATTTGGAAATTGGTTGGGGGCTGTTATGCTCGCTGTAATATGTCTATACGTCTTCTTCAGCGCGAAGCGCGCTAAGGAAGGTGATTGATAACTAGTTTGGGGGCCCCCGGTCGGAAAACCGACCGGGGGTTTTTTACTTCCCTACAAAGGAGAACAATATGAGCAACGCTATCGAAAACGGTGCAAAGCAAGCAGTCGTAAATTGTTTAAAGGTTCGGAGCGGTGAAAATGTCGTTATAGTAACGGATCGTGATACGGAGAAGTTAGGCGGAGCGCTAAAGCTTCAGGCGGAAAATGTTGGCGCCGAAGTACAGATGTTCGTAATGGAAAATTATGGGGATCGTCCTGATGATGGAAACAATCCAATACAATTTCCATCTGAAATTGGAAATGCACTCAAGGGTGCTCAGGTGAGTTTCTACATCGCTCAGGGTAAGAAGGGTGAGCTTCAGAGTTTCCGCATTCCTATGATCAAAGAGGTTGAGGCAAATAATATCAGACACGGACATATGCCTAACTTTATCGAAGATATGATGAGCCAGGGTATGGCCTCTGACTATGCTAAGATTCAGGAAATCTCAAAGAAGGTGTATGATATAGCATCTAAAGCGAAAGAGATTCACGTGACTACCTCTGCAGGTACTGATGTAACAGCGAAGTTCGATCAGAAGTTTAAATGGATCATCTGTGATGGAAATATACAACCAGGCGCATGGAGCAATCTTCCCGATGGTGAAGTCTTCAGTGTTCCTGTCGATGTGAATGGTAAGGTTGTCATTGATGGCTGCCTCGGTGATTTCTTTAATAAGAAATATGGTGATCTTTCCGGAACGCCGGTTTCTTATGATGTGAAGGATGGGAGATGTATTAAGGGCAGCGTAACATGTAGCAATGAAAAATTAAAAAATGAGTTTGAGGAGTATACCTTTAATACGGATGAAAATTCAAATCGCGTAGGTGAATTTGCTATCGGAACAAACATTGGTCTCAATAAACTTATTTGCAACCTTCTTCAGGACGAGAAATTTCCCGGCGTTCACATAGCCCTTGGCGATGCATATTCCGACAAGACTGGCGCGGAGTGGACGAGCCAGGCTCATAACGATGGCGTCATGCGTAACGTTACGATTGAAGTTGATGGAAAGAAAATAATGGAAAACAGTAAATTCTTAATCTGACGGGGGAAGAAAGAGAGGAAACATGAATACCAAGAGAATGATAGATGATTTTGTGAAATACACGAAGATCGATACGACAGCGGACCCTGAGAGTAAGAGCCATCCGAGTTCACCTGGACAGCTCGAGCTTGCAAAAATTATTACAGATGACCTCAAGAACGCTGGCGCCGATAATGTAGAGACACAGGAGGATGGTTTTATATTCGCAACGATCACCGACAACGTTCCTGATGGACATCCTGCAAAGGGCAAGGTCCCAACGATAGGCTTTCTTTCACATCTTGATACCGCGAACGAAGCCTCAGGTGCGAACGTGAAAGTTCAGTTTGTTGAGAATTATCAGGGTGGTGATATTAAGTTTCCCGGAAATCCTGAATTAACGCTTAACAATGAGAGCGCGCCTAATCTTAAAAAATGTATTGGGCATACTATCATGACG